>DBVZ01000023.1:4278-7897 GCA_002308255.1 Lachnospiraceae bacterium UBA1251 | reverse complement strand
AACAGTTCCTCCACATTCACAGATTTCGGATAGCCCATGATCTCGCCCTCCTCATAGTAGCGGTAGCAGGATACAAAATGGGTGTCCGAGAGTTTGATCTCCGGCGGATACTCGCCGGCGCACTTATCGCACTGCATCTCGCAGCGGTCGCGGAAATAGCAGTAATCCGGCATCGCCACCGGGTTGGGAACGCTGCCCGGGATATTGTAGAGTTTGTCGACCTTTTTGCCGACGACCGGCTTGGATTTCATAAGACCGATCGTGTACGGATGGCACGGCCTGTGGAAGATCTCTTCCGCCGTACCCTTCTCGATGACGCGGCCTGCATACATGACGACCACATAGTCCGCCATGCCGGCCACGACGCCGAGGTCATGCGTGATCAGCATGATCGAGGAATTCAGCTTGTCCTTCAGGTTCTGCAGAAGGTCCAGGATCTGTGCCTGGATCGTCACGTCAAGAGCTGTCGTCGGTTCATCCGCGATGATCAGCGTCGGCGAGCAGGCCAGCGCGATCGCGATGCAGATCCTCTGCCGCATACCGCCGGACAGCTCGTGCGGATACATATTGTAAACGCCTTCCTTGTTCGCGATGCCGACCAGTTCCAGCATCTCGAGGGTCCTCTGCTTCACTTCCTCTTCCGACATCTCCGGATTATGGAGCTGCGTGACCTCATTGATCTGGTCGCCGATCCGGAAGACCGGATTGAGAGCCGTCATGGGTTCCTGGAAGATCATCGAGATCTTATTTCCGCGGATGGTCTCCATGATCGCGTTCGGTGTGTTGACGATGTTGTAGGCGGTGCCGTCTCCCTTATTGAAGCGGATCTGTCCGCCGACCGTCTGCCCCGCCGGTCTCGCCAGCAGCTGCATAAGAGACAGCGACGTCACGGATTTGCCGCACCCCGACTCTCCGACGATTCCTACCGTCGAGTTTTTCGGGACGTCGTAGTTGACGCCGTCGACCGCTTTGACAACGCCTACATCCGTAAAGAAATACGTGCAGACATTATCGAACTCGACGACATTATTCGGGTCCCGCATCGTTGTCGTATAGAGCTTCGGATCCTTATTCGCGTCAGACCGTTCCTTCTCCAGCTTTTTGGTTACCTGACGGTTGAATTTTGTGATCTTTCTTGATTCTTTTCCTGATATATAGGAGGATTTCTTCTTCTCTGCCATGATTTCATCCCTCCTTATCGTTTTGCCTTCGGATCGTATGCGTCGCGGAGACCGTCACCGACGAAGTTGAACGCGATAACAGTCAGGCAGATCAGCATGCCGACCGGGATCCAGATGAACGCGTAGTGCTTGATCGCCGACGCGGAAGATACGGAGTTGATGATCGTTCCCCACGTGGCAAGCGGATGCTTGACGCCGAGGCCCAGGAACGAAAGTGTCGACTCTGTCAGGATGACACCGCCGAGGCCCATGGTCGCCGTTACGATCAGCTGCGGCATGACGTTCGGAACCAGATGTTTGAAAATGCGGTCTTTGATGCGGATACCGGTCGCTTCCGTCGCCACCATGAATTCCTGCTCGCGGAGCGAGAGGATCTGGCCGCGGACGAGTCTCGCGACACCCGCCCATCCGAGAACACCGAGAACGGCCATCATGACCATCAGTCGTTTGTATGTATCCAGACGGATCGCATCCATCATCGCGCCGAGGATGATCATGATCGGCATCGACGGCAGGCAGTAGAAAATATCAACCATTCGCATGATCAGGTTGTCCACCCATCCGCCGAAGTAGCCTGCAAGACCGCCCATGATAACGCCGAGGAACGTCTCGATAAAGACGACAACGAAACCGACCATAAGAGAAACACGGCCGCCGTACATGATGCGGGCAAGCATATCAAATCCGTCGCCGTCCGTACCGAGCACGTGTTTTGAAGAGGGTGATGCGTACGTATCGATCACGTAATTGATCTGGTCGCAGTTGATGACGTATTCGCCCTCGAGGCGCTGCGTGATCTTGAGTTCGGTATCGTTCATGATGTACTTGCCGTTCTCATCCTTCATATAGGAGCCGTCTTCCGCCTGCTGCGGGATCCCGTGGGTGAGCGTTCCGCTCTTCTGACCGCTCTCCAGCATTTCCTCGATCTTCGCGGAAACGGCTTTCTTGAGATCATATTCCATGGTGTCTTCACCGGAATATCGGCGGACAGAGAAGGAATTGAATTCCGCGAACTCATTTCCGGAAGCATCCTGAACGATGAGCGCTCCTTCTTCCGGTGTGATCGTATACTTCTGGCCGTCCGATTCAAATTCACCGGAATCGTACGCGGCAAGAAGCGCATTCGGCCGGAAGTCATTCGCCACTTTCTGGCCGACCGTAAACGTGTCCAGGGTATAAAGGGAATACACCTTTCCGTCCCTGACCTGTCCGAGTTCATAGACGTTGATCATCTGGCCCTGTTTGTCAAGGACATAGGATTTTCCGCCGTACTCAAAAGCGGAAAGATCTGCTGCCGCTGCGGAAAGCGCCGATTCAAATCCCGCATCAAGGGCTGCACCGGTGTACTGAATACCGCTCAGCTCGGATGTGATCTCATAGGATTTCGCCTTGCCCCTCTTCAGGGTATAGTTCACTCCGTTCAAAGCCACGGTGTCCTTCTTCGCCGCAACAGCCTGCGCGACCGCTTCTTCCAGTCCCTCGACCGGAGCCACTTCGTAATCGATCTTTTTTGCGACCTGACTGTATGTACCGATCGTGATGGACCCGGAACCGGTCGCCGCGACCTGGCTGACATCTGCGGAAGACAGAACATAGATCCCGTCGCCGAGTTTGCGGAGTGCATAGCCGCCGCTTGTACCGATGCCTACCATATTGTCCTGACCGGCGGCGATCATTTTCTTGATATTGCTGTTCACGGCATTGACGACGGTGCGGTCGAGCTGCACCTCCGGATCAATGTCATAACCGTTAAAAGCCGTGTTCTGCTTTGCAAGCGCGTAGTTTACCTTCTGCTTGTCGAACTTGTAGAAGATCTGTTTCTGTCCGTACGGATAGAGCAGCGGTCCGATAAAGGAGAAGAAAAACATGACGATCAGGATGACCGAGCCGGTTACCGCGAGCCTGTTGCGCACGAACCGCTTGAAGACCTGGCGTCCCGGAGAAAGTACTTTAACACGGGACACATCATCAAGGGCAATCGTTTCTTCTCCGTTGTCCGCCTTTTTAGCTGCCGCGTTCTGCCGTTCCCTCTCTTTAAGGACTTCGTTCAAATTATATTTTGCCATCTTTACAACCTCCTTCCATCAACCCAGCCGTACGCGCGGATCGACCACGGCGTACAGGAGATCGGAAATCAGGTTGCCGAGAAGCGTCAGAATGGAGATAAAGGCAAGATAGAACATGATAAACGGGATATCCCCCTTGACCATAGAGTTATAAGACGCAAAACCGATCCCGCGGATCGAGAAAAGCGTCTCCGTGATCAGCGCGCCCGAAAACAGCCCCGGGAGGCTGCCGCCGAGGGTCGTTACCAGAGGGATCAGCGTATTCCGGAAAGCGTGGTAATTGATGACCTTTTTTTCCGGAACGCCTTTTGCTCTTGCCGTTCGGATATAATCGGCGTTCAGAACTTCCAGCATGTTGGTTCTGGTATAACG
>DBVZ01000023.1:1481-4227 GCA_002308255.1 Lachnospiraceae bacterium UBA1251 | reverse complement strand
AAATCAGACAGATTCATATAGTTTCTGCCCTGCATACCGGACAGATCGAACCACCCGAGCTTGACAGAAAACAGGTATTTTAAAAGAGTAGCGATGAAGAACGTCGGCATCGAAATACAGATCATTGAAAATACCGTCGTGAAGTAATCGGTAAAACTGTACTGTTTCTTTGCCGCCGTGATTCCGAGCGGAATCGCGATCAGAATCTCAAATACAAATGACACGAATCCCAGAATAAAGCTGTACCAGATCGTGTCGTGGAATTCCTTCGTAACAGGGACCGTCCATGCCCAGCTGTCACCCCAGTTTCCTGTCAGGGCACTTTTCAGCCACGTAACATATCCTCCGACGATTCCCTTATCCATACCGTACTGCGCGTTCAGATCCGCCAGCCATTCCGCGTAACTCTTGGTCGCGCCGGGCCTCGAGGCCAGCTCCCTTGCTTTTGTTTCGACATATCCCGACGGCATATTGTACATCAGGATATAGATGAGAAACATAACGAAAAACAGGATCAGCACGCTGTACAGCAGACGTTTTATAGTGTATTTAGCCATACGCCCACCAACTTTCTTCGGATAAAAACAAAAGACTGGCACGGAAAGTGATCTGCTTTCCGCGCCGGTTCTGTCTCTTGCCGGGACTTCCTCATGCGGAAGTCCCGGTCTGTTCAGATATCGCCGCCTGCTCCGGTATTACTGAAGAGCAAGTTTCTCGACCTCTGCATACCATCCCCAGTACGGGGTCATATCCTGCGGGATCGAATCGATATTGATTCTCTCGGAAGAGAAGGTGGTGCAGTCTTTGCGCTGATACAGCGGAAGCTCGCAGCCCCAGTCCATAATGATGTTCATGGCATCTTTATAGACAGATTTGCGGTACTCCGTGTCGGCGCTGCCGCGGCCTTCAACGATGAGCTTATCGAGCTCTTCGTCATCGACCTGGTAGTGGTTGGAGTTCGTGCCTTCACCGTGCGCGTTGGAGCTGTGATAGACCTGGGTCATATCCGGGTCAACCGTGGACTGCCATGCAGCCGCCCACATCATAGCGGTATTGCTCTCGAGGGCATCGTTCCAGGTGGAGGTTCCTACGTCGTTGACCTGCAGCTTGATGCCGAGGCTCTCAAGAACTTCGGAAGCCGCAACGGCGATACCGTATGCCGGGTGATCCTGTTCGCCCTGGCCCGGGATCATGACCTCGTAGGTATTCTCGACGTCCGTGAATTTGCCGGCAGCTTCATCATAGGTGAAGCCCGCAGCCTTGAAGTAGCCGATCGCAGCTTCTTTCGCCGCTGCATATCTCTCTTCCTCGCTCATGGAGGACTCATAGATCTGGTTGCCGTCCACATCGACGGAGTAAGCAGCCTGATAGCCTTCGTCAGCCGGCTTCGGAGCCGCCCAGGAAGTATTGGAGATCGGATACTGAATGACGGCAGCGCGGTCGCCGTAGTAAGAGTTGATGACCGTATCACGGTAAACAGAGAGCAGCGTCATGAAGCCCTTGCGGAGAGCCTTGGAAGCATCCGATCCCGGATCATCGCCGACTTTGACAAGATCAGCGTTGATGCCGAGATAGCCGTATCCGCGATAGTCTACGAGGACGGTGTGGATCTTGTCGCCCTGGAGTTCTTCGGATCCGTTTGCATCCTGGATCGCCTTCAGAGTTGCGTCGTTCATGGACGGAACAGCAATATCGAATGTACCGGTCACAATACCCGGAACATAGTCGGAATCAACCGCTTCCTGGAGAAGAAGAACTTCCGTAGCGGGTTTGCCCTGGAAATAGTTTTCATTCGCTTTCAGTGTAACAACACCGTTCGCATAGCCGTCAAAAACGTAGGGGCCGCAGCCGATCGGTTCGGAGGTCTTCGCTTTGATCGTGGAAAGATCACCTTTCGTGAATCCGAAATTGTTGTTTTCGAAATCATATGCTGCCTTATCACCGTAATAGTGAAGCGGAGCAAGGGTAAGGCCTACGTTGTAGATCGCGGTCGCGTCAAAGGTCGTCATGTGAAGGTTGACGGTATAGTCATCTACACGGGTGATACCGGAAACGTTTGCCGCGGAAGTGCCGGTTTCAATACCCTGTTCATATTCCGCGCCGAGAGCGGCGATGGTGAGCTGCAGACGGGTGGATCCGGCTGTCTCGGTCTCTTCCGCTTCTTCTACCGTATCATAAGCAGCAACGATGGCATCCCAGAAATCCTGCGCTGTCGCGTCTTCCGGAAGCTCGAAGCCCCAGTTCGCCGCACATGCGGAAACAGAATCGCCGGCCGCATTGTAGCCGTTGGCGATGCAGTAGTCGACGATTTCCTGCGCGAAATCAGCGCCGGCTTTATTGTTGTAATAATCCCAGAAAGCGTCGTACTGTTCTTTTGTATAGCCGTCATTCTCCGTATAAGCATCCGGACCTGCCGCGAAAATAGCATTGCCGCGGGAATCCATGCCGCTTCTGTACTCTTCCATGCCTTCGATCGGAAGCGCATAGATCGTCGAAGATCCGTCATAAGTCGGGTCAACAAGTACATAGAATGAGAAAATGTAGTCGTCGATGGTGACCGGTTCTCCGTCGGAGAATTTCAGATCATCACGGATATGGATCTTGTAATCGACCGTTCCGTCATCGTTCTGGGTCACTTCCAGATTACCCATGCCGTAATAGGTATAATCCGTACCGTTGTAGTTAATGGTCTCGCCTTCGATACCGTTCATGATCACGGCGCCGCCGCGGTCCGCCGCAAGGGCTA
>DBVZ01000023.1:0-1458 GCA_002308255.1 Lachnospiraceae bacterium UBA1251 | reverse complement strand
GCGAAGAACGGGCTGAACTTCTGGCCGAAGGTAGAGGTCGCATAAACGATGTTCTCTCTCGCTTCTGCCGCCGGTTCTTCAGCCGGTGCTTCTTCGGATTCTGCCTGAGATTCCTCGGCGGGAGCCTCGGCAGCTTCTTCTTTGCTCTCTGCTTCAACGGATTCCTCTTTGGAAGCTTCTTCGCTTGCCGACTGTGCAGCGCCGCCGCATGCAGCAAGAGAAAGAACCATCACGAGAGCGACCGCCAGAGCGAGCAGCTTTCTGATTTTGCTCATTTTTTCTTTTTCCTCCTTTTTATGAGTTCTCTTTATTTATTTAACGCATTAAAGCGCAAATAACATTAATTCAAGTGTTCCCCAACTTCTGCGATCCGCTTTTTTCCTCTGCCCGGAAAGCCGCTCTTTTCCGGAACAGCCGGAAGCTGAAGAACACAATCACCGCCGTGCAGAATGACACGGCAGCATCTCCCGGCACCTGCACACCGTTAAGGACAAGATACACCGCCTCTCCGATCAGCGCGATTCCCGACAGATAGAGGACCGCGAGCGCACGCGCCGGATAACTGTTGTTCAGTTTGTCGGCGTGCCGGTGTTCCATCGGCTCTTTATAACGCTGAAGAGTAAAAACGAGGTCTCCCAGCATAAAAAGCGGCAGCGCCGAAAATGCAAAAGGCAGCGCAATCCACAGCCTGTGCATCATCCCCGAATATGGGATCAGAGCTGCTATAAACGCCGCACCCGCAAATAAAACACAGCGAAGGGCTTTTCTTTTTTCCTCTTCGACAATGTTGCTGTCTGTCAAAAAAAACCACGGATTACCGATATACTCGTAATCCGTCCGGACCCGCCCTTTTTCATTGAACTCTTCGATCAGACGGTAATCCCGGTTATATTTGTTCTTAGCCATCCTTCCTCCCGGCTATGACAAATGCAAACTATTTTATATTCTACAGTTTTTAAAAGGGTCTGTCAATTATACAGTGGGATTTACGGAGGTGAGAAAACGATACATTTTTGTGCATTATCACCAAAAAAAGGCTCCCGTATCATTTCAATACGAAAGCCTTTTCACATTTTTCAGCTGATCATCCGGAAAAGACAGTGCCTTAAGCACCTTCCCTTTCCTTCAGGGATCAATAATGAGTGTACATGAAGTACTTGTAGCCCAGCGGGTTGCTGAAGAAGCCCTGCAGGGCATCATCGACCATGTAGAGATCGGTGTAGAAGTAGATCGGGCAGATGCAGCCGGTTTCCATAAGAAGATCTTCCGCCTTGTGCATCAGAGCGAATCTCTTCTCCGGATCCGTTTCTGCCTTGATCGCGCTGATCAGGACATCATAGGTCTCCGCCCATGTGCCGTTCTCAACCTTGGTCTCATAACCGAGATCCGTCAGGTCGAGGCTGTAGATCGCAGCGTCTTTGTGTGCCTCGCGGCCGAACTGAACGTCGTTGTTGCCGG
>DBVZ01000152.1:460-3939 GCA_002308255.1 Lachnospiraceae bacterium UBA1251 | reverse complement strand
ATGCGGCAGTTCTTGTTATTGCCGAATTCCACGATAACATCGTCATCCGTCATATCCAGGATTTTGCCGTAAAATCCGCTGGTCGTGACAACGCTGTCTCCAACCTGCATATCCGCGAGCATGTTCTTGATGCGGTTCTGCTCTTTTCTCTGGGGACGGATCATAAGGAAATACATGATCGCGACCATGGCGACAAGCCAGATGATCATTGTGAATCCGCCTGCAGCAGCCGATCCGGAAGCAACGATACTGATAGTGTTCATAAATTCCTCCCTCTCTCAGTGAGAATAAATCTTAACTATAATAGTATATCTTTTTCAAACTTTCAAGACTCTCCGGCGATCTTTAAAAGCTTTTCTTTCTTGTACTCCCCGAACCTTCCCTGTTCGATCGCTTCCCGGATCTCTTCCATCAGGCGGTTGTAGTACCGGAGGTTGTGCAGGACGCAGAGCCGGAGTCCCAGGACCTCTCCCGCCTTCATGAGATGACGGATGTATGCCCTCGAATAATGGCGGCATGCGGGACAGTCGCATCCCTCTTCGATGGGCCGCGGATCCGTCTCAAATTTCGCGTTCATGATATTGATCTTACCGTGATCGGTGTACAGGTGGCCGTGTCTCCCGTTCCTGGTCGGATAAACACAGTCAAAGAAATCGACGCCCCTCTCCACCGCCTCGAGTATATTGGCCGGCGTGCCGACGCCCATGAGATAAACGGGTTTATTGCGCGGAAGATGCGGCACCGTGACGTCAAGGATCCGGTACATTTCCTCATGCGTCTCCCCGACCGCCAGTCCCCCGACCGCGTAGCCGGGCAGATCCATTTCCCGGATCTTTTCCGCATTTTCGATGCGGATCTCCTCGCTGACCGCTCCCTGGTTGATCCCGAACAGAAGCTGTTCCCGGTTGACGGTATCCTCCAGCGAATTCAGCTGCTTCATCTCCTCCGCGCACCGTACGAGCCAGCGTTCCGTGCGGGCGACCGAATCCCGGATATACTTTTCGTCCAGCGTGCTGGAAGGACATTCGTCAAAAGCCATGGCGATCGTCGACCCCAGGTTCGACTGGATCCGCATGCTCTCCTCCGGACCCATGAAAATGCGCCTTCCGTCAACATGGGACTGAAACGTCACGCCCTCCTCTTTGATATGCCGGAGCTTTGCCAGGGAAAACACCTGGAACCCGCCGGAATCCGTCAGGATCGGTCTGTCCCAGTCCATGAAATGCGGAAGCCCTCCCATTTTCCGGACGATCCCGTCTCCCGGCCTCACATGCAGATGATAGGTATTGCATAACGCGATCTGAGTCCCGATCTCTTTCAGCTCATAAGCCCCTACGCCGCCCTTGATCGCGGCGGCCGTCGCCACGTTCATGAAGACCGGGGTCTCGACGGTCCCGTGTACCGTCTCAAAAGAAGCCCGCTTAGCTCTCCCTTCTTCCGCGATGATGGTGTACTTTGCCATAACCGTTCCTTTCTTGTGCTTTTTCAAACGATATTGTATAATCTTTAGCTGATATGAACAAGCAAAACCTTTCAAATGAGGTATTCCATGGTGAATGAAACTGTGACTTGGAATGATCGTGCCGGCAGCACCGCACAGGAAACGGACGATATTGATGTTTCTTCATGGAATGTTCCGGAAGAAGACCTGCCGAAGCCCGTATACCGCATGGGCATCGATATCGGTTCCACCACCGTAAAGATCGCCGTTCTGGACGATTCAGACACTCCTCTTTTCAAAAGCTACCGCAGGCATTTCGCGGATATACAGGAGACCATGAGCCATCTCCTCGCCCAGGCGTACGAAGAACTCGGCGATATTCTCATCCGTCCGGTGATCACCGGATCCGGCGGCCTTACACTGGCCGGGCATCTCGGAATCCCGTTCGTGCAGGAAGTCATCGCTGTTTCGACCTGTCTTACCGCTTTTTATCCGAAGACGGACGTCGCGATCGAACTGGGCGGGGAAGACGCCAAGATCATTTACTTCGAGAACGGCAACGCGGAACAGCGGATGAACGGCATCTGTGCCGGCGGAACAGGATCCTTTATCGACCAGATGGCTTCCCTTCTGAAAACGGATGCCTCCGGCCTCAACGCGTTCGCGCGGAATTATTCGGCCATTTACGATATCGCCGCCCGCTGCGGCGTTTTCGCGAAGACAGATATCCAGCCCCTCATCAACGAAGGCGCGACCCGCGAAGACCTGGCCGCCTCTATTTTCCAGGCAGTCGCCAACCAGACGATCTCCGGTCTCGCGTGCGGAAAACCGATCCGCGGCTATGTCGCCTTCCTTGGCGGTCCCCTGCATTTCCTGGATCAGCTCCGCGAGACTTTCAAACGCACCCTGAAGCTTGACGCCGAACATTCCATAGAGCCGGAAAACAGTCATCTCTTTGCCGCTTTCGGTTCCGCGATGAACGCGCTGCCGGATGCGGAAGCGGTCTCTTTGGAAGAGCTGAACGAGAGGCTGTCAGAACCGATCAAACTTGAATTTGAAGTGGCCCGCATGGAGCCCCTGTTCCCGGACGACGCCTCTTACGAAGCATTCCGCGCAAGGCAGGATCAGTACACCGTCAAAAAAGCGGATCTGTCTTCCTATCACGGAAAATGCTATCTCGGGATCGACGCCGGTTCCACTACGACAAAGACCGCGCTGATCGCGGAGGACGGCTCCCTTTTATATTCTTTCTATGACAATAACCAGGGCGATCCGCTCGCCACCGCGATCCGTGCGATCCAGGATACCTATGCCCATATGCCGGAAGACGCGGTCATCGTCCGCTCCTGTTCCACGGGATACGGCGAGGCGCTGATCAAATCCGCCCTGATGCTCGATGAGGGAGAGGTGGAGACCGTCTCCCATTACTATGCCGCCGCCTTTTTCAATCCGGACGTCGACTGCGTGCTGGATATCGGCGGACAGGACATGAAATGCATCAAGATCCGCAATCACAGCGTCGACGACGTCCAGCTGAACGAGGCCTGTTCCTCCGGATGCGGCTCTTTTATCGAAAACTTCGCGCAGTCCCTGGGCTACTCCGTCCAGGATTTCGCGCAGGCAGCCCTGTTCGCCGCGCATCCCATCGATCTCGGCACGCGGTGCACGGTCTTTATGAATTCCAAGGTGAAACAGGCCCAGAAGGAAGGTGCGTCGGTCGCCGACATTTCCGCAGGCCTCGCCTACTCGGTCATCAAGAACGCACTGTATAAAGTCATCAAAGTCTCCGACGCGGCGGAACTGGGCAGAAATATCGTCGTCCAGGGCGGCACGTTCTATAACGACGCCGTTCTCCGCGCGTTCGAAAAAATCGCCGGCTGCGAGGTCATCCGGCCGGATATCGCCGGGATCATGGGCGCGTTCGGAGCCGCTCTGATCGCCCGCGAACGCTATGAGGAGTGCATGCCGACCACAATGCTCTCCATCGACGAGATCAACGCGTTCACCTATTCCACTTCCATGACCCGCTGCAAAGGCT
>DBVZ01000152.1:231-400 GCA_002308255.1 Lachnospiraceae bacterium UBA1251 | reverse complement strand
TCCGGCAACCGCTGCGAGCGCGGACTCGGCCTCGAGAAGAACAAGGATCATCTGCCGAACCTCTATGAGTACAAGCTGGACCGGATCTTCGGCTACGAGTCTCTCCCCGCCGAAAAAGCCCCGCGCGGAGAAGTGGGGATCCCGCGGGTTCTCAATCTGTACGAAAACT
>DBVZ01000152.1:0-125 GCA_002308255.1 Lachnospiraceae bacterium UBA1251 | reverse complement strand
TGCTATCCCGCGAAGCTCGCTCACGGGCACATCATTTGGCTGCTGCAGCAGGGCGTGCACTTCCTGTTCTACCCCTGCATTCCCTATGAGAGGATCGAATTCCCGGATGCGGTCAATCATTACAA
>DBVZ01000119.1:2940-3152 GCA_002308255.1 Lachnospiraceae bacterium UBA1251 | reverse complement strand
AATCTTGCAAATCCTTTTCACCCCGTCAAGGACAGCAGCCGCTCCGCCTCCTTCGGGGCTGAAGAATTCATTTGCCGCAAGATTCGGCAGGTCCTCGATGAGCACGTTCCAATCCGCCTCCGGAGTCAGACCAATGAGGTTTCGCGTCCTCTCGACTGTAGTAAAGCCTTTTCCTGCGCGAAGGACCCGGTGTCTTGCAATCCGCTCCTCTG
>DBVZ01000119.1:2625-2757 GCA_002308255.1 Lachnospiraceae bacterium UBA1251 | reverse complement strand
CCAAGCTCAAGGTGCGGATACCCCGCATACAAGCAATCGTTCACCACGCCGCATTTCCAATTTCTGCCATCATACTTGCGGGCTGTGAGGTCGTCCCCGCACTCACTGCTGTCCCAGTGGTGGAACTCATGG
>DBVZ01000119.1:2454-2605 GCA_002308255.1 Lachnospiraceae bacterium UBA1251 | reverse complement strand
AACCGGCTCGCCTGCCCGAAACAGCAAGCTGTCCGCCTCTGCAGTCAGGGTCACGTAACCGAACCGGACAAGGCGTATCGTCCGTGCCGCCTCACCGGTCAGCGCACCGACCATCGGATAGACGCGTCCATCTGACCCTTCCAGTTTTTCC
>DBVZ01000119.1:1299-2375 GCA_002308255.1 Lachnospiraceae bacterium UBA1251 | reverse complement strand
AGCATCTCCTTATTGGCGGAGAGCTCCGCTGCATAGTTTTCGGGATAGCCTCCTCCGAGATAGAGTCCGCTGATATTTGCAGGCAGGCAGTGGTCATAAAGCGGGCTAAAGGGTAAGAGCTCCGCGCCTGCCCGACGCAGTGCGTCTAGAGATGACTCATAGTAGAAGGAAAATGCTTCGTCGCGGGCGACGGCGATGCGGCAATTATTGCCAGTAATTACCCCTGCAGAATCCGCCATTCCGGGCATCTTCGCTCCATCCGTCTCGTTTTCCATAGAGCCCGCGCACGCAAGGATCCGATCAATTTCCACCGTCTCCTCCATGCGCGCCGCAATAGCCTCGAATCTTTCTCTGAATTCCGGGATCTCATCTGCCATCAGAAGTCCGAGGTGGCGGCTTTCCACCTTGGCTTCCTCCATTTTCGGCAGATATCCGAAGACCGGAATCCCGCACTCCCTCTCAATGATCAGTCGCAGATGGTCAAAAAGAGCTGCGCTGCACTCATTCAGAATAACTCCGGCGATGTGATTCTCCGGCCGGAAATTCATAAGCCCGCAGATCTCGGCAGCCAGCGTGGCGCTCTGCCCGCGCGGCTTTACGACCAGAATGACAGGTGTTCCGAGCAGCTGCGCGACGTCGTAGGCGCTGGCCTTAGTCGTGCCGCCAATACCGTCATAAAAACCCATAACTCCTTCGATGACTGCCAAGGGCTGTTCTGCTTTGCCAATTCCCGAAGTGCTCTCCGACTCCTGCACAACCGACCCGGAGAGTTCCCGCAGAACTCCCCTCTTTCCCAGAAGAAAGAGATCAAGATTGCGGCACGGAAGACCAAGGACCCGAGTATGGAACATGGGATCGATGTAGTCGGGACCGCATTTGAAAGACCTCACCGTAATATTTCGCTTATTTAATGCCATGAGAAGCCCCGCGGTGACGATAGTCTTTCCGCTCCCGCTTCCCATGGCAGCAATCATAACTCTACGCATTTTTTCACCCGTTGATAATCCAGATCTTTTCCTGCCGGAGGCTGAAGCCCGCATCACCGCCATATCTCACCCGCAGATCACATACACCGG
>DBVZ01000119.1:785-1249 GCA_002308255.1 Lachnospiraceae bacterium UBA1251 | reverse complement strand
GGATATGTCCGCCTCGCGTCCGAGGGAGGAGAGAACTCGTCCGGCCTCCGCGAGCGTCTCCAGCGTAACAGCCGTCAGGCAGATTCGAACAGTCGGATTTTTCTTCACCGCTGTCCGAATGATCTCTTCAAGATTTCCGCGGCTTCCGCCGATAAAAATCCGATCCGGCGCAGGAAGTTCCGCGAGCGCCTCCGGTGCCATCCCGGAGATGACCTCTACATTCCATGCGCAGAAATGCTCCCGGTTTTTCCTGAGCAGTTCGCATGCCTCGGGGAGGCACTCAATCGCGTACACCCGTCTTGCCGTGCGGGAGAGCTCCACACTCACACTCCCTGTTCCGGCGCCGACATCCCATACGATGTCACCCGGCCGCGTACCCATTTTTGCCAGCACAACAGCGCGCACTTCCATCTTGGTCATAGGCACATTCCCGCGGACGAACGCGTCATCCGAAATGCCATACC
>DBVZ01000119.1:0-767 GCA_002308255.1 Lachnospiraceae bacterium UBA1251 | reverse complement strand
CGCAGCCTCACAAAGCACAACGGACATCTGGGCATATGTTCTTCCGGAAAACTCCTCCGCCGTCCCATGGGAAATCTTTTCCTCATCCCCGTAAGAGAGATTTTCACCAACGATCATGGGGATACTTCCGAGTCCTGCCCGGCACAGATCCTCCGCGATTTGGGCCGGCGTATATTTTCCCCCTGTCAGGAAAAAAACATCCTTTCCCTGCATGACCTCATACACTGCGTCGCAGTCATGCCCGTGGGCGGAGACCAGGCGAAAATCCTGCCACGGCCTCCCGATTTTTGCCGCAAAATACTGCAGGGATGAGATCCCCGGCAGTATTTCCGTCTCATATTTTCTGTCCGGATCCTCTGCCCTCAGCATATCGATCATGCGAAGGAGACGCGCAGTCCCGGAATAAAAGCCGCTGTCGCCGCTGAGCAGAAGAGCGACTCTTTTTTCCTTTATGTCCACGGAAGATACTTCTTCACCGCCAGCACAATTTTTTTCCAAATCCCTGAGGATCTGCGCGATGATGTCCGGTTTGTGGGCAGAGATGCATTTGCACGCATACACATCCGGCAGACCTTCCACAAGGCGTGCCGCTCCGATGATTAAATCCGCCTCATCCATCTTTTCAATTGCGCTCACGGTCTGTGTACCCATGCTCCCGCATCCGGCACCGATCAAATATATGTACATAGTAATCCATCCTGATTTTTACTCTTTGCCCATCATTTTACTATTGATTACTTTTGTTTGCCATTATGTTTTTTCGTTAA
>DBVZ01000009.1:2903-3080 GCA_002308255.1 Lachnospiraceae bacterium UBA1251 | reverse complement strand
GCAGATCGCGGGGCGGTACTATCAGGAGGGAGCGATCAAGGCGGTCTGCGACAGCTTCGGGCGAAAGAACCGGCGGAAAGCCCTGCTGGTCATGGCGACGGGCTCGGGCAAGACGCGGACGGTGATCGCCCTGTGCAAGGTCCTTCTGGAACACGGGTGGGTGAAGAACATCCTCTT
>DBVZ01000009.1:2081-2773 GCA_002308255.1 Lachnospiraceae bacterium UBA1251 | reverse complement strand
ATGATGAACTGCATCGACACGGTGGAGGACGACGAGGGGAAGCTCTTCTCCTGCGGGCATTTCGATCTGGTGATCTGCGACGAGGCGCACCGGTCCATTTACAACAAATACCGGGATATCTTCACCTATTTCGACGCTCCGCTCGTCGGTCTGACTGCGACGCCGAAGGACGAGATCGACAAGAACACCTATGCCGTCTTCGAACTGGAAAGCGGCGTCCCGACCTACGGCTACGATCTGGCGCAGGCGGTGAAGGACGGGTATCTCGTGGACTTTTTGTCGGTGGAGACGAAGCTCAAATTCATCGAGCAGGGAATTGTGTACGACGAGCTGTCCGAGGAAGACCGGCAGATCTATGAGGATACCTTTGAGGATGAAAACGGCGAGCTGCCGGAGAGCATCGCGTCCTCTGCCCTGAACGAGTGGATCTTCAACGAGGACACCATCCGCGAGGTTCTGCACGTCCTCATGACGCACGGGCTGAAGATCGACTACGGCAACAGGATCGGCAAAACGATCATCTTTGCCAAGAATCACACTCATGCGGAAAAGATTCTGGAGGTATTCGGGAAGGAATATCCGCATCTGATCGGATACGCGAAGGTGATCGACAATTACATGACATACGCCCAGAGCGCGATCGACGAGTTTTCCGAACCGTATAAGCTGCCGCAGATCGCGATCTCCGTGGA
>DBVZ01000009.1:683-2061 GCA_002308255.1 Lachnospiraceae bacterium UBA1251 | reverse complement strand
TGAATCTGGTCTTCTTCAAAAAGGTCATGTCGAAGGCAAAGTTCTGGCAAATGATCGGACGCGGCACGCGCCTCTGCCCGGGACTGATCGACGGTGCGGACAAGGACAAGTTCTATATCTTCGATTTCTGCGGGAATTTCGAGTTCTTCCGCATGAACAAGGGCCGGCCGACGGCGAACACCATGGCGCTCCAAGGCGCGATCTTCCGCCTCAAAGCCCAGATGGCGTTCAAGCTGCAGGATCTGGCGTGGCAGACGCCGGAACTGATCGAATTCCGCAAAGCGCTGGTGGAAGATATGGTCCGCAAAGTCCGGGAGCTGAACCGGGAGAACTTCGCCGTGAAGCAGCACCTGAAATATGTGGATCTGTACTCCAGTCCGGATCACTATCAGTCTCTCACCTATGAAGATACGCTTCTCATCGATGAGGAGCTTGCCCCGCTGATCGAACCCGACGAAGACGATGCGAAGGCGCTGCGGTTCGACGCCTTACTGTACGGGATCGAACTCGCCTATCTGGCCGGGCAGAAGCACACAAAGGCACGGCATGATCTTCTGAATAAAGTGTCCGCTGTAGCGGGTGTCGCCAATATACCGGAGATCATGATGCAGGCTGAACTGATCAACAAAATCCTGCACACCGACTATCTGGAAACCGCAGGTATCGGCGAATTCGAGACTATCCGCGAAAACCTGCGGGGACTGATGAAGTATGTTACGGTAACAAAGCTCCTATACGAAACGGACTTTGACGACGAGATCCTTTCGATGGAATGGAACGAATCTGAGCTTGAAAACGATGATCTGAAAAACTACAAGGCAAAAGCGGAGTATTATGTCCGAGAACATCAGGACAACGCGGTCATTGCGAAGCTGAAAGGGAATGTGCCGTTGAGTCCGGCGGATATCAGGGAACTGGAAAGAATCCTGTGGAGCGAGGTCGGCACGAAGAAGGAATACGAAGCGGAATACGGCGAAAAACCGCTCGGCGAGTTTGTCCGTGGGATCGTCGGACTGGACATGAATGCGGCCAAAGCAGCGTTTTCAGCATTCCTGAACGAAACCAGTCTGGACAGCAGGCAGATCTACTTTGTGAATCAAATCGTGGAGTATATCGTCCATAACGGTATGATGAAGGATCTGTCGGTCTTGCAGGAGACCCCGTTCACGGATCAGGGCAGCATCGTGGAAGTGTTTACCGACCTGTCAGTGTGGATGGGCATCAAGAGAGTGATCGACCAAATCAACGCGAACGCGGCGGCATGAAACGGCTATCCCCCCTCCCCGAAAAACATGGGTCAAAACATGGGTCACCCCATCCGAACAAGTTGATTCACAAATCAACTAACGCCCGTCATTCCGCCGAAAACGCACAAAAA
>DBVZ01000009.1:471-597 GCA_002308255.1 Lachnospiraceae bacterium UBA1251 | reverse complement strand
AGAAAATAATACAAAAAATAGCGCAGAAAATGGCGTTTTGCGGGAGATCTCGGGACGGTTTCCGGCTGACTCTCGCCAGGTTGTGAGCGCGGTCGAATCTGATATGGGTCGGGAAATGGGTCAGGT
>DBVZ01000009.1:0-354 GCA_002308255.1 Lachnospiraceae bacterium UBA1251 | reverse complement strand
CGGGTTTCAGTCAAAAAATGGGTCAGCGCAATTTTTCACACACGAATCCGGCGAGTTTTTCGGACTGAAAAATGGGTCCGGGAAGACAGGGAAGTGTTCGGAGAATTGACCTTGTCCGATCTTCCGGCGACAAAGGACGCCTGTCAGAATTTGCGCCGCTAATCAATGAAAAAGCGGTTATACAGGAAAGGCGGGAATTGGATGCCTATGCCTCTTCTGCCATGTACGAAAAATCAAGATTTATAAAGCGATAGCAAAATATAATAGCACGAATTGAGATGTCTTCTCTTTATCCTCTCAGTACGCCGGCGATCAGCATCGGAGGATTAAGCATCCCGCCGGACTTTCCCACAG
>DBVZ01000061.1:2649-2903 GCA_002308255.1 Lachnospiraceae bacterium UBA1251 | reverse complement strand
CCGTAACGAGGAGCGGCATTCCGTGGAGCGGGCTCCGATGTACCGTAACGCGGGGCGGCATTCCGAGGGGCGGGGTCCGATGTACCGTAACGAGGAGCGGCATTCTGTGGGGCGGCATTCCGTGCCGCCTGTGATGAATTTCCCGACCTGGAGGAATTGGAATGTCCCGGCGAAGAAATGTTCTGTATCGCAGGGGTGCCGCAGACCACGCAGAATTTTGCGCCATCCGGGAGTTTGCTTCCACAATTCGGGCA
>DBVZ01000061.1:0-2543 GCA_002308255.1 Lachnospiraceae bacterium UBA1251 | reverse complement strand
AATGAATATATACGTTCTATCTGTCGTTCATAAATCAGGTGCGTGTGTGCGAAGGATTTACATGATATAAGAATTATAGCACATATCCTGAGAGAATACAGAGGTATGCGGGTCTTTGGGAACTGAACATACGTCTAAATCAGCCATTCGACTTCGGTGGGGACCGGAGACTTCGGGAGCAGGGATTTTGATCGGAGGGCCGGCAGGTGCCGGCTTACCTCCGGATAATTTAGACAAGAAACGTGGAGACGCGACTTAAGTTTATGATATACTTATCAAAACGGCGCGTAAAACCCCGGCCGACGAAGTCGTCCGTGGGTACATCACAGGGACTGGTTTTTCATGAATAAACATCTTCTTATAGGAAAGAGCTTTTCGTGATAAGACAGTTTCCGGGAACGAGTTTTAAAAGGATTCTAATCCATTCCGTGGAGGGACAGCATGGGAATCGTTGTAATCGGTTCGGTATTTGTAGACATTAAAGGGTATCCGCTGGGGAATTTCGTTGCGACGGGCCGCAACGCCGGCCGGGTCATTCAGGTACATGGCGGCGTGAGCAGAAATGTGTGCGAGGATATTGCCAATGTTGAACTCCGCCCAACCTTCATCAGTCTGGTCGATGAAACCGGAATAGGACGGGATGTGATCGAGCAGCTGAAGCGGCACAAGATCAATACCAAGTATATCCGGGCGGTCCCGGAGGGGATGGGGACGTGGCTTGCGGTATTTGACAGCAGCGGAGACGTCGCAGCCTCGATTTCCAGACGGCCGGATCTTCGGGAGATCGACAACATTCTGGATACGTACGGGGATGAGATCTTTAAGGATGCGGACAGTGTGGTGGTGGAGTTTGACATGGAAAGATCCACACTGAAGCGCGTGTTCGAATTGGCGGACAAATACGGTAAAGACGTATACGCCGTCGTCTCGAACATGTCCATCGCCATCGCGCGGCGCGATCTGATCAGAAGAAATGCGTGTCTGGTGTGCAATCAGCAGGAAGCCGGCATTTTCTTTTCCGAGCAGTATGATCACTTATCGGCGGAGGAGATGGTCGATGTTCTGGCGGAAAAAGTCAGGCAGGCAAGAATTCCCCGCATGGTCGTCACGATGGGCAGCGAAGGAGCGGTCTATGCAGAGCTTGACGGAGATTCCGGAATTGTTTCGGCCATGAACGTGGATGTCAGAGATACGACCGGGGCAGGAGATGCCTTTTTTGCAGGCGTGACCATGGGACTGACTTACGGGAAGACGATCCGGGAATCGTGCATGATCGGGACGAGGCTGGCAGCGGCAGTTATCGAGACCAAGGAGAATGTGTGCCCGAGGTTCCTGCCGGAGGAGCTTGGGCTGAAGGGGGATTTTTAGAATTGACGCAGAATACTCATGAATGTGGCGTGAACGAAAGGAGATAATATGAAACTTGCGATTATCGGAACGGGGAAGATCGTACATGAGGCGCTGTTTGCGCTGGAAGTGGTGGACAGTGTGGAGGTGACGGCGATATTTGCCCGTCCCCACAGCAAGGAAAAGGCCCAGGCTTTGGCCGACAAATATGGAATCGCCGAGGTCTACACCGATTACGATGAGCTTCTGGCCGGCGCTGACGCGGAAGCGGTCTATATCGGTCTTGTCAACAGTGCGCATTTTCCGTATGCAAAAAAGGCGCTGCTCGCAGGGAAAGATGTCATTTTGGAGAAACCGCTGACCACGACCGCGGATGAAGCCAGGGAGCTCGAGGCGCTCACGAAGGAGACCGGCAGGTATGTGCTCGAGGCGATTACCACGATGCACAGCCAGATTTTCGATCTGATGCAGAAGGAGCTGCCTAATCTGGGGAATATTCGGTCAGCCCAGCTCAACTATTCGCAGTATTCGAGCCGCTATACGAATTATCTGGCGGGGAAGGTCGAGCCGGCATTTGATCCGGAATGCTCCGGCGGCGCGCTTTATGATATCAATCTGTATAATGTATATTTCGTGGTCGGGCTGCTCGGGAGCCCGGAGACGGCTACGTATTTCCCGAACCGGGGATTCAACGGAATCGATACGTCCGGGACGGCGGTGCTGTCCTATCCGACGTTCAATGCGGTGTGCACCGGCGCGAAGGATTCCGACAGCCCGTGCTTCTCGATCATTCAGGGTGAGAAGGGCTGGATGCGCGTGAACGGCAAGCCGAATGTCATGACCGGGCTGGATGTTGAGGTCGTGGACGAGGTGAATCCGCGCCAGACGCCGAGTGCCTCGGGCGGCATGCAGAGGGCGGTGTTCGAGCGCCATTATGCCGCGGATCCTGTGCATCATCGCATGACGCGGGAGTTCGAGGATTTCGCCCGGATCATTGAGGAGCGGGATGATGAGGCGGCGGCAGCGGCGATCGCGACATCCGTGCAGGTCATGACGGTGCTCGAGACGGCGAGAAAGGCTGCGGGGATCCGCTTCGGGGTCGACAAGGACTGACGTCGGGGACGGTTCTTCCGGCTGGCATTTTAGCGGCATTTGGGGACAGTTCTTCTATGCATTTTTTATTCTTCATCGCGCAA
>DBVZ01000022.1 GCA_002308255.1 Lachnospiraceae bacterium UBA1251 | reverse complement strand
TCTTCATCGCCGCTTCAAAGATGTGGACGCACCATTTCGCAGTCGTACACCCTCACTTTTTCCTTCTCACATCTTCATCGCCGCATCAAAGATGCAGACTGCCGTTTTCGAAGTCGTGCACCCCCTTTCCCGCTTCAAAACGCCGGAAAGCAAACAGAATAAAAACAGAATAAGAAAAAGAAAAGATGAGGATTTGTGCTCCTCATCTTCGATCTTTTCTCTTATACAAAATGCGTTATAAACGATCTTCTGTGCAGCGGACACGGTCCGTACTGTTTCAGCGCCGCGATATGGGCTGCGGTGCCGTACCCCTTGTGGCCGGCAAAGCCGTATTCCGGATAGAGGGCGTCATAGGCCTCCATCATGCGGTCCCTGGTCACCTTGGCAAGGATGCTGGCTGCGGCGATCGACAGACTCTTTCCGTCGCCGCCGATGATCGGCACCTGCCGCATCGGCACTTCGGGAATCGTCACCGCGTCGTTGAGAAGGACGTCCGGCAGAATGCTCAGCCTGGAGATCGCCAGTCTCATCGCCTCGTACGTAGCCTGCAGGATATTGATTTCGTCGATTCTTGCAGCATCCACGATCCCGATCCCGCAGCTCACCGCCTTCTCAAGAATCTCATCATAAAGCCCGGCCCTTCTCTTCGGGGACAACTTCTTGGAATCATTGAGATACAGGATCTCACAGTCTTTGGGCAGGATCACTGCTCCTGCCGCCACAGGTCCCGCAAGGGGCCCTCTTCCCGCCTCGTCGATCCCGCACACGGCGCCGTAGACGGCGTATTCCCGTTCAAAGGAGAGCATCGAATAGATCCGCTCTTTCTCCTTTGCCAGCTTTTCCGCCGCTTTTCTCTCTTTTTCCAGTTGTTTCAAACGCTGTTTTTCTGTCATTTTCACTCTTTTTCCGGATATTTTTAAGGCTGCTTTCCCGTCATCGGGTTTCTCCTGCCGGCACCTCGTCAAGCGTCAGCTTTCCAAACAGGCCTTTCCGAAAATCGTCAATCACAATAGCCGCTGCTTTGTCAGTATCAAAAGCGCCGCCCTTTTTGAGACATTTCCGGGATTCCGCGATCTTTTCCAGGATCCGGTTATAAAACGCCTCCGCACTTTCCGGACCTTCTTCCCCGCCGGTGCCGCCTTCCGCTCGAATCTGTTCCGCGTCACCGCCGAAATGTTCCGTGTTTCCGCCGCAACGTTCTGCCTCCACGCCATAATGTTCCGCGTCCATGCCGTAACGTTCCGCCAATGCTTCCGGCGCAAGTTTTATCAGATACCGAAGAATCGCAAATGCCATCTCCTGCTTCTCGATGATCTCATCGTTGATCGATCCGATCATGGCGAGCCTCTCCCCGACAACGGGGTCACTCTGCCGCGGCCAGAGGATTCCCGGCGTATCCAGAAGCTCCAGATCTTTCTGCAGACGGATCCACTGTTTTCCTTTTGTGACACCGGGCTTGTTTCCTGTCTTCGCGACGCCTTTTCCGGCAAAGGAGTTGATAAAAGTCGATTTTCCGACGTTCGGAATGCCGCAGATCAGCGCCCGCATCGGGCGGTTCCGGATCCCTCTGCGCAGGTTTCTCTCGATTCTTTCCTTGCAGACCTCCCGGATCACGGGAAGAAGACGTTTCGCGGACCCGCTCTTCCTCGAATCCAGAGAAACGGCTTTGATGCCCTGTGACGCAAAATACTGTTCCCACGCGCGGTTCGCCGCCGGATCCGCAAGATCCGCTTTATTCAGCAAAATAAGCCGCGCTTTTCCGCGGCTCAGTTCGTCGATATCCGGATTTCTGCTCGACAGCGGGATCCTTGCGTCGACCAGTTCGATCACGAGATCGATCAGTTTGATATCCTCTTCCACCTCTCGGCGGGCTTTCATCATATGCCCGGGATACCATTGATATGCATTTGCCATTTTCGTTTCCTTATTCCGGCTGCATTTTTATTCCGGCTGCATTGTCTGCTGCATTCTTATTCCGGCTGCATTGTCTGCTGCATTCTTATTCCGGCTGCATTNNCGGCTGCATTTACAAAAAGCCTCTGCGGGACGACGGTTTCCTGAGGAACCATACTTTTCCGGAAATGTAGGACCGCTTGATATTGCCCACGTCGGCGAAGCGGCTGTCCTCACTGTTGTTCCGGTTGTCCCCGAGGACGAAATACTCGTCATTGCGCAGCTTGACCGGCTCCACCGCGATACCGGCGTCGATGATGTTCGGCAGCTCGCGCTGCTCCATGTACGTTTCGCCGTTGATCATGATGAGGCCGTCCTTGATCTGGATCGTCTCCCCCGGCAGACCGATGACGCGCTTGATGTGATAGACAGAATCCTCCACATCCCGGTTCCGGTACGCGATCAGATCGCCTCTTCTGACCGAACCGAGACGATAGGAAATGCGGTTGATGAGGACAACATCCCCCGCCTGGATCGTCGGATCCATGGAGCTTTCCTGTACGGTAATGGAGCCCTCAAATAAAAAAGCCGTGATAAACGCAAGAATAAGAACCACGCCGATATCGACGATCCACCTTAAGATCGACTTCGAGTGGTCCTTCTTCCAGATGCTCTTTTTTTTCGGTTTCTCCGAAGGTTTTGCTTTTGCCATAAATTTTAAAGAAGGGACAAGTACCTGCGTATTTGTCCCTCATCAATACTTTTTATAATAATCACTGTTTCTTGCGGATGATCTCTTTGACCTTCGTCGCGCTCTTGCCGGAACGCTGGCGCAGATAGAACAGTTTCGCGCGGCGGACTTTACCGAAACGGATCACTTCCACTTTCGCTACGAACGGAGAATGGATCGGCCATGTCTTCTCAACGCCGATGCCGTTCGAGATCTTGCGGACGGTGAAGGTCTCTCTTGCGCCCGTGCCCTGTTTCTTGATGCAGATGCCTTCGAACATCTGAATACGCTCGCGGTTGCCTTCCTTGATCAGGTTGTGTACGCGAACGGTATCACCTACACGGAATTCCGGCGTCGTTTCCTTCGCCTGTGCGTCTTCTATTTTTTTGATGATATCACTCATAATTATGCTCCTTTACAACAACGTACTTGATTATACTATTCCCTATTTTCGTTTGCAAGGTAATTCTCCAGGAATTGCCTCTCTTTCGGGCTGACAGCGGCCTTCTCAAGAAGGTCCGGTCTTCTTTGCGCCGTACGGATGAGCGACTGCTCTCTCCGCCACGCCTCGACCTTCGCATGGTCCCCGGAAAGAAGGATCTTCGGCACCTGTCTGCCGTTCCACACTTCCGGTCTTGAGTACTGCGGAAATTCCAGCAATCCGTCTCCGAAGCTGTCACCTTCCGCCGATTCCTCATTGTGCAGAACGCCCGGGATCATCCTCGAGATCGCGTCCATCATGACGAGCGCCGGCAGTTCTCCCCCGGTCACCACATAATCCCCGATGGACACTTCGTCTGTGACGATCTCCTCGATCACGCGCTCATCGACGCCCTCGTATCTTCCGCACAGGAAAATGAGTTCTTTCTCGACCGCCAGTTCTCTTGCGAACTGCTGATCGAATACCCTTCCCTGCGGCGAGAGGAAAATGCATCTGACCCGGTCTTTCCGTTCTCCCACGATGCTTTTCCATGCATCGTAAATGGGCTGTGCCTGCATCAGCATCCCGGCACCCCCTCCGTACGGATAATCATCGACTTTGTGATGCTTCTCCGCCGAAAAGTCCCGGATATTGACCGTGTTGAGACAGATCATCCCGTCCTCGATCGCGCGTCCCGTTATGCTGGTCTCAAGGGCTGTCCGGATCATGTCCGGAAACAGTGTCAAAACATGAAAATCCATTTACAGAAGTCCTTTCATTAGATGGATCACCATCCGCTCCTCCTCGGGATATACCGCAAGGATACATTCCCGTATCGCAGGAAGAAGAACTTTTCTGCCGTCCTCCATGCGCACCTCGTAGACATCATTTGCCCCGGTGGCAAGTACATCGGTCAGTGTACCGAAAAGCGAACCGTCTTCAAGGAAAACCCGGCATCCGATCAGATCGCCGATATAATATTCGTTTTCCTCCAGTTCCAGTGCTTCCTCCCTCGGGATCATGAGATCGCAGCCGACGATCTGCGCCGCCGCTTCCACATCCTCGATCCCTTCCAGTTTGAGCACGGTCTTTTCGCCGATATACCGGACTTTTTCGATCTTTACCCTGCGGTTATTGCCTCTGCCCCGCAGGATGACCGAATCAAGCGTCTCGAAACGGTCCGGATCATCCGAAGTCGTATATACTTTTACTTCGCCCCGAAGGCCATGGGTCTTCGTAATGACACCCACCTGAAATTCACTCAGCATGTACGTAGGCTCCCGGATTCCCTGCTCACTGGACGATGTCGACGACTGCTTTTATATCCGATTTCGCGGAAGCCGCTTTGACGACGGAGCGGATCGCTTTGGCGATCCTTCCCTGCTTGCCGATGACCTTGCCCATATCGGACGGGGCCACACGCAGCTCGATCACGAGGGTATCGCCGTCTTTTCTCTCTGTCACGGTGACTTCGTCCGGATTTTCCACAAGGGCTTTCGCGATTACTTCAACCAGTTCTTTCATCGCGTCACCACTTATTTTTCAATGCCGGAAATCTTGAAAAGCTTCGCCACGGTTTCCGTCGGCTGTGCGCCGTTGCCGAGCCACTTTTTCGCAAGCTCCTCATCGATCTTGAAAACGCTCGGATCTTTCGTGGGATCATAATAGCCGATCTCTTCGATAAAACGTCCGTCTCTGGGAGAACGCGCATCCGCTACTACGATTCTGTAGAAAGGAGCTTTTTTCTTACCCATTCTCTTTAATCTGATCTTTACTGCCATACTTTTATTCCTCCTCTTATTCCCATGGTATGACGATTCTTTTTATATGCTAAAAGGGAAGTTTGAATCCGCCCCTTTTGCCACCCATTCTTCCGCCCATCATCTGGGGCATCTGCTTCATCATTTTCTTCGCCTGCTCAAACTGCTTGACAAGGCGGTTTACCTCCGCGATGTCCACGCCTGCGCCTTTCGCGATCCTCTGCTTTCTGGAAAGATTCAGAAGATCCGGGTTGGAGCGCTCTTTCGGGGTCATCGAGCGGATGATCGATTCGACGCGGGACAGCTGCTTTTCATCGACCATGTCGGCGATATTTCCCATCTTTCCGGACATACCGGGGAGCATGGAAAGAATGCTTCCGATCCCGCCCATATTGCGCATCTGTTCCATGCTGGTCAGGTAATCGTTAAAATCGAAGTTCGCCTTGCGGAGCTTCTTCTCCATCTCCGCGGCTTTCTCCTCGTCGATCGCAGCCTGCGCCTTCTCGATCAGCGTCATGACGTCGCCCATTCCGAGGATCCTGTCTGCCATCCGTTTCGGGTGGAAAACTTCCAGATCGCTCAGCTTTTCGCCCATGCCGGCGTAAAGGATCGGGCGTCCCGTCACTGCCCTTACGGAAAGGGCCGCGCCGCCGCGCGTATCGCCGTCGCATTTTGTAAGGATCACGCCTTCAATGCCCACTCTCTCCTGGAACGCTTTGGCGACGTTCACCGCTTCCTGACCGGTCATCGCGTCCACGACAAGGATCGTGGAATCGACCGGCACTGCTGCCTTGATCGCTTCAAGCTCCTGCATCATCGCGTCGTCGATCTGAAGACGTCCGGCGGTATCGATGATCATGACGTTATAGCTCTGTTCCTTCGCGCGGGCGGCCGCCGCCTTTACGATATCGACCGGATTCTGACGGTCTCCCATGGAGAAGACGTCAACGCCCTGTTTTTCGCCGTTGATCTCGAGCTGTTTGATCGCTGCCGGCCGGTAAACGTCTCCGGCGACCAGAAGCACTTTTCGTCCGGCGGATTTGAACTTGCCCGCCAGTTTTGCCGCGGTCGTCGTCTTGCCGGCGCCCTGCAGACCGATCATCATGATAATGGTCAGCTCTCCCGCGCTCTTCAGCTTCAGTTCCTCCGCTTCATTTCCGAGCAGGGAAACCATCTCGTCATGGACGATCTTAATGACCATCTGCGCGGGATTCAGTCCGTTCATGACGTCCTGTCCGACGGCCTTCTCCTGGACGGTCTTCGTAAACTGTTTTACGACCTTAAAGTTGACATCCGCCTCAAGGAGAGCCATCTTGACTTCTTTCATGGCAAGACGGACGTCGTCCTCGGTGAGGCGTCCTTTCTTGCGCATGCTGTCAAATATATTGGTTAGTTTCTCTGTAAGACCTTCAAATGCCATATCGGTCAGAGCTCCTCCAGGATCTCTTCTGTCAGTTTCCGGATCCCCTCATCTTCTGTCATCTTCTGAATGCGGTTCACATTGTCCCGTATCCGGATGAATTTCTGCACCAGATGAAGCTTCTCTTCATATCCGGCCAGCGCCTGCCTCGTTCTCTTCACGAGATCGTGCACGCCCTGCCGGCTGATGCCGAGATCTTCGGCCACTTCCGCGAGCGAGTAATCATTGAGGACGGCGTCCTCGAACACCTGCTTCTGGTGCTCCGTCAGCAGCTCGCCGTAGAAATCG
>DBVZ01000122.1 GCA_002308255.1 Lachnospiraceae bacterium UBA1251 | reverse complement strand
CACTGATACGTCCCCCGACTCACTCTTTATTACTCCCCCTTTTGGGAGTATAATATGTGCATAATTAACAAATACAAAACCGATCAAAGGTTAAATACAAAAGGAGGAAGCTGTCTATGGGTCTTTATGATGAATTCCGTTTTAAACCGGCCGAATGGCTGCCGCATTCGGAGCTGCCGCTTGAAGAATTCGAGCGGATCCGCAATATCAAACGGGAGGATATGGAGTACACGAACGAGAACGGGTTCTCCGTCCGCGTAGTCCTCAATCCCACGCTCTGCATGGTGCAGGATATTTTCTACCGGATCCTGATGAGCGATCTTGAAGATAAGCATTTTACGGCGATCTTCCCGAACCAGTGGCCGGATGCTTACTCTGCCGTGGCGGAAATGATCAATAAGTTCAACGTCAGCTGCCGGAACGTCGACCTGTTCGCGATGGACGAATGGGCGGACGAGGACGGAAATGTCGCGCCGCTTACCTACGGCGCCGGCCTCGGCTATTCGTTCCGCAATCATTTCTACGGACGCATCCGCGAGGATCTCCGCCCGGACGTTGAGCACTGGCACGTATTTACGAACGAAAATAAAGCAGACGGCGTCTATTCCGCCATGATCGAGGAATGCGGCGACGGCGGCGCGGACGTGATCTACACCGCGACGGGCTGGCCGGGACATACGGCGTTTGTCGATCCGCGGAGCAAGGAATTCCAGGCGGATTCTCTGGAAGAGTTCGTCAAGCTCGGCTCCCGCATCGTCACGGAGACCCCGCTGACGATCGCCGAAAACTCCCTGTTCGGACCGATGGGCAATTCCGGCGACGTCTGGGCAGTCCCGCCCAAAGCCGCGACGATCGGACCGCGCGACGCATACAACGCTAGAGAGCGCTTTGAGCTGCACAACCTCATGCTGGGCGAAGCGGGCATGAGCTGGCAGAGAATGGTCTCGCGCCTTGAACTGTACGGACCGATCTCCATGGAGATCCCGGCGTCCATCATGCGCCTCGGCAAAGGCACCTGCTATGTCTCCGAAGCGATCGCGAAGCCCTTTGCCAGCTGGCACTGCGGCATTGAGGACAAGGATCTGTAAACGAACGTCTTAAACAGAATCTCAGCAGCATTTTTCCCGGAAGAAGCATGGAGCGGTCTTCCAGGGAATTTACAAGAAAATAAGTACTTCAATGGCCGGCAGAAATCATCATGCCGGCCATTTTCGCGCAGTATCGGAAAATACTGCAGGAAACAGGATTTCAGCAGCCGGTTCCATGGCCGGAACGGAGGAAAACATGGTCATCAAAGATATACAGTTCGAAGTGCGCAGCTTCCGGTTTGAGGAGCCGATGAAGGTCGCATTTGCGACGATCGTCGATATGCAGACCTGCATAATAAAAATCATCACCGACGAAGGGATCAACGGTTACGGAGAGGCTGCCCCTTTTTCTTACGTGACGGGAGATAATCTGGAAACAGTGATCGCGGTGGGGAAGGAGCTGAAAAAAGAACTGGTCGGCCTCGATCCCCGCGCGATCGGAATGATCCACCGCGTTATGGACGGAATGTATGCGGGAAACGGACCGGTCAAAGCCGGGATAGACATCGCATGCTACGATATTGCCTCCCGGGCTGCCGGCCTGCCGCTGTACAGGTATCTCGGAGGAAATGATCCCTGCATCCATTCGGATGTGACGATCGGGATCGATGAGCCTTCCGCGATGGCTGAGACCGCCCTTGGCTGGGTGCAGAAAGGTTTTGAGATCATAAAAGTCAAACTGGGAGAGGAGATCGCTGCGGATGCGGAGAGGATCCGGGCGATCCGCGCCGCGGTCGGCAAAGATATCCGGATCAGGGTGGATGCCAATCAGGGCTGGTCCGTCAAGGATACGGTCAGGATAAGCCGCATTCTTGCGGATCTTGACGTGGATCTCATTGAACAGCCGGTCCGCGCGCAGGATCTGGACGGACTTGCGGAAATAAAGAGAAGCACCGATGTTCTGATCGCGGCGGATGAGAGCTGCCACTCGATCTATGACGCGGCAAAGCTTGCCGCTGCCCGCGCCGTCGATGTGGTCAATATTAAACTTATGAAATGCGGCGGAATCTATAATGCGCTCAAGATCGCGGCGATCTGCGAAGGAGCGGGGATTCCGTGCATGATCGGCTGCATGGGGGAAAGCACGCTAGGAAATCTCGCCGGCATGCACCTTGCCGCTGCGGTCGACAATATTAAAGAGGTCGATCTTGACGCTGTCTATATTTTGAAACAGGAAGATGTTTACGGAGGGTATGACCACAGGGGAGGACGCGTGACATTATGGGACACTCCGGGAATCGGATGCATTGTGAAAGGAGAATAACCATGCAGCTGGAACAGACCATTAAGAAACTGATGGATGACTATCATGTCGCCGGAATGAGCGTCGCACTGATCCGCGGCGGCGAACTGGCAAGCGCGGAGGGGTACGGAAAAAGAAATGTTCAGGAAGACCTTCCGATGACAAAAGAGACCGTTCTGCCGATCGGTTCGATCACCAAGACATTTACCTCCCTGGCGCTGGCAATGCTGGCGGACGAAGGAAAGCTGGACTGGGATGAACCCGTCATTTCCTATATTCCGTGGCTTAAGCTCAACAATCCTGTTTTGACGGAAAATGTCACCGCCCGGGATCTCATGTGCCACCGCACCGGCACGCCCAAATACGATCTGCAGGCAATCTATGCCGTAAGAGATGATAAAGAGGAAATGGTAAAGTCCCTCGAGTTCCTGCAGACCAGTGCTGCATTCCGCACCAGATTCCAGTACTCGAACCAGATGGTCTCCCTGGCGGGCTATCTCGTCGATGTTCTTTCCGGAAAATCTTACGAGGATTTTGTCAGAGAGAGGATTTTCGCTCCTCTTGGAATGACTTCGAGTGATTTTGAAATGGAATCTCTTGCAAAATATGAGAACACTTCGAAGGGCTATGTATTTGCAAATGATATGTTCATCGAGCCGCCGTACATGCATCTCGGCGCTTTCGCGCCTTCCGGCGCGATCGTTTCCACCGCGGAGGATATGGCAAAATTCGCCATGTTCCAGCTCGGGGACGGCACATGGGAAGGACAGCGCCTTGTCAGCGAGGCAATGCTGAAGGAAATGCACACGCACCAGATGATCGGGACACCTTATTTCTGGGAATTTGAGGAGATCCAGTGCGCGGAGTACGGTCTCGGATGGTTCACCGATATTTACCGCGAAAAGAAAATGATCAATCACGGCGGCAATACCAACGGCTTCTCCGCGCAGATGACCCTGCTCCCGGATGAAAAGTTCGCCATTATTGCGCTTTCCAACGCCACATCCAGTTTTGCGGTCAATGCTCTCGGACATTACGCTGCGGATGAAGCGCTCGGCGTGGAAGAGATCCCGGACTGGTCCGGCCGCTTCCAGGCAGTCTTTGATGGCCTTATGCAGGGAATGATGGCGGGAATGCAGGCAAAAGCCGAAGCGAAAACGCCCGATACGACGCCTTCTGCGGCACTCGCGGATATCGCGGGGAAATATGAACACCCCGGATTCGGCACCATGGAATTTGCCCTGACGGAGCAGGGGCTTGCCGGAACCTGGAACGGACTGCCGGCGCTTCTCATCCATTATCAATATGATACGTTTGATCTGATGCTTCCGGTCCTCGGGCAGGCGGTACCGGCGGAACTCGTGACAGAGGACGGCGAAGTCAAAGGGCTGTCGGTAGTGATGGAACCGACGCCGGGAGTCCTGCCGGAACTGTTCAGAAGGCAGCCTTAAGATGCGGAATCGGGAGGAAGGCGGGATCTGCGCGCTTCTCCTCAGCTGCCGCAGCGGAACGTCATCACATAGCCGCCGCAGTTGTCCGGTGAGATTACTGCGGAAGTATAAGAAGCGGGGATCGAGAATGTATCCCCGCTTTGGCGCGTGATGAGATACTCTCCGAATCTGAGATATCCGTCGGCGGGCAGGATCTCCAAATATTTTTCCAGCGTCCAGGAATTCCGGTACATCAGCTCCGCGTGCGGCACTCCCACATACCGGATATGCCACGGCTCGTACCCGATCCCCGTTTCCGCTTTTCCGAAATACGGATACCGGATGATAAAACCGTACCGCCAGCATTCGGCATTTACAAACTGTCCCGCCGGACACTTGATGAACCCGCTTCCCGCATAATAGGGAACGTATACGTCGAGGGCAAGGCCGGCCTGATGCTCGCTCGCACCGACTGCCTGCGCGCGGTCCCCGCTCTGTTCGGACTCTTCTTCCTGCTCTTCGGCGGAACGGTAAGCGCTCCTCACATAGAGGGGTTCGCCCGTCCGCTCTTTGACGGCGGCGGCGAGAGACGCGTAGGGATCCATGATGCAGGTATTCATAAGGACGTCGGTGTCCCGGTAAAAGGCGATATCCGGAGCCGGATCCGTGTCTGCCCCGGATCCCCCGGCAAGAAGGTGATCCGCATTGATGAGGAGCATGGAGCGGTCAAAAATGACCTGTACGCGGTCCCTTTGCGCGAGAGCGAGCAATTCCTCTTCCGTGACCGAAACGGATTCCGCGGAAACCGTCTCGCAACGGCTTTTTTCCGATCTTCGCTGAAAATAATCCTTTATAATGAATTTCCAGCCCGGACGGACTTTGAAAATGACAGCGGCACATGCTACGAGAAGCAAAAGTACGGCTCCTGCCATTGCCGCGCGGCGAAGCGTCGTTTTTCGTTTGTTATTATTCCTTGACCGGTTCACTGTTTTCATATATTATCCCTTCTTTCAAAGAGACGGAGAATCGTCACCTGCCTGCCCCGTGCCGGCATCTGCTTTCAACGTGCTGCCTCCCGCGGCGTCGATTATGATCCTGAGAAAAGCCTCTGCTTCCGGGCGGAGGCTTTTGTTGTCCGGCACCAGATATCCGAAGGTGATGCTGTTTTCAAACCCTTCGATCCGCGTCATGGAGAAGCTGTATTTGCCGTACATGCTTTCCGTCCAGTAGCTGCCGATATTACACAGATCTGTCGTCTGCAGCATCCGGATCATCATGTGGTCGCTGTTCGTTGTGACGACTTTGCGGATCCTTGCGCGGCCGCTCTGAAAGACCGGGGAGTGCATCAGCAGATCCTCTGTCGAAAAGTAATCGTCTTCGAACTGAATAAAGGCACAGCCGTCAAGATCTTCGGGCTTTGCCGATGCTTTCCCGTAAAAAGGGCTTTCCGGCCCGGAATGAATGACAAGGTCGGCTGTGCGGATCGGATGCCAGGTCAGATGGCTGCGGCGGGCGCGGTGCGCATACGCCGCGATCTTATCGGAAGGAATGAAAAGAAAACCGATATCATACTGCCTGCCGATGAGCAGTTCCGACATCTCCTCGGAGCTGCATTCCATATATTGCAGATCAATGCCCTGTTCCATGTACTGCAGGAAAAAATCTCCCGCCATAAAGGCAAGCGAGCTGCTCGGGTTCGCGGCGATCCGCAGATAACGGTCGTTGAAGGTGCGGCAGGCCGACCGGATCATGTCCGTGGTCTTCAGCGCGTTTTCCGCGTAATAGAGCACCTGCTCGCCGGTATCCGTAAGCCGGATGCCGTCCGCGCCGCGGGTAAACAGCTTTGTTTCCAGTTCCCGCTCGAGCGACCGGATCATCATACTGACATGCGGCTGGGTCGTATAGAGCTCTTCGGCGGCTTTCGTGAAAGAACCGCATCTGGCGCTGACAGAAAAATAATGAAGCTGACGGA
>DBVZ01000121.1:3149-4093 GCA_002308255.1 Lachnospiraceae bacterium UBA1251 | reverse complement strand
GCCCACGTGTTCTCCAAGGAGACCGACAAGAACCTCGAATACTAAGTCCTGACTGCCTGCACAGCCAAAAAAGACGTTATCCGCCGGGGTAGCGTCTTTTTTGTATATAAACCGAATATTTGCCGGAAAATCACCCGGAAAACGGTTAGACATCCGCGCGTATTTCGCCTATGATAGGGACATATTCCCGGAAAGGCAGGTGCCGCCATGAAGCTGCTGTGGAGACTCAGTAAATAAGCAATCCGTTACCGGATGCTCTATGTCATTGCCATACTATCGACGCTTGCCCTTACCGCGGTCAATCTGGCTGCGCCCAAGGCCCTGTCCGCCATGACGGGGATCGTGGAACGCGGCATCACAGCGGAAAGCTGGAAGGAGATTCTGGATCTCACCCTGGTCCTGGTCGCGCTCTATCTTCTGCGCGTTGCCTTCCGTTTCATGAGCAGCTACATGTCCCATAAAGCGGCCTGGCATCTCGTCGGCGATCTCAGAACAAAGGTCTACGACAAGCTGGAGCACATGCATCTCGGCTTTTTTCACGACAAGCAGACCGGCGACCTGATGAGCCGCGTCGTGAACAACACCCGTGATTTCGAGCTGCTCTACGCGCACATCATTCCCGAAACGATCACACAGCTGATCTCCCGCTTCTATGAGCCGACTTCCGGCTGCATCCGCATTGACGGGCAGGATATTCAGAACGTCACGATTGAGAGTCTTAGAAAGAATATTTCCACCGTTATGCAGGATACGTTCCTCTTTAACGGAACGATTTCAGAGAATATTTCCTATGCCAGGCCGGATGCGGCGCCGGAAGAGATTCGTGAAGCCGCAAGGGCGGCAAATATCGATGCGGAGATCGAAGCGATGCCGGACGGTTACGGCACCCTGGTCGGGGAACGCGGCATCCGCCTGTCAGGCGGGCAGAAGCAGCGCATCGCGAT
>DBVZ01000121.1:2503-3033 GCA_002308255.1 Lachnospiraceae bacterium UBA1251 | reverse complement strand
GATCAGATCCTCGTGATCGAAAACGGACGCGTGACGGAACGGGGAACGCATGAAGAACTCATGCGACTTGGCGGCACCTATGCCCGCATGAGCGGCATCCAGGAGGAAGCCGCGCGGGAAGGCCTCTCCGCAGGGGATCCGGACACCGCTTCGGAGCCGGCCCCGCCGCAGCCGGGAACAGACAGGCCAAAAACACCGCTGCCGTCAGAAGCCGCTGACAGAGCTCCCCTTCGCGGCAGCACTTACCACTAAGAGAAAGGAAGGCATCGCAGATGACCCTTCGCCGTGAACGCACAGGATTTATTATCGCGGTGGTCCTTTACGGGACCGTCGGTATGTTCCTTCGCTTTGCGGGACTCCCGAGCGAGGCTGTCGCGCTGTACCGCGGTGTGCTCGGCGCGCTCTTTATTCTGCTTTACCGCACCGCAAAAGGCGAAAAGCCCGATACCGCAGCGATCCGCCGGAACCTTATCATGCTGCTTGTTTCCGGGATCCTGCTGGGCTTTAACTGGATCTTTCTCTTTGCCGCC
>DBVZ01000121.1:2176-2458 GCA_002308255.1 Lachnospiraceae bacterium UBA1251 | reverse complement strand
TACATGGCGCCGATCCTCGTCATCGCTTTCACACCGCTTGTTCTTAAGGAGAAACTGGACCCGCGAAAGCTTCCCTGCATCGCGGCAGCACTTCTCGGAATCATTCTGGTCTCCAATATTTTCGGCGGCGGGATCGGCGATCCGGCTGGGATCGCCTATGGGCTTGCCGGTGCCGTCTGCTTCGCTGCGATCGTCTTCTGCAACCGCCGGATGAAGGAGCTTCCGGCCATGGACAAGGCCCTGATGCAGCTGGCGGTCTCCGCCGTGACGATCCTCCCCTAT
>DBVZ01000121.1:0-2108 GCA_002308255.1 Lachnospiraceae bacterium UBA1251 | reverse complement strand
TCGCCTACTGCCTGTATTTCCGCGGAATGACCACGCTTCCCGTCCAGACTGTCGCGATCCTGGGCTACCTCGAGCCGGTCGTTTCCGTGCTCTGTTCCTTCTTTTTCCTGCATGAACCGCTGCGTCCGCTCGGCTGGGCCGGCGCCGTGCTGATCCTCGCCGCAGCTGCCGTCAGCGAACTCATGCCGGAACGGAAGTCCTGACCGGACGCAAGCATCGGGCTGTCATTTATGCCCCCTTTCAATCACATTTCCGGAGGAAAAATGAGACTTCTCTTTAACATGGATCTGCATGACCACGAATCATGCACGCGGACTCACCGCCGCGATTCCGCCCGGAGCATCATCATCCGGGACGGCCGGGCTGCCATGGTCCGCAGCCTGAAATACGACTATTATAAGTTTCCGGGCGGCGGGATCGAAGCCGGAGAAAACCCGGTCGAAGCGATGATCCGCGAAACACGCGAAGAGGCCGGGCTCACCGTGATCCCGGAATCGGTCCGGGAGTACGGCCGCGTCTATCGTGCCCAGAAGAGCCTTGTCGATCCCTCAGAACGTTTCGTACAGGAGAATTACTACTATCTCTGCGCGGCGGAGGAGAGTCTTCTGCCGCAGCAGCTGGACGGCTACGAAGCCGAGGAGCAATACCGCCTCGAATTCGCAGACCCTGCCGAAGCGATCCGGAAGAACCGGAGCGTTACGCCAGACGCCCCGTACAGCCCCTCGATGTTCGAGCGGGAAGCCCGGGTGCTTGAATGCCTTATCGCGGAAGGACTGCTGAGCGGGAACCCCTGCGGAACTGACAGCACGTCTGCACCATATCAAAACCTCCGGAGGAAATCAGACATGATTCTTATTGAACCGACAACGGAATATGCAGACGGGATTCGGGCATACCGTCAGGCTTTTCTTGACAGCGGCGATTCCATGGACGGCACAAACAAACTCCGGCAAATGGAAGACCCGGCTGCGTGGGTGGCGCACTGCCTGGCCTGCAAAGATCCGGCGACTGCTCCGGACGGCCTTGTTCCGGCGACCCAGTACATCTTCGTGCGGGAGGAAGACAGAAAGATCGTGGGTATGATCCAGATCCGCCACGTTTTCAATGATTATCTCGAAAAATACGGTGGGCACATCGGCTATTCCGTCGCGCCGGGCGAGCGCCGGAAAGGTTACGCTTCCGAAATGCTTCGCCTGAGCCTTCCGAAGTGCCGGGAACTTGGGATAGGCAGAGTCCTGATCACCTGCATCCGCGGTAACGAAGGCAGCCGGAAAACCATTCTGAAAAACGGCGGGGTATTTGAGTCTGCCGTTTTTGAACCGGAAATGAAGGAGTACCTCGAGCGCTACTGGATCGACCTCGAAAACTGACTGCCGCTTCGATCTTATCAACAGACTGCAGGCTCTGCCGCGAAAACCGACCCGATCCATTTTTAATCATTCAAAAAGACCCCTCCGGCGGGTCTTTTTTTGTGTTTCCGCAAGATTTTTCTTGACAGCCTATATACTTCGTGTTACGATGTATATCGTGAAAGGAGGCATGCCATGGATATTCAGATGAAACGCGGTCTGCTGGACGTGTGCGTGCTGGCTGCGATCAAGGACGAAGACTCCTACGGCTACAAGATCATCAAGGATCTGAAGCCCTACGTCGAACTGTCCGAGTCAACGCTGTATACGATCTTGAAGCGGTTGGAAACGGCGAGGATGCTGACGGTCAGATCCGCGGAACACGATGGCAGATTGCGTAAGTACTACCACATTACGCAGGCGGGAGTGGGGCGCATCGAAGATTTTAAGAATGAATGGAAAGAAGTTGTCACGATCTACCAATTCGTGAGGAAGGAGGAGCGTCATGAGTAAGCAAGAGTTTTTGGCAAGACTGAAAATCGCGTTGGCGGGACTTCCCAAAGATGAGGTCGACGAACGTTTGTCGTTTTACAGCGAGATGATCGACGATCGCATGGAGGAAGGTTTTTCGGAAGAGCAGGCAGTCGCAGGAGTGGGCCCGATGGGCAACATCGTAACGCAAGCGGTTTCGGAGGTGCCTATCTCCAAGCTGGTTAAGGAGAGGATAAAGCCCAAGCGTTCGCTTTCGGGCGGGGAAGT
>DBVZ01000137.1:367-3802 GCA_002308255.1 Lachnospiraceae bacterium UBA1251 | reverse complement strand
CCCATCGGCACGCGCGGCCCCGGCGAGACACAGCTGGAGACGGACCGGCGGCATATCCGCCGGAAGATCGCCAAGCTGGCAGAGGACCTGGAGGAGGTCCGTCGTATCCGGGCTGTTCAGCGTGACCGTCGGGAAAAGAATGAAATACCTGTGGTAGCCATCGTGGGATACACCAATGCAGGTAAATCCACCCTGCTCAATGCGCTGACAGGCGCGGAGATCTCCGCCAGAAACCGGCTCTTTGACACGCTGGATACCACCACACGCACCCTGGAGATCTCTGATACCTGTACCGTACTTATCTCCGATACTGTGGGCTTTATCCGCAAGCTGCCCCATCACCTGGTGGAGGCGTTTAAAGCCACGTTGGAGGAACTGACCTTTGCCGATCTCATCCTCCACGTGATCGACGCTGCCAATCCAGATTGGCGGGAGCAGGCCGAGGTCGTGGAAAGGCTTATCCGCCAGCTTGGTGCAGAAGCAACGCCCCGCATCGATGTGTTCAACAAAGCTGACATCTATGTAGGAGATATTCGCCCCCATGGTGTGGATATCATCTCAATCTCCGCACTGACCGGAGAAGGATTGGACCAGCTTCTGGAAAAGATCGGGAGCCGTCTGGACACCGGATTTTACCGCTTGACCTTGTCACTGCCGTATGAAAAGGCCGGCGTCTTGGAAATGCTCTATCGGGAGGCAAAGGTAGAGTCGGTGGAATACGCCGAGACCATTCGGGTGGAGACGATATGCAATGACAAGACCGCCGGCCGGCTTCGCGATTATATCTCCGGCGGCTGGCAGCCCCCGAAAGCGTTCTGGGAGGACTGAAGCCATGTCTGAATACTATGTTCCGGCCCGGGATTGTGAAACGGAATTCACCGAGAAACGTTCCCGATTTATCGGGCACCTTTGGCAGGTGGAGACAGAAGAAGAAGCCCGGGAGAAAATTGCCCAAATGAAGGCCAAGTATTATGATGCACGCCATAACTGCTGGTGCTATATCATTCGGGAGGGGAAAATCATCCGCTATTCCGACGACGGAGAGCCGCAGGGCACCGCCGGTCATCCGATGCTGGACGTCCTGACCGGAGCCGGGCTCGTTAATACCCTTGCCGTGGTGACCCGGTATTTCGGGGGCACGCTTCTCGGCACCGGAGGACTTGTCCGAAGCTATACGAAAGCGCTGCAGGACGCATTGGAAAAGAGCATCCTGATCGAGCGGAAGAACGGGATCCCCCTGACGGTCACCGCGGATTACACAGCCATCGGGAAACTGGAGTACTTTTTCGCGAAAGAAGAACTCCCGGCCCTCAGCAAAGAGTACGGGGAAAACGTAAAAGAGACGCTCCTCATTCCTGAGGAACGCCTCTCCAAAGTACAAAACGAGATCATTCAGATGACCGGCGGCAAAGCCGTCATGGACGTTGGAAGCACGGTTGAATATGCCGTCCTTGACGGGACGGTGCTGACAGGGGAACAGCTGACCGGATGACGGAAACCGGATGAAAGTGAAAAAGGATACTTTACATCTTCTCCGGTTCCGGATAGTCCGTGCCGAATGTTTCGACGGTGACTTTTTTCATCATCTGCGGTTCCACGGGCTTATCGCCCCAGCCGGTCCTGACGCGGGCGATGGCGTCGACGACGTCAAGACCCTCGGTCACTTTTCCGAATGCGGCGTACTGGCCGTCAAGGTGCGGTGAATTGCGGTGCATGATGAAGAACTGGCTTCCCGCGGAATCCGGGAACATGGTGCGGGCCATGGAGAGCACGCCCTCTGTGTGCTTCAGATCGTTTTTGAAGCCGTTGGCGGAAAATTCTCCCTTGATCTCATAGCCCGGACCGCCGCGGCCGGTGCCTTCCGGGCAGCCGCCCTGGATCATGAAGCCGGGGATGACGCGGTGGAAAATAATCCCGTCATAATATCCTTTTTTGATGAGAGAAATAAAGTTATTTACGGTATTCGGCGCGATCTCCGGATAAAGCTCCGCTTTGATGACGCCGCCGTTCTCCATTTCAATGGTTACGATTGGGTTCGGCATAAAAATTTCTCCTTTCGGTTGATGAAATCATTGTAACATAAAATGATCCTTATTACCCGAAAGAAATCGGACGGAAGCATTTCCGGGAGGAACATGTCCGGACGGCTTCGGGAACGCATCGCCTTCTTGTCAAAAAGCGGTTTCAAAGCTATACTAACTCGATGAACACAAAGCGTGAATGGAAGAGGAAAAATCGATGGAAATCATTTCGCACAGCGCGGAAGAGACCTTTTTAATAGGAAAGAAGATAGGGGAAAACGCATCTCCCGGCCTGGTGATCGCTTTTTACGGCGACCTCGGTGCGGGCAAGACGGTGATGACCAAAGGGATTGCCCGGGGACTCGGCATTCAGGGAATGATCACGAGCCCCACCTTCACCATCCTGCAGATCGCGGAGGAAGGCCGCCTGCCGCTCTATCATCTCGACGTCTACCGCATCGACGATCCCGACGAAATGGAAGAGATCGGCCTTGACGACTGCCTCTACGGAGGCGGTGTGACCGTGATCGAATGGGCGGAGAGGATCGAAGAGCTGCTGCCGGCCGATACGGTCCGCGTCACGATAGAAAGGCTGCCGGAAAATGCCGACACCCGGCGCATCACGATCGAGAACCTGCGGTTTGAGGAAAAGCTTCGGTAAATCGTATCTCTTAAATAAGAAAACAGAAGGAAAACAGCATGAAAATACTTGCGATCGACAGTTCCGGACCCGTCGCCTCCGCGGCGATCCTCGAGGATGACCAGCTGCTTGCGGAATGTACCGTCAATTATAAAATGAAGCACAGTACGACTCTCCTGCCGCTGATCGACTACGCTGCAAAGCTGGTGCAGCTGGACTTAAATACCGTCGACGCCATCGCGATCACGGCAGGACCCGGCTCTTTTACGGGGCTCCGGATCGGTTCCGCGACGGCAAAAGGTCTCGGACTTGCCATGGATAAGCCTGTCATTCCGGTGCCGACGCTGTCTGCCCTGGCATACGGCCTGTGCGGGAGCGATGCGCTCATTTGCCCGATCATGGACGCCCGCCGCGAGCAGGTCTACAACGCGCTCTATCGGTTCGACGGCAATGAAATGCAGGCGCTCACGGAGCAGCGTGCGATCTACATGAAAGAGGTCATCGAANNGAGCAGGTCTACAACGCACTGTACCGGTTTGACGGAAATGAGATGCTCGCGCTCACGGAGCAGCGTCCGATCTTTATGAAAGAGGTCATCGAAGAGGTCAATTCGATCTGCGGCGGAGAGCAGCCGGAGATGCCGGGACGTGTTATTTTCCTCGGCGACGGCGTGCCGGTCTACCGGGAAATGATCGAGGCAGATATCCGCGTTCCTTATACATTTGCACCCGCGCACCAGAACCGGCAGCGGGCCGGCGCGGTCGGAGCGCTCGC
>DBVZ01000137.1:0-337 GCA_002308255.1 Lachnospiraceae bacterium UBA1251 | reverse complement strand
ATCTGAGAAAATCCCAGGCGGAGCAGGAAAAGGAGCGCGCATTGAAAGCCGCCGGAAAAGCGGCAGACAATCAGTAAAGAAGACAGAAAAAGGAATCGGGGCAGAGAGATTTCGGATATGGCGGATACGGAACCGTATGTGATCCGGGAGATGGCATTTGATGACATTTCCCCGATCGCGGAGATGGAAAAAGATAACTTCAGTACTCCGGAAGTGTGGTCCGGAACGGATTTTCTGACGCATCTGCTGAGAGAAGATGCCCTGTATCTGGTCGCTGAGGCCGGGGACAGCCCGGCGGCGCAGCCGGAAAGCGCGGATCCCGAGGATGAGTGGCGGG
>DBVZ01000038.1:33150-37738 GCA_002308255.1 Lachnospiraceae bacterium UBA1251 | reverse complement strand
GCCCGCTGGTTTCGTATTCCATTCCTTCAGGTCTTTCAGTTCATCACAGAGCCTGACGTAGCTTTCATGACGGCGGCGCGGGGTCTTTCCCGCAGCCACAGCCGCCAGAACGGCACATCCCTTCTCCTTCACATGGCGGCAGCCCTGGAACCGACACTGGCCCAGATAGGGGGAAAACTCCGGAAAAGTTTCCGCCAGCCGTTCCTTCAGCTCCAGATTCAGCTCTGTCGTGTCAAAGGACGAGAATCCGGGCGTGTCGACCACATAGGTTTCATCTCCCAACCGATACAGCTCCACGTGCCGGGTGGTGTGACGCCCGCGTCCCAGCGCCTTGCTGACTTCCCCCACCGGAAGCGCAAGCTCCGGAAGAAGCGCATTGAGGATGCTGGACTTGCCAACACCGGAATTCCCTGTAAAGGCATTCAGCTTTCCATCAATTGCAGCCCGGAGGGAAGCGAGCCCCTCACCCGTCTCCGCACTGACGCGGAGCACGGGAATGGCGGAGGCCGCGTAGATACCGAAGAGCTCTTCGGCGCGGTCCAGATCGGACTTGTTCAGCACCAGCAGAACGTCGCAGCCCTTCAGCGCGGCGATGGATGCGATCCGATCGATCAGATAGGGATCTGTGACCGGAACAGCGCCCGACGCTATGATGACCAGTTGATCCACGTTGGCCACAGCGGGCCGCGTAAACGAATTGCGCCGTTCTTCTATCTGCTCCACGACGCCCTCTCCCGCTCCGGTGAGAGTGATCTGCGCCCAATCACCCACGAGGGGCGACATTCCCTCCCGGCGGAATTTTCCCCTGGCGCGGCACTGCAGCACTTCGCCGCCGCTTCGCACGTAATAGAAGCCGCTCAGGGCTTTTTCGATGCGGCCGCGGATCAATTTCCGCCCTCCTCGCCAGTTCCGGGGTCAGGTTCAGGCGCGGGAGGCTGTTCATCGGCCTCCCACTGTGCCATGTAGATATCATTTCCGGTGACGGTGGGAGAAACCTCCGGAGACCAGCCCAGGAAGGTAAAGCCCTCCTTGACGGGGTCCTGGATCGAGGGCGTCTTGTCGCCGACGTGCAGACCCTCTATGACGTTATAGATCGTTCCGTCTCCGTCCATGTAGGTGACGGTGTAGGTCTTTTCCACGGTTTTGCTGATGGTAAATACGATGACCGTTCCCTCGGAAACCTGGTCGTCGGGTTCAAGACTCTGCTGAATAACGATGTTGGGGGCCTCATCGCTCTCTTCAAACACAAAGCCCGTGACGAGTCCGGCGTCCTTGGCGGCGGACGCGGCGGCATTCATCTCCATGCCGATATAATACTCAACGGTAACGACACGGCTGACCGTGAAGGTTATGACCGTGCCCTCCTCCACCTCTTCGCTGACTTCGATGCTCTGACCGATGACAGTGCCGTCCGGCTTATCGCTGAACTCATAGACGGGATCGCCTACCGCGAGGCCCAGACCTTCCGCCTGACGAACGGCGTCGGTAAGGGGCTGATCCAGGAAGGAGATGACCTGTACCATCTTCTTTTCCGGGCCCTTGCTGGTGATCATGAGCACGTAGGCGCCGCGCTGCAGCTCCTCGCCCTCCACAGGCGTGGTGCGGATGACCTGGCCGACGGGGATCGTATCGGAGAACTCCTTTTCCTCGTTGATATCAAGGTCCCAGTTCAGATTCATAAGCTTTGCCTTTGCCTCCTGGAAGCCCATACCGACGAGATACGGCATCAGGGGGCGATCCTCATCCACGCAGACCACCACGTTGATCACAAGATCGCCGTTGGCTCTGCGCTTGAGATTCTTGGCGGGATCCTGTTCGATAATCTGACCGGGCGCATAATTGGGATCCGGCTTGGAGCCGCTCAGTCGGATCTCAAAGATCCCGTCGACTTCAGGCAGTGCGTTGGCCTGCTCCAGCGTCAGGCCGATGAGGTTTGGTACGGTGTAGTATTCTGGCGGTTTTTCCGGATTCTTCATGTTTTTGCTGATGCCAATAAAGATAAGCAGAATCGCCAGAAGAGCAAGAACGGCGCCGCCAATAAGCAAAAACAGCTTCTTTCTGCCGGAGGAATCATCGTCCTCCTCCTGCACGGCCAGACGGCTGCGGCGAACGGCCCGTGTGCCGTCCTCAGACGCGGGCAGAGGCATCGTGGGCTCATCGACCGGACCGGGATCGTTCAGCTGTGCGCGGATATAGTCCATATCCACGTTGGGATCCTTGCGGAAACGCTCCAGATCCTCCAGCATGGCATCCGCAGAGGCATAGCGCTTGTCCAGATTGGGGTTCATCGCCTTCATGGTGATCAGCTCCAGCGCCTCCGGAACATTGGGATTGAGTTCCCGGGGAGACAGCGGGACGGAGCTGAGATGCTGGATAGCGATGGATACGGCGCTGTCGCCCTCGAAGGGCAGTCGTCCGGTGAGCATCTCATAGAGCACCACGCCGGCGGAATAGATGTCGGAACGGGCGTCGATCCTGTCGCCGCGGGCCTGCTCCGGGGAAATGTAATGCACGCTTCCCATGGCCTCCTGCGTGAGCGTCGAGCTGTCTGCCAGACATGCGATGCCGAAATCGGCCACCTTCACGCTTCCGTCGCGAAGCACCATGATGTTCTGGGGCTTGATGTCCCGATGGATGATGCCTCTGCTGTGGGCGTGGCTGAGACCGCGCATGATCTGGATGATGAAATGCAGCGCCTCACGCCAATCCATCTCGCCGCGCCGCTGCATGTACTGCTTGAGCGTGATGCCGTCGATCAGCTCCATGACGATATAGTCCAGGTCCTCACTGCGGGAAACGTCGTATACAGAGACGATATTGGCATGGGACAGCTGCGCGACAGCCAGAGACTCGTCGTGGAAGCGGCGCCGGAACTCCTCGCTGTCCGCCAGATCGCTTTTCAGGATTTTAATGGCGACCAAGCGGTTCAGACGGTGACACTTTGCCTTATATACGTTGGCCATGCCGCCCCGGCCGATGAGCTCCAGAAGCTCATACCGGTTATCAAGCATTCTTCCGATGTACTGATCCATAGTATTCGATCCTTTCACGTTCTTCCGGGCGTTCGCCTGTCAGATGTTCATCAGCAGGACTGCCGTGACATTGTCCGGCGCTCCGCGCATCCGTGACAGCTCCAGCAGCCGGTGGAGACAATCGCCGGGGTCTCCGTTGTGAATCACCTCAAAGAGGATCTCCTGATCGGAAACCGTGTTGATGAGGCCGTCGGAACAGAGCAGCAGGAAATCGCCCTGCTTCCATTCCACCGGGAAGGTGTCGGCCTGCGCCGTGCGCTCCGGCCCGAGCGCACGGGTGATAAGGTTGCGCTTCGGATGGTGACGTGCGGCCTCCGGGGTGATCTCGCCGCTGTCAATCATATTTTCCACCACAGAGTGATCTTTGGAGATACGCGTGATGCCGCCGCGGGTGATGAGATACGCCCTGCTGTCACCGATATTGGTGACCAGGATCTCCTCGTCCCGGGCAACGCCGGAAACCAATGTGGTGCCCATGCGCTCGTAACCCGGCATCTCTGCGGCCTGATGACGAATGGCTTCATTGGCCAGCGACACGCAATAGGCGGATGCCTGCGCGATCTGCTGGGCGTTCATTCCGTCGTTGAGCTGCTGCTCCAATTGATCCAGATAGGTCTGAACGGCGATGCTGCTGGCCAGCTGCCCGCCGTTGGTGCCGCCCATTCCGTCGCATACGACGGCGACGGTAAACCGGCCCATCGTTTTGATCGAATAAGCGTCCTGGTTTTCCTCGCGCACCAATCCGGTGTCAGTGATTCCCCAGATTCTCATGCGCTCCCCCCTTCTCTTCCATCGCCTTGCGGCGCAGCTGGCCGCAGGAGGCGTCTATATCTCCGCCCAGACTTCGCCGCACCGTTGCGGTGACGCCGTGGGACTCCAGTCTCTTTTGAAAGGCGGCGATCCGTTTGCTGGGCTTGAACGGACTCTCTACCACATTGTTCAGTGGGATCAGATTAACGTGCCCTGGCATGCCTTGGATGCGGCGGGCAATCAGATCAGCCTGCCAGTCATGATCGTTTACGCCGTCGATCATGGCGTACTCAAAGGAAATCCGCCGGCTCGTCATATCAAAATACCGGTGACAGGCCTCAAATAGCTGCTCCACGTCGTAAGCACGGTTCACCGGCATGATCCGGCTGCGCGTTTCNNCGCAGCTGTCCGCATGCGCCGTCGATATCTCTGCCCAATTCTCTTCTAATAGTAACATTAATTCGATATTTTTCAAGACTTTTCTTGAACCGCTCCACCGCCGCCCCTTCCGGCGCGGACAGGCCTCTTTCGGCCACCGGATTGACCGGGATCAGATTGACGAGGCACGGGATCCCCTGCAGGCGGGACGCCAGTTCCCGCGCATTCTCATCGGAATCATTGACTCCTTTTATGAGTGCGTACTCAAACGTCACTCTTCTCCCGGAGCGTCCGGCGTAATACTTCATGGCGGAAAGCGTTTCTTCCATGGACCAGCGCTTTGCAACAGGCATCGTCTGCTGACGGATCTCATCGTTCGGCGCGTGGAGAGAGAGAGCCAGAGCGATGGTAAGCTCCTCTTCCGCAAG
>DBVZ01000038.1:21052-33101 GCA_002308255.1 Lachnospiraceae bacterium UBA1251 | reverse complement strand
CTTATGTTCTTTCCGTCCGGATGCGTGAGGAGCTTTATGAACCGCACGACGGCGTCATAATTGTCAAGCGGCTCCCCGGTCCCCATCAGAACGACATTGGAGATCCGGACATCCTCGCTTCGGCCGGCTGCGTACACTTCTCCCAGCATCTCCCCGGCNNTCCAGGGGCTCGCCGATGCCCATGAGGACGATGTTGGAGATCTCCTCTCCGGCGTCAAGCCCGGTGAAAAGCACCTGATCCAGCATTTCCGACGGCGTAAGATCCCGCACTTTTCCGGCAATGGTGGACGCGCAGAACGCGCAGCCCATCCGGCAGCCGACCTGCGTCGAGATGCACAGGGACCAGCCGTGTTTATACTTCATCAGCACGCTCTCGACAAGCGCGCCGTCCGGATATTCGAACAGGAACTTGACGGTCCCGTCGATCCGGGACTGCTGCCTTGCTCTGACAGACGGAACGGAAAAAGGAAAATGATCCTCAAGGTACTCCCGAAAGCGCTTCGGCAGATTCAGCATTTCCTCATAGGAAGCCGCTTCTTTGCCGTGCAGCCATTCAAACAGCTGTCCCGCACGGTAGGGTTTTTCCCCGGCTTCCGCGCAGACCTGCGCAAGCTCTTCCGGCAGAAAGCTCCGGATATCCCTCACGGGCAGCGCATTTCCGGGATCCTTTTCCGTCATAGACTCTCCTTCCTGAAGCGGGCAATAAAGAACCCGTCCGACTCGTGAATGCCGGGCAGAAGCTGCAGGAATCCCTCTTTCGTGTCCTCATTCCGGAGTTCCTCCGGAAGATGAGGGTCCAGACTTTCCATACGGAAAGGATAATTCTGACGGAACCACCGCGCGTTGTCTTCATTTTCCATATGACCGATCGTACAGGTACTGTAGATCAGGGTTCCGCCCGGTCTCACATAAGCCGCCGCGTTGCTGAGTATGCTCCTTTGCAGGAGGATCAGCTCTTCGACCGCGTCCAGCGTCAGACGGTATTTGATATCCGGTTTCCGGCCTGCCACGCCGAGACCGGAGCAGGGAACGTCACAGATCACGATATCCATTTTCCCCTCGCACCGGGGGTCAAAAACGGTCGCATCCTTCACTTCCGCATGCATGTTGATGCAGTCCAGTCTCTGGATATTCTCTTTGATCAGGGCTACTTTTTCATCTGTCAGATCTCTTGCCACGACCATACCGAATCCGTTCATCTTGTCAGCCAGATGAAGGCTTTTCCCTCCGGGTGCCGCACACAGATCAAGGATATTGTCGCCCGCCTTCGCGCCGGCAGCTTCCGCGACCAGCATGGAGCTGACATCCTGCGGATAGATCTGTCCGCTCCGGAATGCCGCAAGATCCGTAAGGCGCCGGGTTTCCGGCAGGTACCATGCGTAAGGCAGGTAAGGCGCTTTCGCGGGATGGATTCCCTGTCTGCGGAGGCTGGCCAGCGTCTGCTCCCGGATCTCCTCATTTTCCCGCAGCCGGACCGTCAGAGGCCTTGTTCTCAGGAAAGCGGCCAGCATCTTTTCCGTCACTTCCGTTCCGAACTCATCCGCCCATCTTTTCACGATCCATCTCGGCATGGAGTATCTGACCGACAAATATTCCATCAGATTCGACTTCGGAGGGTAGGTGATGCTGCCCCGCCCCCGGCTGATCGCCCTCAGAACGCCGTTCACAAACCCTTTCAGATTGTAAAAGCCCATTTTCTGAGCCAGGCGCACCGCCTCAAAGCAGGCGGCATGATCAGGCACGCTGTCCATGTAGAGCATTTCATAGACTGCAGTTCTCAGGATGCTCCGGATCGCAGGCTTCATCTGTGCCGTCCTCACGGACGCGAACTGGTCGATGATATAATCGATCTCGATCATGCGCTCAAGCGTTCCGAGTACACAGGTCCTAACAAAAGCCCGCTCCTGCCTTGTGAACTGCGTTTCCGCGTCCAGTGCATCGCGGATCGCTGCCGTGCTGAATTCCCCGTCCCGCGTCACCCGCAGCATGATCTGAAGAATCACTTCTCTTGTTGTATGTTCCGCCATTCCTCTCCTCCGGTGGATCATTATCTGTTTCTGTTCTTCCGGTGCTCACTCACGGTCACGGAAATTCACCCGTGCATCCCGAGCCGGTCCGAACGGATCCTGTACCCGCGCAGGAAATCCGCCGCGTTCATGCGTTTTTTCCCTTCCAGCTGAACTTCCGTAAGGAGGATCGTCCCGCTTCCGGTCTGCACCTCGATCCCTTCCTTTCCCGCGGAAAGGATCGTTCCCGGTTCAGCGCCGGAATTTTTCCTCTCCGCAGCATCCTCCCGGACGGATGCCTTCCAGATCTTCAGTATTTTCCCGTCCAGATACGTATAAGCGCAGGGCCAGGGATTCATTCCCCGGATCCACGGTCCGATCCTGTGTGCAGGCCGGGACCAGTCGATCCGTCCCATTTCCTTCGTGATCCTGCCGGCGTAAGGCGTTGTACTCTCCGCCGGCTGTTTTATGGGCTTTACGGTACCGTTCGCGATCGCGGGGAGCGTTTCAAGCAGCAGCTTTCCTCCCGCCTCCGCCATCTTTTCGAACAAAGTCCCGGAAGTATCCTCTTCGTCAACAGGCACGACGGTCTGCGACAGGATATCCCCCGTATCGAGACCTTCATCCATCTGCATGATGGTGACCCCGGTCTGCGTCTTCCCGTCCAGTACGCTCCACTGAATCGGCGCCGCGCCCCGATAGGCGGGCAGCAGGGATGCGTGCACGTTGATGCAGCCGAATTTTGTCATTTTCAGAAGTTCCGCAGGCAGGAGCTGTCCGAAGGCAGCCACGATGACGGCATCCGCGTTTTTCTCCCGGATCCACGCAAGATCTTCCGGGCGGCGCACTCTCGGCGTCTTGAGCAGGGGAAGACCGAGTTCCTGCGCCAGTTTTCCCACTTCCGTCGGGATCAGCGTACTCTTTCTCCCTCTCGATTTGTCGGTACCGGTCACGACGCCGACGATCTCGCAGCCGTTTTCATATAACATTTTCAGAATGACCGCCGCAAGATCCGGCGATCCCATAAACACCAGTCTCAATCCGCATCCTCCCGCATAACGGGCACGGGTTCTTTACTCTTCCCCGTCTTCCTCAAGATCTTCAACGTCCTGCAGAGGTCCTTCCACGATCTCGGTATAGAGGTGCCCGGAAAGGTGATCCACCTCATGACAGATGCAGCGTGCCAGAAGTCCCTCTCCCTCCACGCGGATCGGGGCCATGTTCTCATCGACTGCCTCACAGACGACCTTCATGGGCCGTGTCACCGTCCCCACTTTTCCGGGAACGGAAAGACATCCCTCCGATCCGGTCTGGGAACCTTCTGTCTCCGTGATGACCGGATTAATGAGAACGATCGGTTCATTCTCCTCGACTTCGATCACAACGATCTTCTTGAGAATGCCAACCTGAGGGGCTGCGAGTCCGACGCCTTCCGCCTCATGCATCGTATCAAACATATCTCTGATCAGTTCTCTCTCTTTTTCGGTAACTTCCTTAACTTCCCTCGCGTTCTTCGTCAGGACGCGGTCTCCTTCCACGCGAATGGTACGAAGCGCCATACCGTGCCTCCTTATACATTAAAGTCAAATTGTATCGTTATTTTGTCAAATCCGCTGTTCGCACGGACATATTTCGCAATTCTTTCCGCGACCCTGACAAGCACGCCGTGGTCCGGATTTCTCAGGTAGACAGCCTGCCGGTACCGGTCCCTGATCTTTCTTACGCTTAAGGGGGCTGGCCCGAGCGCGTGCACGCTTCCCTTCGGATCGATCCGGTCGATCAGGTTCCGGATATGCCGCATTCCGGCGGAAAGCTGGTCCTCATCGGCACAGGTGCCAAGGACCGCCATCATTTCCGCACAGGGCGGGTAATCCATTAGACTGCGGAACGAGATCTCCTCCTCAAAAAAAGCCTCGTAATCGTCTGCGGCCGCCGCTTCTATACTGTAGTGATCCGGCCGGTAGGTCTGGATCACGGCCGTCCCGTCCACATCCGCCCGTCCGCATCGGCCGATCGCCTGCGCGATCAGAGCATACGTTCTCTCCGCGCTGCGGTAGTCGGCGTCGTTCAGTGACAGATCCGCCGCCAGCACGCCGATCAGGGCGACCTCCGGGAAATCGTGTCCTTTCACGATCATCTGCGTTCCGATCAGGATATCGGCCCCGCCGGACGCAAACTGTTTGAGGATCTTCGAGTGCCCCTCTTTTCCCCCGGTCGTATCTCTGTCCATTCTTGCGACACGGACTTCCGGAAATGCCGCGGCGATCTGCTTTTCAACCTGCTGTGTCCCGATCCGCATTCCGCCCACGGCAGGTGATCCGCAGGACGGGCATCTTGCAAGTTTCGGCTGGGTATGCCCGCAGTAATGGCAGATCATCGTTCCGTCCGCGTGCTCGGTAAGAGAGACGTCGCAGTGAGGACATTTCAGGACAAACCCGCAGCTGCGGCATGACACGAATCCCGCGTAGCCTCTGCGGTTAAGGAACAGCATCGCCTGATGACCGCCCGCGAGCACATTTTCAAGACGTGCTCTCAGCTCATCGCTGAGGACAGACCGGTTCCCGTTCTTCAATTCCTGTTTCATATCAACGATACGGACCGTCCTTTGGGAAGATCCGAACCGCTGCCGGAGCCTTACGAGGCCCACTTCCCCTGCGCGGGTCCTCTCATAAGTCAGGATCGACGGCGTCGCCGATCCGAACAGCAGTTTCGCTCCTTCGATCCGGCACCGTTTTTCCGCGGTTTCACGGGCATCATACCTCGGTGTGCTCTCCGAACGGTAGGTGTCCTCATGCTCTTCGTCGATAATGATCAGTCCGAGATCCGGGAAAGGAGTGAACAGCGCCGATCTCGGTCCGATCATGATGCGGATGTTTCCTTTTCTGGCTTCCTTATGGAGATCGTATTTCTCCCCTTCCGAAAGTCTTGAATGCAGGAAGGAGACCTGATTGCCGAAGCGGCCCACGAACCGTCTCACGGTCTGATAGGTCAGGGCGATCTCCGGAATCAGGACGATTGCCTGTTTTCCCTCCCGGAGAGTTTCCTCGATAAGTTCCATATAAAGAAGGGTCTTTCCGCTTCCGGTCTCCCCGTGCAGAAGGACGGGCTTTCCTTTCTCCCACTCCTTCCGGATCCCGCAAAGCGCCTCTTTCTGCGCCTCCGTCAGTTCCGGGATCTTCGCCCCGGGAATTTCCCCCGCCCGGATCCCCCCGCGCATGGTCTCCGTCTCATCCGGGATCAGTATGCCGTCCCGGATCAGGCCGTCGATCACACTTCCCGGAACATGCGCGTTCTTCATAAGAAGGCTTCTTTTCAGGCCGTCTTCCGCAAGGAGCGCGGAAAGGACCCTCGCTTTCGCGACGGCACGCTTTTCCTCAAATCCGGCTCTGATCGCGTCCGCTTCCGGTTTTCCGGTTCCGAGCCACAGCGTCTGTTCCACTTTGGCAGGCATTTTTCTTCTTGACGGAAGCACGGTGCGCAGCGCCTGGATCATCCCGCAGGCGTAGTGCTCCGAGATCCAGACAGCCAGGGAGACCAGCCTCGCCTCCGCCGTTTCCTCGTCCGTCAGAACGTCCATGACCGGCTTGATCTTTTCCGGATCATACTCACACTTGTCCGTAAGGTCTACGACATATCCCCGTACGACTCTCCCGCTCTTCCCGAACGGCACGCTGACCGTCGCGCCGACGCATACCCGGTCTCTCAGCCGCTCCGGGACAGCGTAATGAAACCCTCTGTCAAGGGCGCTGTTCGCAATATCAACAATGACTTCGGCGTACAGTTCCGTCAACGAATACTCTCTCCGTCCTCTTCGACGATCTCCCTGATGAGGACGCGTTCATCCATCGGATAATGCACGCCCCGGATCTCCTGATAATCCTCATGTCCTTTCCCGGCAAGAACGATGACATCCCCTGTCTCAGCGTGGCGCATCGCGTACCGGATCGCTTCTTTCCTGTCCGCGATCTCAATATACTTCCCGTTTGTCCGTCCGATCCCTGTCTTGATATCCTCGATGATCGCCTGCGGCTCCTCGAACCGCGGGTTATCCGAAGTAATGATCGTGAGATCCGCAAGATGTCCGGATACTTCTCCCATCTCAAAGCGGCGGTCTCTCGCCCGGTTTCCTCCGCATCCGAAGACGCATACAAGCCGTTTCGGTTCATAGTCGCGCAGCGTCTCAAGCAGGCTCCGGAGGGCCATCGCGTTGTGCGCGTAATCGATCATAAGCGTGTACCGGTCCGATACATCCACGATCTCCACCCTGCCCTTGACTCTCGCCTTCTTCATGGCCGGCAGGATCTCTCTGTCGGAGACGCCGAAGTGAGCGGCTACCGCAATCGAAGTCAGACTGTTATATACGGTAAACAGCCCCGGGATGTCCAGCTCGACCGGGAATTCCATCTTTCCGTGCAGGTCATAGCGCACGCCGAGATATCCCGGCTCATACAGATGGCGGATGCCGTCCGCGTAGTAGTCGGCTTCCTTTTTCGCGGAAATCGTTTCCACGGTACAGGTATGCCCTTCCAGGATCTTCTCCAGGTGCTCGTCGTCCGCGTTGAAGATCCCGCGGCGGCACTGCCTGAAGAGCCGCCGCTTGCAGGAGAGGTATTCATCGAAATCCCGGTGCTCGTTGGGCCCGATATGATCCGGCTCAATGTTGGTAAACACACCGATCTCAAAAAAGATACCCGCCGTCCGGTCCATCATGAGAGCCTGGGAAGAGACCTCCATGACAGCCAGATCACATCCGTTCTCTATCATTTCCCGCAGATAGGACTGGACGAGAAAAGATTCCGGCGTCGTATTGTTGGCGGGGATCCGCCGCGCACCGGTATCCACCTCGATCGTGCCGATGAGCCCCACCTTTTTTCCTGCATTTTCCAGAATGGACTTGATCATGTAAGTCGTGGTCGTTTTTCCCTTTGTGCCGGTCACGCCGACGACAGGCAGCTGATCCGCGGGGAACCCGAAGTACGCGGCAGAAAGGATCGCCAGCGCATACCGGCAGTTTTCCGTCTCCACGACGGTGAGTCCTTCTTTTCCCGCGAGAGATTCCGGAACCGCATGATCCGACTGAACAATAAGAGCCGAGGCACCCGCCTGCGCGGCAGTCTCCATAAACTGATGCCCGTCGACGACGGTTCCCGGGATGCACACAAAAAGTGCGCCGGGCTTTACTTTTCTGGAGTCATATACCACTTCGAGGATCTCCGCATCCGGATCTCCGAAAAGGATTTTGTGAGGCAGTCTTTCCAGCAATTTACTGAGTTTCATCGTTTTCTCCGTATCATTTTAATTGGGAAGCGCGGGACACGCCGGACGGCACGGTTTTCTGCCGCCTTTCAGCGGGCGTCCGCATTTCCAGATATAGCGCATACACAGTCATAAAGATACCACATATGCTCTTTTTTTACAACGGAAAGGTTCCCGGTTCGAGGGAATGTACGTTATTACCATCTCTTTCGCTGTTCTTTATATTTTCTTTAGATTTTTTATCTTTTCTTTTTGGAGCGGACATATCTGCTACACATTTACTGCTTATCATATTTATCAGATAGTTGATCAACCACTCACTATCTCCCCCTCATTTAGACAGACGAAAGCGGCCCATCCGACAGGCCGCTTTCCTCATGTCCGAAAACCTTCTTCCCGGCGCTGTCCCGGATACCGGAAAAGAAAATAACCGGCCAGATAAAAAGGGGTTGACGAACAACCAAAAAGATAGTAACATATCAAAGTCGGTTGAATGACCGCACGCGCAGGAGTGGTGGAATAGGCAGACGCGCAGGCTTCAGGTGCCTGTTGTAGCAATACAGTGAGGGTTCAAGTCCCTTCTCCTGCATGAAAAACCGGAATCGCCAGAAGGCGGTTCCGGTTTTTTCTTTCCGTTGACAGCTGCGGCCTGTGCCGCTGCCTTTTTCTACTTTTTCAATTCACTCAGCAGGTCTTTCACGAGGATCGCGATTCCTGCCGCCGAACCGATAAAAATACAGATATCCGCGAAATTATAAACGTATTTGCCCGTTCTTTTTCTCCGGAAAATCTGCAGATAATCCGTTACAGAACCTTTTGCCAGCCTTTCCACGGTGTTGCCGAGCGCTCCTCCCAGCGCGGCGGCAAGACACGCTTTCAAAATAACCTGTCCGCGCATGCGGAGAATGGAAATAAAAGCCGCCGCAAAAAGAAGAAGGCTTGCCGACGATACGCCTATGACCAGTTTGGGGTGATCCTCCAGACGGTTTCCGGCAAACCCCCGGTTGTGCATAAGATGAAGGCGCGCGATCCCTCCCGGCAGGACTTTTCCTTCCAGTCTGCCGCGGTTGCGGTTGATATGGTATTTGATCGCAAGATCAGCCGCCATAAGTGTCAGAGGGAGCATTATGAAGATCATTCCCGTTTCTCCTCTTCCGGAATGTCCGGGCTTTTTTCCGGCTCTTCTTCAGATTCTTCTTCGGAGTCTTCTTCGGTTTCTTTTTCAGGCTCTTCTTCCGCCTGTTCTTCTTCCGCTGCTTCTGCTTCCGCTGTTTCTTCCGGATCTTCGGCCGGCTCCGCGGATTCCGCATCGGCTTCTTCTTCGATCTCTTCTTCCGCTTCGTCCTCCGCGTCGTCGTATTCCTCCTCAGCCCCGTACGGATCCTCTTCTTCGGCCGGCTCCGCAGCCTCCTGCTCTCCGGTCAGGGTGGAGACGCCGCATTTCGGACAGAAAAGTGCGTCTGTTTCAATGATTTCTCCGCAGGAGGGGCAGACTTTCATTCCTTTGACTTCAGCGAGCTCCGCCCGGTAGGAAGAGATTTTTTCCAGATGCATATCCAGCTCGTCGATGATGGAGAGGATCTGGCTGTCTGTCCTGACTTCCCCGTCCTCAAACTGCTCATAGACAAGTTCGCCAAGCTCCAGATACAGCTTCTCGACCGCTTTGCTCTCCGCTGTGATCAGCGCGTTGATCTTCGTCGACTCGATCAGTGAACCAGTACGCATCGCCGCTTTCTGTGTCGCTCTTGTGATCGATTTTCCAAGATCTCCGAAAAAATCATCCGACATAAAGCACCTCCTAATACATTCCCTGTCCGCGCATCAGAACGCGCGGTCCGCCAGTGTGTTCAATATATTCTTTCGTAATGATGACCTCTCCGATATTGTCATCTTTCGGAATTTCATACATGATGTCCAGCATGAATTTCTCAATGATCGCCCGCAGCGCCCTCGCGCCCGTATCCATGGCGATCGCCTCTTTCGCGATCGCGCGCAGGGCTTCATCCTCAAAGGACAGTTTCACCTCATCCATAAGGAGAAGTTCCTGATACTGACGGATAATCGCGTTTCTCGGCTCCTTGAGGATCCTTACGAGCATGTCCTCGTCCAGCGGATCCAGGGCAAAAACGACCGGGAGCCTTCCGAGAAACTCCGGGATCATTCCGTATTTCCGGAGGTCCTGCGTCATCACTTCTTTCAGCAGATTCGGCACATCGTCGTATTTATCCCTGAGATCGGCGTGGAAGCCGATGGAACTGTGTCTGTTCAGACGCTCCTTGATGATCTCCTCGAGATCCGGGAACGCGCCGCCGCAGATAAACAGGATGTTCCTGGTATCGATCATTTTCATCGGGACCATTGCGTTCTTGGAGGACGCGCCGACGGGCACTTCCACTACGCTTCCCTCGAGAAGCTTAAGCATCCCCTGCTGCACCGCCTCTCCGCTGACATCGCGCTGGTTCGCATTTTTCTTCTTCGCGATCTTGTCGATCTCATCTATGAAGATGATCCCGTGCTCCGCCCGGGAGACATCATTGTCGGCTGCGGCAAGCAGTTTTGAAACGACGCTCTCAATATCGTCTCCGATATACCCGGCCTCGGTGAGTGTCGTGGCGTCGGTCATTGCAAGCGGAACATCGAGGATTCTGGCCAGAGTCTGAACAAGATAGGTTTTTCCGCTTCCGGTCGGCCCGAGCATGAGGATATTGGACTTTTCAACCTCCACAAAGTCATCCCTCATAACGAACGGATCATCCGGTTCCGGGTTTTCCTTGTCGAATTCCGCCTTTCTCTCCTCGTTGATGAGTCTTTTGTAATGGTTGTATACGGCCACGGAAATCGCCTTCTTCGCGTATTCCTGCCCGATCACATACTGATCGAGGGCCGCTTTGATCCTGTGAGGCGCGGGGATATCCTCCATGGTAAAGGGGACGTAATCCTCCTCGGATTTCCGGATCTGCTGCTCTTTCGGGAGCGGCTCGCCAATCCCGCCCAGATCGACAAACTGGACATTCGGGGCATTTTTGAGAAGAGATGCGAGATCCAGATTCGCATTGCTCATGGCGTGAAAGCCCCGCTGCATGCAGTCGTGGCAGATATGCAGGCCGTTCATCATTTCGATCATCGGTCCCGCCGCGCTCTCCGGTCTTCTGCACATCATACAGACCTTCTCGTACCGGTCCTCTTTCTTTTCCCCGTCCGTTTTTTCTTTATTTTCCAGATTTTTATCATCCGTCATTTATCGATTTCCGCCCGGCATCTGCCAAAAGTTGTCTTCCTTCGAACCGGATGAGCTCTCCGTGCTGCCTGCATCGGCATCCGCCGGCCGCCGGCCGAGGGTCACTTCCAGTTCGATCTCTTTGTATTCATTATCCTGCATGAGACGGCTCACGGTAACCGTTACCGTTTCTCCGGCAGCGTAATATCTCAGTTCCTCCACAAGACCCTCGGCTGTGGTGACCTCGACATCTCCGATTTTTGTAATAATATCTCTCGGCTGGATCCCCGCTTTTTCCGCGGCCTCATTTTCGAGAACGGCATCGACAAAGACGCCGACCGGGATCCGGTAAGCCTTTGCGTACTCTTCCGTGACCGTTATGCAGTTCACGCCGAGATATCCGCTCTCGCCTTCCGCTACTCTTGTTCTCGTTTCACGGTTCATCAGCTCGTCGAGGATCGGCTTCGCAAATGTGATCGGGATCGCGTAGCCGATTCCTTCCGTGTCTTCCCTCACATATTTGATCTCGTTGATGCCGATGAGTTCTCCGCGCATATTGAGCAGCGCCCCTCCGGAGTTGCCCGGATTAATGGCTGCATCCGTCTGAAGCAGGACATGGTCGCCGTCTTCGAGAGAGACCTTGCGGTCCTTTGCGCTGATGACGCCCGCGGAAACAGACTGACCGAATCCCAGCGCGTTTCCGATCGCGACAACTTCTTCGCCGATCCGCACCGTGTCCGAATCCCCGATGCTGATGACCCGGATCTGTTCCTTCGTCTCGTCCTTGATGTCATTGAGATTCACCGCCACGATCGCAAGATCATTTTTTTCGTCGGTGCCCTTTACGACGCCTTCCACGACCTCCTCGTCGACAAAGGCGACGCTCAGATCCTTGGCATTCGAGATCACATGGTCATTGGTGGCGATCAGGAGCTCTGTTTCCGTCTGTCCGACGATGATGCCCGATGCCGCGCCCGGTACTTCCCTGTTCTCGATCTGCCCGAAGAATGAGTACACCTGCTGCACGGACATTGTCGTGATTGACACCATGGCCGGCATGGACATCTCGGCGACATCCGCAACGGACATCTGTCCGGACGGCGCGCTCTCCTGCGTCTGACTCTGGGACGGAGCCGCAGGGATCAGCGTCGGAGCCGGAGCGCTGCTCTCATTCTTTGCCTCCGCTCCCGGCAGGGTCTGCTCCACAGAAGGTTCTTCAAAGTCTTCCGGCCCCCTCACGTGAGCCGCGAATGCGCGCGCCGCAGCAAAGACCGCGCCTCCGAGAATGCTGATCACAAGAACGATCGCGACGGCTGCGATCAGTCCGCCTTTTCCGTTCTTCTTCGGATCTTTGCCGTATGGCTGCGGAGCGATCTGTCTCTGCTGCCATTCACTTCCGAACTGATATTGTCTCAGATGCGGCTCCTGGCGGTTTCCGGCGTTATTTTCCCGGTCCGCTTCACCCTGTTCTCTCTGACTCCTGCCGCTTCCCGGAATATTCGCGCTGTGCCCCTCCGGTCTCACAGGCGTTCCGTCAGCATAATAGTCCCGCACGGGTGCTTTCGGCGGG
>DBVZ01000038.1:20772-20973 GCA_002308255.1 Lachnospiraceae bacterium UBA1251 | reverse complement strand
TGTTCCGGCTGAATCTGCTGTTCCGGACTGTTTTCCCCAACCGGCATCTCTTCCTGAAACATCTGATTGTCTTCCATACTTCTTCCCCTGAACGTACTTCTGTCTGATAAACATAAAACAGCACTTTCAGTTTACTTCGGCTTTGTGTCTATTCTGTGACCAGAATCTGCGGTTTGAGGAGCACTCCTCCGCAAGACGCGC
>DBVZ01000038.1:9240-20740 GCA_002308255.1 Lachnospiraceae bacterium UBA1251 | reverse complement strand
TTCTCCGGACTCGCTGCCGCCACTCAAAGCGGAGCCTGTAGGAGGACAGCCCGGCTTCTTCCAGAAGCTGACGGATCCTTTCGCTGCCTTCTTCATCCCTGATATCGCGTATGGTGCCGACGATCCCGGGATGCTGCGCGTACGCGACCCCTTCATCAAAGCTCTTTCTGAAACAGTCCGCGTTGCTCAGCCTCACATTCCGGTAAACAGCGGCTCCCGCGCAGTACGCGACGCTCCACCCGGCAGCTAGCACTTTGGCGGCATACAGCTGGTCTTCCGCAGCGATACAGTTTTCCGGAAATCCGTCCAGCGCGCGGAACGCCTCCATATCATATGCCGCACAGATATTGGAGTTGTAACAGGCGTTTCTCCCGGCAGCGGCAAGATCTTCTTCCGTACGGATCCCGCTCTCATCCGGGAAACGCATCATCATTTCATACCCGTCCATGATCCCGCTGCGGCGCTCCGGGATCTGCCTGCCGTAGACGACCTTCACATCTTCCGAACGCATCGGACGCAGGAGCTTGCTGATCATACGGTCATCCGACGGCAGCACGTCCTGTGTCAGGAATACGGCCGCGTCGGCGCTCACAAGTCCCGCCCCCATATTGTGCACGTTTCCGTGGATATATTCTTTTTTGCCGATGTGATAGATCTCCGCTTCCGGATGGTCCTTTACATATTCCTCTTTCCAGTACTTCTCTTCCGCATTGATGATCAGGATATGCGCCGGACGCATGCTCTGCCTTGACAGAGCGTCCAGCAGCGCCCGCAGACGGGCATCCGGCCGTGATACCGGAATCACGACATCGACTCTTGCATTTCTTCTCATTCCCCTTTTTCTCCCCGAAGATGACAATACCACCGTCCGCTCCGCAGACAGTGGTCGTCAACATATAGTATTTGCCTCTTGTAAAATTTCTAAATATAGACAGCGGCCGCTCCCTTCTCAGCGTCCGTCCGCCTCCGAACCCGTGTCCGGATTCTGTTCTTCCGCGATCGCTCTCGCCTTCTCGATATAATCCTCCCCGTATCCGCTCTTCTCCGTAATGTGGTCACTGATCTCTCTGACCTGCGCCGACGGCGTGTAATCATCGTCGTCGAAAAGCCAGTAATGCAGTTCTATTACATTTTCGTACAGCGTCACGGGAACAACGCAGTCAAGCTTCCCGATATCCGCAAATGTGAACACAAACGGGAACCCGGCGGTATCCACGATGTTGTAATTGAACATCTGCGAACCGAGCTTCACGATTTCCGATTTGGAAAGATTTGTCCGCACCAGCGGGAAAACCGTTTCCGCGATCTTCGAGAAGTTGGCAACGCCTTTCTTTTTCACTTTTTCCGTGATCTTTTCGATCACGAGCCTCTGTCTCGCCGTTCTCTTGAAATCATTTCCCGCTGTCGCGCGGATTCTGGCGTAGGAAGTAGCCTGAACGCCGTTAAGCGTATAAGTCCCGTCCACTTCGGGCTCGATCCTCTGATAGGATTTGCCGGTCACCTTCGAAGTCTCCACACAATAGTTATTCATGTGCGTCACTTCGTCCGCCGTCATGGTGATCGTGACCCCGCCGAGCTCATCGACGAGTGTCGCCACCGCGTTGAAGTCGACCACGATATAATCCGTTATCGCGAGGTCCAGATTCCGGTTTACCATAGACAGGAACTGCGTCGACGATCCCCTGTTGTAGGCGTCGTTTGCCTTGTTGTACCCGCTCTCGCCGCCGGCATCGAGATAAGTATCCCGGAAGATCGACAGGAGTCTCGCCTCCTGGGTATCATTATTGATGCTCACGATGATCATCGTATCCGAGTTGGCGTAATTCAGCGATCCGCTTCTCGTATCGAGACCGACAACGGCTATGTTGCGGTATCCGGAAAGATGCTTGTCTTCGATAACACCCTCGTTGATCTCGACGGAGCCTTCTTCGACTTCCAGTGCGCCCTCCTCATTTCTGATCTCGGAACTCTGGAAATTCTCAAAGCTTTCACGGACTTTCGCATACGCGAAAATACCGGCGATCAAAATCAGCAGTACCAGGACCTCGACCACAAATGTGATCGTGGACCCTCTCTTTTTTCTGTTCTTGCGAGTCATATTCTTTTATCCTCTCCGTCAATAAGCGTTCTTATTGACGTTTCTTCCGATCAGCGTCAGGATCAGAATTTTTATATCCAGAACATAAGTCCAGTTTTCAATATAATAAAGATCGTATTCGATCCTTTTTTTGATCGACGTGTCACCGCGCAGCCCGTTGATCTGCGCCCATCCCGTAAGGCCCGGCCTGACCTGGTGCTTGATCATGTAACGCGGGACCTCTTCCTGAAAACGCTCCACGAAGAACGGTCTTTCCGGACGGGGTCCGACGAGCGACATATCGCCTTTCAGGATATTGAAGAACTGGGGCAGCTCATCCAGATTGTGCCTGCGCATAAAACCCCCGATCTTCGTGACGCGCGGGTCATCCTTGACCGTCCAGGCCTTCTTCTCGTCTTCCTCTTTCTGGACGATCATCGTCCGGAATTTATACATTTGAAACGGCCTGTTGTGAAGTCCCACCCGTTCCTGCCTGAAAATGACGGGGCCTGGAGACGACAGCTTCGTTCCGATCGCACAGAAAAGCATAATCGGCGAAAACAGAATAATTGCAAACGCGCTGCCCAGTATATCCGTCAGCCGCTTCATCAGCGCCGGAAACGTATTGCTGAGGGGAACGTGGCGGATGTTGATCACGGGAAGGCCCATGACATCCTCCGTATAAGGCCTTGTCGGGATGATATTGTTATAATCCGGTATGAATTTCGTGTGAACGCCTGATTTTTCACACCGCATCACAATATCCTCGAGCCGTGCGTACTCGGACAGGCCGAGTGTGATCGCGATCTCGTCGAGGTGGTTCTCGGGGAGGATCACCATCAGGTTCTCGATCCTTCCGATCACCCGGATCCCGCGGTATTCCGTGCCGGCTTTCACCCTGTCGTCGAGGATTCCCCGGATCCGGTATCCCCACTGCGGATTGGCCTTTACCCGGTCGATATACTGTTCTGCCGCGCGGCTGTATCCGACAAGGAGGACCTGACGGATATTTCTGCCGCTGATCCACCGTCTCGTCAGGTACCACCGGACCATATAGCGCTCGACGGCCTCCAGGAACGTATTGGCGGCAAAGAAGAAAATGAACATGCCTCGGGAGAAGTCCACGATCTTGATGATATAGATCAGCGTACTGAACACGAGGACACCGACCGCGTTGGCCATCACGATATTGGACAGCAGCGTCCTGATCCGCATCATTCTCTTGGAATACAGATTAAACGCACTGTAAAGCAGGAGCATCACGGCAAGCAGCATTCCGAATACGATCACGTAAACGCTTCGCGAGATGACCTCAATATGGACCCCGAGAAGGTTCGTGCGGAACCGGACGAACCAGGCTCCCAAGAACGAAATGCCGATTACGGCAGCATCCAGTATGACCAGCAGACGGTTTAGAAATTTTTGATTTTCCTCAATCACGTCCGTTTTCCTCTTACGACAACAATGCTGCAGTCAAAACCAATCATTCACTGCAGCTTCCGAAAAAATATAGCACAACGTATTCTAACAGGCAAGATGCAAATTAAACAAATCCTTCTTTTATCCGGAGAAGAATTCCTTTCAGCAGCCATTTCTCGGCTGCAAGATACGCCCCCGGCTCCGCCTGCACCGGTTCGGTCTTCATCCTCATCCCCTCGAGAAGTCCTTTTATATAGATCTTCCCGAATCCTTTCCTGATGAAAAAGACCGTTTTGATGCCGAATCCCGCAAGATGGAACGGCAGGTTCACCGCACGCTGCCAGAGAGGCATGTTCTTTCTAATTATATAGACACTGTTTCTCGAGCTGTATTTCACCTTAAATTCATTATATCTCGATCCGGACGATCCCGAACCGGCATGCAGCACATAAGCCGAAGGCACATAAAGGTTTTCATAGCCCTTCAGGCGCGCCCTCCATCCGAGATCACAGTCCTCGAGGTAAGCGAACATCTGAGGATCCAGTCCTCCCAGTTCTTTCATCACGGACATCCGGTAAACAGCCGCACCCGCGCAGGAGAAAAAGACCGGTGTATTCTTTTTGTACCGCTCCGCTTTTTTTCCCTTTCCTCTCGCAAAAGCCCAGCCGAGCGCCGTGTAATAATCCCCGGCGTCGTCGCAAAGAAGAGGATCGCTCATCAGCCGCATGGACGCCTGACAGGAAAACAGCCTCGGATCCGAATCGATCGCCTTTTCGAGCGCCTCGACAAAATGCTTTCCCGCGATCGTATCATTATTAAGAAGCAGCACATACTTGAAATGTTCCGCCTCTTTGAGGCCCGCGTTCACAGCCCCCGTAAACCCGGTATTTTCCTCAAGCCGGATCATATGGACCTCCGGAAATTCCTCCGCCGCGAGCTCCGCGCTTCCGTCCGTCGACCCGTTGTCGACAACGAATACTTCAAAATCTTTCGCGGTCTGTTCCCGAAGAGAGGCGAGACAGTTTCCGATATACCTGATTCCGTTGTAATTGGGCACGATCACCGCTGTACGATTTGCCATTTTAAGTCAGTTCTCCCGCAGGCTGTAATCCCACCTTTTCAGGGAAAGGTTCTTATTATAATAAGGATCTCCCTCTTTCAGGATCCGATTCCAGCGTCCTCTCATATAGTCGATTTCTGTATAGAAGCGTCTTTGTTTTTCTTCCGAATCCTCCGCGCCGCGCGTCCGGGACTCGTCATGATAAGCCTCCGCGAAGGGATCGTATACGATAAGATACCCCTTTTCGCGGACCCGGAGGCACAGATCCACGTCGTTGAACGCCACCGCGAGCTTCTCCTCAAATCCGCCGGCTTCCTCGAAAACGCTCTTCTTCATCAGCATGCAGGCCGCCGTCACGGCGCTCATATCCTGCATAAGCGAGGCCTTGTTGAGATACCCTTTTCTCGCTCTCGGAAGATCCACGAACATCGCTCCCGCGACGCCTCCGATCCCGATCACGATGCCGGCGTGCTGGATCCGGTTGTTCGGATAATACAGCTTCGCCCCGACTGCTCCTACATCCTTTCGAAGCGCAGCGGAGACCATCTCCCCGAGCCATCCGGAGTCGATCACGCACCGCACGTCGTTATTGAGGAACAAAAGGAATTCTCCTTCAGCCTCCTTCGCGCCGAAATTATTGATCGCGGAGTAATTAAAGCCTTCCTTCCAGGTCAGGATCCGAATCTTCGGGTCTTTTTTCAGCGTTTCATAGAAAGAGAATGTCTCCTCCTCCGTGCTGTTGTTTTCTATGATCAGGATCTCCGTATTCTGATAGGAAGTCTTCCGCAGCGCGTCAAGGCACGCGGACAGTGCTTTCACCTGGTCCTTGTTGGGGATCAGGATCGAAACGAGAGGCTCCCTGGTCAGAGGATACTTTACCCTGTAAAAGCCGTATTCCGGAAGAAGAGAGACTTCCCCGCTCTCCCCGCACCGGGCAAGATGACCCTCGATCGCCCGCTTCCCGGCTTCATAGGCATACAGCTTGCTCTCCGGATTGTCCGCCGTCGAAGCCGCATGTGTTCTCCAGTGATACAGGATCTCCGGGATATGTTCGATCTTCTCCGCTTCCTCGGCACACCGGAAAATGAAATCATAATCCTGTGCCCCGTTGTAATCACTCCGGATCCCTCCGACCCGCAGGGCAAGTTCTCTCTTTACCGTCAGAAAATGCGTGATATAGTTGTTCGAACGCAGCAGGTCCTCATTATAATCCGGTTTAAAATTCGGCTGAAAATGCTTTTTTCCCTCCGAATCGACTTTATCCTCATCGGTATAGAGCATTTCCGCGCCGGTCTCCCGGATCCGGTCCGCGATCAGCCGGAGAGCGTGCGGCGCGAGGAGATCGTCGTGATCAAGAAGGCCGATGTACTCTCCGTTTGCCATCGCGATCCCGGCATTCGTATTTTCGGCGATTCCGGCATTCTTCTCAAGTTTCCGGTAACAGATCCTCTCTGTACCCCGCTCTGTCTCCCTGCGCTCGTACTCCCAGATCACTTTCCGGACCGTGTCGGTCCGGTCCGAGGCATCCGCGATGCAAAGCTCCCAGTTCTCATAGGTCTGGCCGCGGACAGATTCAATCATTTCCCGGAGGTACTTCTCCGGTGTCTCGTAAGTCGGAACAATCACCGAGATGAGCAGGTCGTCCGGCCGGTTCTCCGCGCGGTATCCGAGCAGCGTTTTGTCATCCGGTCTGTGGGCTTCAAACCACTGCGCATACGGGACTGCCTCTTTTTCAAGGCGTTCCGCAAGGTGCGCCATAAAAGCCTTCGGTCCGAAATGCCGGAGGTATTTCCATGCCTTCTTTATTTTGTAAGGCGTTACGGGAATGCTCATGCCGCTGCCCCCTTCCGCTTCCGCGTAAGGAAAAGCGCAAATACGAACACGGCAAGCGACGACACACTGATGATCAGGCCAGGCCGCACGCCGGGGCAGAAATACCGCAGCGCAAAAGTATGGCTTCCCGCTCCGACTTCGATCGCGGTAAAGGCCTTGTTGGCAAGCAGCATCGGCACCTCCTGCCCGTCAAGGTATGCTTTCCATCCGATCTCGTTCGGGTTCGCGATATACAGATAACCGTCCTGCGCCGCCGTGACAGTTCCTTCCACAAGGCTGTCTTTCGTCCTGCCGTCGATGAATATCTCCGCGCTCGGATCACGGTCTTCAAACCGCACCTCGATCGCTTCGGTCCCGTCCTCGTCATGGATCTTTACATCCTGCACGCCGTAGAAGGAGCCGATATTCTCCACGTCAGGGTTCTGATAGACCGCGGCAGATCCCTTTTCATAAACCTTCTTATATCCGGCCGGGAAATTTCCCCAGCGGTTTGCGATCACGTATTTCACCCCGGCAAGATTCACCTGGGAAGGATTCGTAAGACCATCCTTAAAGAGATAATGGTTGTCATCATAACTGCGAAGCTCCGGCCAGTAGGTATCGGTGTAGTCCTGCAGCCGCCCGCTCATGATCGAATTATAGGCGCTCACGCCGCGGTAATCCTGTACCATTCCGTCGACACTGAACGTAAAATACTCCATTTTTTCGATTCTGGCGTACTGGGGATCCTGTTCCCTGATCCACGCGATCGCACCGGGAACATCCGAGCGGTACAGCTCCTGCACATAATCCCCCTCTTTGACAAGCGCGCCGCGGGAGCTGAGCGGATTGTCCTTCTCACTCACGATATGCTGCGAGTCAAAAGTGGCAAAGACTTCAAGCCCGATGCTCATGATCAGGAACACCGGCAGCGCTGCCCTGGCAAAAGATGTAAAGCGGTCTTTTTCCTTCTGTCCGAGCTTCATGAGGCAGACTGTCATGCCTGAAGCGAGCGCGATCTGCGGCGCCATGGTCTTTACGGGCGATCCGTAAACATCCATAAATCCGCGCAGTTTCCATGCAGTCAGCGCAAGGATCGGAACATAGATCCATCCCCTGCTGTTGCCGCGAAGCGTCTCGTCAGTCATTCTCGCCGAGATCAGCGCGAAATAGATCATGTAGACAAAATAGTAGCGCCAGGCCGCATAGGCGAACCCGTTCATGATGATCGCCGCCTGCGGCATCAGGATCGAAACCGCGAAAATGCCGAATACCACATAGTGCCAGACCCTGTTTTTCCGGGAGCTGTCCATCTTCGGAACCGCAGTCAGATACTGCGGGAAAAACAGGACGAACAGGAGAGAGAAATGCAGACACGGCGCGAAGTAGTAGTTCATGTAGCGGTTCATCGAAGAGATGCCGTCACCGGTCGAAAGAAAGAACCGGCTGTACTGCGTTTTATAGTATCTGGTCTTGTAATAACCATAGGCAAAAAGCCGCTGCAGCAGCGTCTTTTTCGAATCCAGCCTCTTCGAGACCGCCAGGATATCATACGCAAACGGCAGCATGATCACGGCACCCATACCGATGCCCAGCAGCAGAAAACCGGCAATGGAGAATCCTCTTTTCAGGAACTGCCCGCAATGAAACTCCTCGGTCATGAGGAGCCGGATCATCGTATATACGGCGGCAAAGACCATGATCATATATCCTGTATACGCACTGGTCCAGATCACGAAAAAGCCGGCGAGCGTCACCGTCCACCATCTGGAACGGCCCCGGATATACCTCTCCAGCGCCCTCGCGAGGATAACGCACGAGAAGCAGTAAGCGCCAAAATGATAATGCTGGCCCCAGATGATCAGGTAGCTGTTGAAGGCGAACATGTACGCCGCGATGATCTTGGCGTACTCGCTGAACGAAAACTCCGAAAGATAAAGATACCCGGCAAGGCCTGTGAGCAGGATCTCAAGGATATACAGCCAGATGATGAGGTACAGATAGCCCGGCCTGCCGACCAGCGTACCGGCAAAATAAAGCAGCATAAGGAACGGATTCGTCAGACTGTAGGTAAACAGATTGACGCCGAATCCGTTCGTGGAATCCCAAAGGCTCAGGTTCCCGGTCTGCAGTTTTCTGATCAGCAGGGCATACTGCGAGATATACTGGTGCGCAGTATCCGATCCGATGTCGCTCTCCATGAAAATGAAATAGCGGTCACCGAATATATACTGATAAAACACCGCCAGCGCCGTCACCAGGATCATCGCGGTGAGGATGAGCATGGTACGGGAGCGGACATTTGCGCGGTTATTCATGAATCAGACGGTTCCTTTCTGAAGGATCGCCACATACCGCTTCAGGGCGTCCCGCCATTCGGGAAGCGGTTCAAATCCGTTTTCTTTCAGCTTTGCGCGGTTCATCCGGCTGTTGTAGGGACGCACGGCAGCTGCGCCGTACTCCTCCGACGTGACAGGGATCACCGTGACCGTATCGATGCCGGCTTCCTCAAAGATCGCTTTCGCGAAATCATACCAGGAGATATATTCCCCTTCATTCGTGACATGGTAAATGCCGTAGCGGTCTGTCAGGATCATGTCCACGACGAGCCGGGCAAGGTCATAGGTGTAGGTCGGCGTGCCGATCTGGTCGCTCACGACGCGCAGCGTGTCATGCGTCTTCGCGAGCTGCAGCATCGTACGGATAAAGTTCTTCCCGTTCGTACCGAATACCCAGGCGATCCGGAGGATAAAGAATTTCTTTACCGCGGCGATCACGGCCTCTTCTCCCTCCGCTTTTGTCTTTCCGTAGACGTCAAGCGGTTCATACGGATCGTCCGGCTCCCACGGGCGGGTCCCGTTCCCGTTGAAAACGTAGTCTGTTGAGAAATACATCATCGGGATGTCCATCTCTCCGCAGACATCCGCGATATGTTTCGTACCGAATGCATTGACCTTCCGGCATGCCTCCGGCATTTCCTCCGCTTTGTCGACAGCCGTCCAGGCGGCACAGTGCACCATCACATCCGGTTTCTCCCGAAGAAGGATCTCCCTTACCTGTGCCTCATCGGTGATATCCATCTGCACGTAAGGCATTTTCGTCACCGGAGTGCCGTCCTCTATGCCGGCATAGGCGGCCTGGATGTCGCTTCCGATCCCGTCGATTCCTCTTCCGGCCAGTTCATTCATGACGTCATGGCCAAGCTGTCCGCAGACACCTGTAACAAATACTTTCATCTCATATCTCCTTCAGTGAAAAATCTTGTGTAATCATTGACAGATTCGGGCTGTAACAGGGATCGCCCTTTTCAAGAACATCGCCCCATTTTTCCTGAAAACGGGCAATTTCCTTCTGAAAACGCGCCTTTTTCTCCGGCGAATCCTCGAGCCCCCTCGATTTGGATTCGTAGTGGTACATCTCCGCATACGGGTCATAGACGATGAGATATCCTGCCCTGCGCACTTTCATGCAGAAATCGATATCATTAAAAGCGACGGCGAGATCTTCGGAAAGTCCGCCGACCTCCTCATAGACCTTTCGGTCGACCATCATGCACGCCGCCGTGACGGCACTGTAATTCTGCTGGCAGACGATCCTCGGCAGAAGCCGCTCCGCGCCCCTTTTCTGGTTCACGAACGCGTGACCGGCGACGCCACCCCAGCCGAGCACGACGCCGGCGTGCTGGATCGTGTTGTCCCCGTAATAGAGCCTCGCGCCGACGATGCCGACGTCTTTCCGCATGCAGTACCCCATCATCTCCGTGACAACGTCGCTCAGCGCTTCCGTGTCATTATTGAGCAGGAAGAGATATTCCCCCTGCGCGGCTTCCGCACCGAAATTGTTGATCTTCGAGTAGTTGAATCCGCCTTCATAAGTGATCACGCGGATCCTGGAATCCAGCATTCTGAGCGCCTCGTATCCCTCAAATGTGAGCGGGTCTTCGCTGTTGTTCTCGATAATAATGATCTCGAGCGCCGGCCAGGACGTTTTTTCCGTAAGACTCTGAATACAGATCCGAAGATCATCGATGTGGTCTTTATTCGGGATCAGAACCGATACAAGCGGCTTTTCTTCCCAATGCCATACAGTCCTGTACGTAAACGGGACAGCACCGTGTTCCACCGTCGCCGGAAGCCCCATTCTTTTCCAATGGGCTTCTGAAGCAGCCCGCTCCCTCTCCTGCGCACCGGTGTCATTTCCCCTCTCTTTGGGAAGGAGCGAAAGATCCGTGTGGTAAAGGACTTTCGGGATGCGGCCGATCCGGTCCGTGCACTCGCTGCACCGCAGCCAGCACTCATACAGATCTTCGGTGTGATGCACATACTGCCGCAGTGACGCGGCGTCGGCAAGGTCCTTCCTCACCGCGGCAAAATACCCGATATAGTTGGCGGCAGCGAGATAATCCGGTGAGAGTTCCGGTTTCATGTCCGGATCGGAGAAATTTCCCTTTTCATCCACGGCGTCGCTGTCGGCGTAGACCATCTGTACTTCCGGGTGCGCCATGATATACTGCGCGAGCTCGTAGAGCGCGTGCGGCGTAAGAACCCCTTCTTCCGACGCGATCAGAAACCATTCTTCGGGTTTACCGTCGTTGCGTTCGCATTTGTAAGTCTGCTCCCGCAAAGATCTCTCAAAACGCTGCTTCTTTCCGTCCGGCAGCCCTTTTTCGGAGGAAACCGTGAATACTCCGAAGACGGGGGCATGATCCGTCTCTTCCGCCCGCTGCCGCGCCAGCTCTTTCTCATCCGGCAGGTGCTGCCGGATCCAGTCCGGATAAAAGACGGGCTTTACTTTCGGCCCGTTGATCTTGTCCTGTACTTTTTGAATGAAGGAAGAGACCCCGTTATAGGCGAGGTGCCGCCAGCTCTTTTCCGCGAGCTTTCCGAGCTTCGCAGCCGGATGGGACAGCCTTCCCGTTGCGATATGCTCGGCAGCCGTCTCCTTTCCCGAAGAAAAAACCAGCGTGCATCCGTGCGCGGGGACCGGAGAGATCCGGACGTTGAATCCGCTCTCTTCCTCCACGGCGCACTCCTCGTACATATCCGCAACGTCCGGTCTTGCCGCGCGGGTGATCTCCGCCGTTCCGGCGATCTCCGGTTCTCTGACGGCAATCGTCACCGGCCCCGGTGCAG
>DBVZ01000038.1:0-9233 GCA_002308255.1 Lachnospiraceae bacterium UBA1251 | reverse complement strand
CGGCCCAGCCGGTAATATAGACGGCATTCCTCTCTCTCATGACCGTCGTGCCGTCGAGATAGATCTGGAGTCCTCTCTGCCTTTTTTTGATCACCGATGCCGGCACGGAAAAGACGTTCTGCTTCTCTCCCTGCCGCTCCGCATAAAGCGTAAGGCTCTTCTTCACGCCTTCTTCCGGGAGCATCACGGCGCAGCGGACTTCGATCCCGCCGTATCTCTCATCATTAAAATGATAGACCGACTCGGTCTCGAACGGGACATCCGCGCCGTCCGCCGCCGCGCTCAGATGAGCGCCGTGCGCGAGCCATCCGTGAATTATATATTCATTTTCTTCCGTCAGTGAAAAGCGGTCGCTCTTCACGGTAAACAGTCTCTCGCTCATGTTCAGGTCTTTTTCCCTTTCAGCAGCTGTTTCGCGCGCGCTTTAAAGGATCTCGATGCAAGAAGGTCTCCCAGGATATCCGCCGTCTCACGCGGCATGTTTTCTATATGAAGATCCAGCGACAGAACATCCGTTCCTTCCGGCCGGGAAGTCACATGAAGCCAGGGATCCGGGTCGGGAAATGCGTACTTTCCCTCCCGAAGCCGCCATCCGTTGATCGTCACGGTTTTGAGGAGTTTCTGCGTCTCTTCATCCGGACCGGAACCATTCCCGGGATCCCGGACAAAGGCCTCGTCCCCGATCCGAACGATACAGGGCTGCTCCGTGGGATCGATCCGGAAACTCTGTATTCCGGAAAGCGGAACCCGGATCTTCGCAAAACCATCGTTATCCACCGGAAACCGCATGACATCCGCCTCGCTGAAGCCTTCTCCCCGATCCAGATAGACCGTGACCGTCTGATGCGCGGCCGTCCACTGCTCAAGGTGTGTCATGTCGATCGATCCCGGCGTCATTTCCGGGTACAGAAGGCGGAGCGGGACGTGTTTTCCGAGCATATAGTTCTGAAAGCTCTCCTCCATCTTCCGGAAGACGGCCTGTTTCCGTTCATCCGCCGGGATCATTTCCAGAAGCATCTCCTCGGTGACCGCCGCGTCTTTGGGAAGCTTCTGTGCAAAATAGACCACGGCTCTCCATTTGATAAAATCCACCGGAACGGGGAAATCGAATGTCCACTCATAATCGATGACATGGAACACCCCGCCCTCTTCCAGGATATTGGAGGGAATGAGGTCGATGTCCGCGCAGGAGGACGCTTTCCCGCCAACGAGCGCTTCCGCATTTCCGAACACTTCCGAAAATGCATCCGTCATCGCAAATGAGGTATCCGCCGTCTGATCGATGCGTTCGAAAAATGACTTCCACATGTGCTCGAAGGCCGCTGTTTTATCCGCAAACGCGAGCAGAGTCGTCTCGAACAGCTTTCCCTCGATATATTCGAAAACCGCCGTATCGCCGTGCAGCGCGACCCGGTTCGGGACGAATCCCGCTTTGCGGTACAGCTCCGTCAGTTTTTCATAATGCCCTGAAAAATGCTGCACATGGGCGAGACCGGCTTCCGAGGCCGCTGTCTTCAGGACAGTCCGGACGCCGTTCTCCTCTGCGATCATCGTGCGGATCGCGAACTTCGGGGAGCGCTCATTTGAAAATTTCGCATACAGGATCATGACCCGCTCCTCCCGACTTCAACAAAGAAAGAATTGGAAAAGACCGGGAACAGGCCGGTGTCCGCGATCGAATCATAGACTTTGTCCTCATGGAACAGCTGCACCCTCATCCGGTCAAAGTTGACGAGATTATCGGAAAGCTCCCCTTTTTTCGGGAGCCAGCGGTCCGAATAGACCGCCATGGGGAATTTATAGTCGGGATACGGATAATAAAACTCCCATGTATCCGCCCCGGCTTCCTCAAAGATCGCCTCCAGTTCCGGCCTCGTAAAGGTATGGACGCGGTTCTGTCCCTCATATCCCTCGATCCCGTCGAAGAATCCGCCGGTGTGGTCTTCCGTACAGCCCGCGAAATATTTCAGTCCGAACCGGTTCTCGATGGCGATCAGAACTTTTCCCCCGGGTCTTAAGTGCCGCAGCGCTGTCCGCAGGAAATCCCGGTAAGGCGTTTTCGTCGAGAGGTAGCCGCTCCCGTATTCGAATACGCCGATCAGCGTCACAATATCAAAATCATCCGGCAGCGTCTTCTCCACATCCTCGAAGTTCCCGAGATGGATCGTGATGTTCGATCTGTCCCGGTTCCGGTTCGCGTTGACAAGACTCCTTTTTTTTGACAATTCCACACAGGTGACGGATGCGCACCGTTTCGCGGCCGCGCCGGTCACCGCACCACATCCGGATCCGATCTCCAGCACTTTCTCATCGCCGCGGAACGGATACCAGCTGATGATATTTTCGCGGATACTCGAAAAATGATACATCACGGGCCAGGATCCGCTTTCCGCGACCACCTCGTCGAACCGCTCGGGCGGAACCGTTTCCGCGATCCGAAGCAGCTCATCCTCGATCTCTCCGTCCGAATAGAGGTCGCGTCCCGGCCAGAGGTCCGTGATCAGTTTGACTTTTCCGATGTTCTCCGTCATTTCTCCTCTTCTCCCGCCGCGTTTTGAATCCCGTTCTCCGCTGCTGCCGCAGCATTTCCGGCCTTTACGATCTCCACGGTCGTTTCCGAATCCATGTCATAAAACCCGACCGTATTCTTTACGGACAGGACCTGAAGGTCCACGGCATCATACAGCCTGTGGAATACCCTGAATTCCCCGTCCTGGAACCCCGTGCAGCCGAAAGACAGCAGATAGGCGCCTCCCTGCAGGGACATTTTCTGTTTGAAAGTTACCGTCGCCTTATCACCGGGAAGCATCTCCCCCGTCGGGATCCCCTCCAGCATGGTATTGGTCCCGGTCAGTTCGGTGCCCTGCGCATTTTTGATCGTAAACGCGAAGATCGGATCCCGGACGGGCCTTAAGAACCGCACCGTCATCTCAATACGGAAAGGAACGCCTTTCTCGACCGTATTCGTCATCAGTCCTTTATCGTCAAAAATGCGGATGCCGGCAATGTGCGCCTGCCCTTCCCCGTATTCAAGCGTATCCGCCTGCAGAGAGAGACTGTCTCCCGCCGTCTGCCGGATTTCGTCCGCGAGAGGATTTCTCTCCGTCCCGGCTTCTGCCGCCTCTTCCGCTTCCGTCTCCGGGATGTCGTCCCCGTAACTGACAAGAAGCTGCTTATACAGATCCACGATCTTTTTCGGCTCGCCCTCGGCGGTGAGTTCCCCTTTGTTGAGCAGGATGACGCGGTCGCAGTATTTCGCGATCGATCCGAGGTCATGGCTCACGAACAGGATCGTCTTTCCCTGCTGTTTGAACTCCTCGAATTTATGGTAGCACTTTGCCTGGAAAAATACGTCGCCGACCGAAAGCGCCTCGTCCACGATCAGGATCTCCGGGTCGATATTGATCGCCAGCGCAAAAGCGAGCCGCACGAACATACCGCTCGAATAGGTTTTCACCGGCTGATTCACGAATTCGCCGATGTCCGCGAACTTCAGGATCCCGTCCATCTTCGCGTCGATCTCTTCGCGCGAAAAACCCATCATCGTTCCGTTCAGGTAAATGTTCTCGATCCCGGTGTACTCCTGGTTGAACCCGGCGCCCAGTTCCAGCAGCGCGGAAATGCGCCCGTCCACATCCACCTTTCCGGATGTGGGCGTCACAACGCCGGTGATGATCTTCAGGATCGTCGATTTTCCGGATCCGTTCGTACCGATAATGCCGACGGTCTCCCCCTGTCCGATCGTAAAGCTGACATCTTTGAGCGCATGCAGCTCCGTGTACAGATTCTTCCGGCCGAAACCGAGCGCGTCGCGCAGGCGGTCGGAGGGTTTTCTGTACAGCTTGTATACCTTATTCAGATGGGTGACGGTGATGGCAGGTTTCTTCATATTCATTACAGAACATCCGCGAAATGCACTTTCAGTTTCCGGAAAACAGCTCTTCCGATCAGCAGAACGACAGCCGTAAAAGTCCAGAAATACAAGGTCTCCCACGGATGTTCCCAGAACCAGTGCTTCGCGAAAATGGCGTCCCGGTAGCCGTTAATGATGTAATACATGGGATTGATCTTGAAAATGATCTTCCACTTATCCGCAAAACTCAGATTGGCAGGGTCAAACATGATCGGGACCGACCAGATCCCGATCTGCAGCGCGATCACGATAATCTGCGTAAGATCCCGGAAAAAGACCACGACAGCACAGGCCGCCCACACAAGACCCAGCAGAAAGACAAACATACAGATAAAATAATACAGGATCTGGATCAGATAGACAGTCGGATAAAACTTATAGAGCGCTGCCGTGATCACTGCGATCAGCGTGAAGAACAGATGGACGAACATCCCTGCGATCGCTTTGATGTACGGCAGAATATCGATATTGAAAACGACCTTCTTCACCAGATAACTGTACTCGATCAGAGTGTTCGTTCCCGCGACAAGCACATCCTGGCAGTAAAACCACGGCACGATCCCGCAGGTCAGATAGACGATGAACGGTACCGACGTCGTGTTACTCGTCTTAAAGCCGATGCCGAAGACAAGAAAATAAACGAGCACGGTAACCACCGGCTGCACAAACGCCCAGATGATCCCGAAATAGGATCCGGCGTAGCGCATCCGGAAATCGTTCCGTGCCAGTTTCAGGATCAGGGACCGGTTTTTCCATGCACCGGTCACGATCCCGTCTTTTCTGTCATTCATTGCCGGCGTTCTCCCGTTCTTTTACGTACTCGGAGAAACTGCCCCAGTTCCTGTCTTTTTCAGAAAGATTCGTCTGTACGCCGTCAAGAAGGGGCCATTCGATCCCGATCTCGGGATCGTCCCATGCAATGCCGCCCTCATCATTTGCGTGATAGAAATCGCTGCATTTATAGCAGAATTCCGCCGTATCCGACAGTACATAGAATCCGTGCGCGAAATTCTTGGGAATGAAAAACTGCTTTTTGTTTTCCGCGCTGAGCCGGACACCGTACCATTTCCCGAAAGTCGGCGATCCCTCCCTGAGATCCACTGCGACGTCAAAGACTTCTCCCTTTACGACGCGCACCAGCTTATCCTGCGGATAATGGATCTGGAAATGCAGACCTCTTAAGACCCCCTGCGAAGAACTCGACTGGTTGTCCTGCACAAAGGTCTGCGTGATCCCCTGCTCCGCAAAATCATTATAATTATAAGTCTCCATGAAGTACCCGCGCGCGTCGCCGAAAACCGTGGGCGTGATCACGCGGAGTCCTTCGATGAAGCAATCCTCAACCAGAATCTTTCCCATAAAAGCACCTATCGATGTCAAAGTCCGTTCGCGATATCCACAAGATACTGTCCGTAAGCGGTCTTAAGCAGCGGTTCCGCGAGGCGCAGCAGCTGCTCCCTGTCGATGAACCCTCTCTTGTAAGCGATCTCCTCGATGCAGGAAATATAAAGCCCCTGCCTCTTCTGGAAAGCCGCCACGAAATCCGCGGCGTCGAGCAGCATGTCGTGGTTCCCGGTATCGAGCCAGGCGAAACCGCGCCCGAGGGTCTCCACATAGAGATCTCCGCGTCTTAAATATTCATTGTTGACCGACGTGATCTCGATCTCGCCGCGCGCGGACGGGACGACATTTTTGGCGATCTCCACGACATCATTATCATAGAAATACAGCCCCGGAACCGCGTAATTGGATTTCGGATGCTCCGGCTTCTCTTCGATCGATACAGCCTTGCCGTTCTCATCGAATTCAACGACGCCGTACTCCCTCGGATCTTTGACGTAATACCCGAAGATCGTCGCGCCTTTTTCTCTCGCCGCGGCCTCTCTCAGCACTTTCGAGAAACTCTGGCCGTAGAAGATATTGTCGCCGAGCACGAGCGCCACCCTGTCTTTTCCGATAAATTTCTCGCCGACGATAAATGCGTCCGCAAGGCCTCTCGGCGTCTCCTGCACCGCGTAAGAGAAATGCATGCCCAGCTGCTCTCCGCTGCCGAACAGCTGCTCAAAACCGGGAAGGTCCCGCGGTGTCGAGATGATCAGGATATCGCGGATCCCCGCCAGCATCAGCGTCGAGAGAGGATAATAGATCATCGGCTTATCATAGACCGGCATCATCTGTTTTGACATGGCTTTGGTGAGCGGATACAGTCTGGTTCCGGCTCCTCCCGCCAGAATAATTCCTTTTAACATATTATTACCCCTTATCTTCCGTCGTACATATCAGCGTAATAGCTCTGGTATGCACCGCTCGTCACGTTCTCCATCCATTCCTGGTGATCGAAGTACCAGGCGATCGTCTTTTTGATGCCGTCTTCAAACTTCGTCTCCGGATACCAGCCCACTTCCGCTTTGATCTTGTCCGGAGCGATCGCGTAACGGCGGTCATGTCCTTTGCGGTCGGTGACATAATGGATGAGATCGTAGGTCAGATGATCTCTCCTCGGATCCTCTTCCGGAAGCATGTCACGAAGCGTATCGATGATGATCTTTACGATCTCGATGTTCTGCTTTTCATTATGCCCGCCGATATTGTAGGTCTCGAACAGCTTCCCCTGCTCCTGCACCATGTCGATGCCTTTGCAGTGGTCCTCCACGAAGAGCCAGTCACGGACATTCTTCCCGTCCCCGTAGACCGGAAGCGCCTTTCCCTGCAGCGCGTTGTTGATGATGAGCGGGATCAGCTTCTCCGGGAACTGGTAAGGTCCGTAATTGTTCGAGCAGTTCGTGATATTGGCCGGGAAATGATACGTGTCCATATATGCTTTCACAAGGAAATCAGAAGACGCTTTGCTCGCGGAATACGGGCTGTGGGGATCGTACGGCGTCGTCTCATAGAAATAGCCGCCGTCCTCCGGAAGGGATCCGTAGACCTCGTCCGTGGAGACGTGAAGGAATTTCTTTCCCTCCTTAAAAGTCCCGTCCGGGAGCTCCCACGCTTCCTTTGCCGCATTCAGCATATTCAGCGTACCGAGGACATTTGTCTTCACGAAGACCGCCGGATCCTTGATGGAGCGGTCGACATGACTCTCCGCCGCAAAATGGACCACGCGGTCGATGTCATTTTCCGCAAAAACGGCGCGGACCGCGTCCGCGTCGCAGATGTCGGCTTTCACGAATGTATAATTCGGATTCTCCTCGAGATCCTTGAGGTTTTCCGGATTGCCCGCGTATGTGAGTGCATCCACATTGATGATACGGATCGCATCATCGTATTTCCGGAACATGTAGTGGATATAATTGGAGCCGATAAAGCCGGCGCCGCCTGTCACAAGATAAGTCTTCATAGGGTACTCTGATCCTTTCGTACATACAAAAATAAATAGGACCCACTTCGTGCTTCCTATTGCCGGATCCCGGTACAGCCGGGCCTTTTTATCAAAAAATTCCGTGCGGAACTTCTGACAGATCCGATTTTATCAAAAATTCCCAACGGAACTTTCAACGAGTCAAATTATACCAGAAGATTCGACGATTGACAATGCTTGCGGGAAATGCTAAGGTTTTAACAGGTCATGTGACTGACGGAAGTGGAATGAACCACACGGAGCATGACTCAATGATCGCCGACCGTCTGGGCAGCCAGTTTTGTGCTGTACCGCGGTCTTTTTTTCTGCCTGCACCAACCCTTGCAGATAAAGCAGACAACACATGTCAGCAATACATTTCACGGAGGTATTCTTATGGAATTGAAGAATTTATGCGAACTGCTGCGCGCGAATCCGTATCCCGGCCGCGGCATCATGATCGGCCGCTCGGAAGACGGCGCTTTCGCCGTCACCGCTTATTTCATCATGGGCCGCAGTTCCAACAGCCGCAACCGCGTTTTCGCGGAAGAGGGAGAAGGCATCCGCACACAGGCTTTTGACCCGTCGAAAATGGAAGATCCGTCTCTCATCATCTACGCACCGGTACGCGTTCTGGGCAGCGACACCATCGTCACGAACGGCGATCAGACGGATACCATCTATGATGGGATCGCAGCCGGAAAAACCTTCGAACAGAGCCTTCGCTGCCGTGAATTCGAGCCGGATGCGCCGAATTATACGCCCCGTATTTCCGGGATCATGCATGTTGAAAACGGGGAATATGATTACTGCATGTCCATTTTAAAGAGCAGCCGCGGCGACGCTTCTTCCTGCCAGCGTTATACGTTCTCCTACTCTCCGGCCGTTCCGGGAGAAGGCCGGTTCATCAGCACTTATGTGAGCGACGGCAATCCGCTTCCGAGTTTTGAAGGCGAGCCGGTTCCTGTCACAGTCAGCGGAACGATCGATGAAGTGACGGATTCGATCTGGAACGCACTCAATGAGGATAATAAAGTGTCTCTGTTCGTCCGCTTTATCAGCATCTCAGACGGCACTTATGAAACGCGTATTGTCAACAAGAATAAATAATTCTGAAAGAACGCCATTAGAAGACAATAAAGAAAAGGAAAGAATTATGAAAGAACTGGAATTGAAATACGGGTGCAACCCGAATCAGAAACCCTCTAAAATTTTTGTAGGTGACGGACGCGATCTTCCGATCAAAGTGCTCTCCGGACGTCCGGGATACATCAATTTCATGGACGCCCTGAACGGATGGCAGCTCGTCCGGGAGCTGAAGGCTTCCACCGGTCTTCCGGCGGCAGCTTCTTTCAAGCACGTTTCTCCGGCCGGCGCGGCAGTAGGTCTTCCGCTCACGGAAACACTGAAAAAGATCTATTTTGTGGATGATATGGAAGTGCTCTCTCCTCTCGCCTGCGCCTATGCAAGAGCACGCGGCGCGGACCGGATGTCGAGCTTCGGCGATTTCATTTCCCTGTCGGATACCTGCGACGCTTCCACAGCTTCCATTATTAAGAGAGAAGTTTCCGACGGCGTCATCGCTCCGGGATACACGGACGAGGCGCTTGCCATTCTGAAGCAGAAGAAAAACGGCAATTACAACGTGATCGAGATCGATCCGTCCTATGAGCCGACCGCGCTTGAACACAAAGATGTCTTCGGCATCACTTTTGAGCAGGGCCACAACAATCTTGTCATCGACAACGACATGCTCGCCGACGTCGTCACAAAGAACAAAGACATTCCGGATTCCGCCAAACGCGATCTTGTGATCTCTCTGATCACGCTGAAGTATACGCAGTCCAACTCGGTCTGCTTCGCCAAAGACGGACAGGCGATCGGCGTCGGCGCCGGACAGCAGTCCCGTGTTCACTGCGTACGTCTCGCCGGTCAGAAAGCGGACAACTGGCTGCTCCGCCAGTGCCCGAAGGTCCT
>DBVZ01000076.1:4483-5360 GCA_002308255.1 Lachnospiraceae bacterium UBA1251 | reverse complement strand
CACCCTGCCGCTCCGCGAGCACCCGTACCGCGGCTTTAAAAATGCTTATAAAGATAAACTGGTGAAAATTTTCGAAAAATAAGAATATGAAAATCTGGCTGACAAGACACGGACAAACGAATCTGAACAAAGACCGTCTTATGCAGGGGCGCACGGATGTGCCCCTGAATGAAACCGGCGTGAAGCAGGCGCGCGAAATGCGCCGGAAGATCCTGGAGAAGTATCCCGGGCTTCAGTTTGACGCGGTGTATGCGTCTCCGCTGCAGAGGGCTGTCGCGACCGGCTCGATCGTCGGCAATGTGCCCGAAAGCGGGGTGATCACCGACGAGAGGGTGATCGAGACGGATTTCGGCATTTACGAGAAGCACCGGTACGACCGGCTCGGACTGCGCATGACGCTGTACTGGGTCCTGCCGGAGATCTTTCCGGCTCCGCCCTCGGTGGAGACGACCGCGTCCATGGTGCAGCGGGCCCAATCATTTCTGAAAGAGCTCGAAACAAAGGATTATGAAAATGTCCTCGTTGCCTGCCACGGGGGGATCCTCCGCGTGCTGAGCGGCTGTATGGAAGACCGGCCCCGCGGGTATAAATGGCGTCCGAAGCCGCACAACTGCGAGATGAGGGTCTACGAATCCGAAAACGGCGCACACCGCACGATTGAATACCTGCATCTTTGAAATGTCAACGACCCGCCGGAAAGAATCCGGCACGGAGACCGGATCATGATGAACGCGAAAAACGGAACCGCAAAGATCGGCAGCACCGAAATGGAGTATGCCTTTTTCGGAAACGGCGAGAAAAAACTGGTGGTCCTGCCGGGCCTGTCGGACGGTCTTGCCACCGTGAAGGGAAAAGCGTGGCTCCTCGCGGCGTCCTA
>DBVZ01000076.1:0-4463 GCA_002308255.1 Lachnospiraceae bacterium UBA1251 | reverse complement strand
ATGCCGGAGGGATACAGCATCCGGGAGATGGCGGAGGACCAGGTGCGGGTGATGAAGCAGCTCGGCATCGGCAGGGCGTGCGTGCTCGGCGTCTCGCAGGGCGGCATGATCGCGCAGTACATGGCGATCGATCATCCGGAGGCTGTGGAAAAACTGATTCTGGCGGTTACTGCGCCAAACGCGAACGCAACGGTGCAGGAAGCGGTAAACGGATGGATCGGGATGGCAAAGAAGGGGGATCACACCGCCCTCATGGCCGACACCGCTGAAAAAATGTATTCGCAGGCTTATCTGAAGAAGAACAGAAAACTGTTTCCGCTGCTGGCGAAGCTGACAAAACCCTCCGATTACGAGCGCTTTTTAAGAAATGCTTACGCGATCCTGCAGTTCGATGTAAGGGAAGAACTCTCCGGCATTACCTGCCCGACTCTCATCATCGCGGGCGGTAACGATCTGACGGTCGGAAATGAGGCTGCCCAAAAGCTGCACCGGGAGATCCCGGGCAGCGAACTGTTCATTTACGAGGGGCTCGGTCACGCTGCCTATGAAGAGGGCAGGGACTTTTACGACAGGGTATTCCGGTTCTGTGAGGAGAACTGATATTTCCGAATACAAACATTTACCAGGAAGAACAAAAAACCGGCTTTCACGCCGGTTTTTTTTAGTCCTGTACTGCCTCGGGAGGCACGATCTCAAGATGGGGATAAGCAAACGCGATATCCGGTTCTTTGGAAAAACGTTCCACCAGGCTCCTGCGGATATCACTGCACGCGATAAAGTTTTCTTCCACAGTATGCGTGAGGACCGCGGCCCGTAGGGCGATTCCGTGATCGCCGAGCTCCCGGACGAGAACGGCAGTCGGATCCGACACTTCTTTGTCTTCTTTTGCCTTTTTGACAAGTGGATGTCCGTCGATCACTTCCGTGATGATCCGGATCGCTTTTTCGAGATCGGATTCATAGGTGACGGAAAGATCCATGAAAGAACTGCTTGTCGTATTTCCGTCAAAGTAATTATTGATGATGGCGCAGGTGTCCATCTTGGCGTTCGGCACGATCACGTGGGCTGAATTGACCACGTTCTGGATGATCGTGTGCCGCGCGTTGATCTCCTTAATATACCCGGTTGTCTTCTCGCCGTCGATCGTGACGGTCACGCGGTCCCCGAGCTTGAACGGGCTGAAGACCGAGAGAATGAAACCGTGGACGATATTGGAAAGCCCTTCCTGAAAAACGAAGCCCAGAACGACTACGATCAGGGAAGAAGACAGGAAGATCTGGCTCGCAAAGTCTTTCATGCCGGGGATGAGAGCGATGATGCGCAGCCCGAAGACCGCAAAGACGAACGTCTTGCAGCAGGCTTTCAGAAAAGCGGCCAGAGTGCTGCCTTTTTTCTTCCAGGGCAGGAAAATAAAATCAATGACCTTCAGGAGCACGATAATGACCGCGATCAGGAAGAGACCGTAATAGAAATCATTTGAAGTCAGAACCTGAAGGAAAGATTTCGTGGTCTCCTTCAGTTCTTCGTAATTATCTGACGTTTCAAGTATTATCTTAGGGATCAGCATAGGAACCTCCATGGCGCATAGTATAATCGATTGTTTCCGTGTTGGCAAGTGAACCGCCTGTACCACTTGTGCCTGGTTTCGCCGGATCGTTTATGTACCGTTTGTACCAGGTTTCGCCGGAACGGTTTTTGTGGTACAATGCTTACGAATACTCAATTTCGGGGGTTTCTGTATGGATTACCATACAATAGGATATCTGTTTCTGTTTCTGCCGGCCGTTCTGTGCGTCTACCAGCTGATGCCGAAGAAAGCCCGGCCGTATGTCCTGCTGACGGCCGGATATGTTTTTTTCTGGCTTTTCAGCGGCTGGCTCGTGGTGTTTCTCATCGGTTCTTCTCTTTTTACGCATTTCATATGTGAGCAGATCGTCCGCGCAAGAAACAGCGGGAGGACGAAGCCGCAGCAGAAGAGGATCGCCGCATGCGGTATTATTATTCTGCTCGGGATCCTGGGATATCTCAAATACTACAATTTTTTTGCATCCAATCTGAATAAGATCACTGTCCTTACCGGAGCCGGCGCCCTGCTGCCGCCTCTGCGCCTGGTTCTGCCGATCGGCATTTCCTTCTACACGCTGGAAGCGATCGGTCTTATGCTCGATGTCTTCTGGGAGAGGGCGGAAGTTCCGTCCAACCCGGCAAGGACCGCGCTTTTCCTGGCATTCTTCCCGAAGATGATGGAAGGCCCGATCTGCCGCCACGGCGACATTTACGACGCGCTCTGGGAAGGCGGCTCCCTTCGGTGGGAGAATCTCACGCAGGGGGCGGTGAGGATCCTGTGGGGGCTGTTCAAAAAAGTCATCATCGCGGACCGTCTGGACCTTATGGTCAAGAATGTCTTTAACTATTTTACAAATTATCAGGGTGCAGTCGTAGCCGTTGCTGCCGTCGCTTATACCGTCCAGCTTTATATGGAGTTTTCCGGATGCATCGATATTGTCATAGGCAGTTCGAAAATGTTCGGCATCACTCTGCCGGAGAATTTCCGGAGGCCCTTCTTCTCCAAAAATGCCGCCGAGTTCTGGCGCCGCTGGCACATTTCCCTCGGCACCTGGCTGAAGACGTACGTCTTCTATCCGGTCTCTCTGTCGAAAACGGTCCGGAAATGGAACCGCTTCGGCAGAAAGCATCTGACAAAGTACTGGACAAAACTCGGTGCGGTCGTTCTGACCCTCCTGCCGGTCTGGCTGTGCAACGGCCTCTGGCACGGAGCAAAGTGGAACTATATCTTCTTTGGCGTGTACTATTTTGTGGTCCTCACCTTTGAATCCGCGCTGGAACCGGCAAGAGAGAGCTGTGTCCGGAAACTGGGGATCAGCGATAAAACACCTTGGTATCTGCTCGTGCGGGGATTAAAGACCTGGATCATCATTTTCGTCGGCGAGCTGTTTTTCCGGGCGGACGGCGTCCGCGCCGGCTTACACATGCTTATCAGCATTTTCCGTGGATTTACGCTGAGGACTCTCTGGGACGGATCCCTTCTGCAGCTCGGGCTGGATAAGGCTGATTTTCTTGTGATCATTGCCGGTACGCTGGTCGTGGCTGCGGTCAGCTGGATCCAGGAGAAGGAACTGCTCGGCAAAGAGGGAATGGCGAGCCTAAAGCTGCCGGTCCGGTGGGCGCTTTTGTACGGCCTGATCCTTGCCGTCGTGATTTTCGGCGCGTATGGATTCGGGTACCAGCCCGTCGACCTGATCTACGCGGGATTCTGAGCCGGAGGAGAAGATGACGAAAATAAAGCGGCACAAAACAATTGCATTTCTCGGAATCCTGTTCCTGCTCCTTTTGGGGGTGACAGCGGGAATCGGAAAGACAGTATCACGCGGCGGCATTTACACCCCGCACCGTTACAGCCAGTACTACGGAATCCTGCAGGAACCGGAGGAGAGCATCGATCTTGTGGTGATGGGAGACAGTCTCGGATACGCGGCGGTCAGTCCGATGACGCTCTGGAAGGAAAACGGCATCGCGTCCTATATCTGTGCCCAGCCCGGACAGTTTATTCCGGAAACCTGTAAGGAACTCACCGGAGTTCTGGGCAGGCAGAAACCGAAGGTCGTGATCCTGGAAACGAATCTCCTGTTTTCCACCAAATCCGGCAAATGGAATCCCAACGACAGTCTGGAAGGCGAGGCCAATTACCGTGTTCCGCTCTACCGCGGACATGATTTCTGGAAAGTGTTCGTGCTGAAAAGCGAAAGAGAAAAGACTGCGGAAGAAGAAGGCCGCATGTATAAAGGGTATACGCTGCACTGTGCCGTAGCCCCTTATGAGGGCGGGGATTACATGAAGGAAATGCCGGATACCGTACCCGAGGATCCATTAAATCCGCCCGATGAGATCTCCAGATCCGTGAAGTCCTACATGGAGATAATCATCCGCAAATGCCGGAGCGCCGGAACGGAAGTTCTCCTCGTCAGCACGCCGTCTCCGAGCAACAACAACCTTGCAAGGCACAATGCGGTCAGCGCTTACGCGGAAGAAGCAGGACTGCAGTATCTGGATATGAATCTTCTTCTTGATGAGATCGGGATCGACTGGGCGACGGACAGCCTGGATAACGGCGACCATGTCAACGTGAACGGCTCTATAAAAGTTTCCGAGTATCTCGGCGGATATCTTGCCGGGCAGTATTCTCTCCCGGACCACCGCGGGGAGAAGGCATACGAATCCTGGAACGAGGAAAACGTACGGTTCGAGGAGGATGTTCAAAACGGCCGGAAATGGATGGGACTTGGCGGATAATCCCGAGAGATCCGGGCTGTGCGGCAGGGTGACGAACAGGAAAATAAAAAAGAAAAATAGCGGTTGACTTTAAATTGATAATTCTATATAATAACTTTTGCTGTTGCGGAAGCAATCAGCTATCGATGCGTGGCTCAGTTTGGTAGAGCGCT
>DBVZ01000063.1:2492-2917 GCA_002308255.1 Lachnospiraceae bacterium UBA1251 | reverse complement strand
GGTATGGGCCGGAACGGAAACAGATCCGGACAGGGAGGCAGCCTCCTTCCCTTTCCTGTTCCCGGACGGCGCGGAAGTCAGCGCCTGTTTCCACACATATCCCTCCGGAAGGCCCGGCAGCGCAAATTCATACGTATTCTCCCAGGCATTCATCGCAAGGAACAGGCTGTTCTCCGGCGTCTTCGCATAATATCCGTTAAGAAGCACCGCCAGGGCGGGAATGCCGGCTTCCAGCGAATACATCTCCCTCCCGTGGAAAGAAATATCCGGCATGCCGGTATGTTCGTAATCGCTTCCCCACATGGCGGAACCCGTATGAAGGATCCCGTGTGCTTTCCGAAATCGGATCAGCTGTTTCAGGAACCGGATCCTTTCCCTGTTTGCGGCGGCATCTTCCCAGTTCAGCCAGCCGTCTTTGCTGTCAA
>DBVZ01000063.1:0-2448 GCA_002308255.1 Lachnospiraceae bacterium UBA1251 | reverse complement strand
TTGCCGAATTCATCGCCGGCGTACAGCATCGGGATCCCCTGAGACAGAAATACGAGCAGGAGCGCGTTTCTGATCTGCCTTTTCCGGAGCGCCGCAACGGAGCGCTTTGCCGTCGGTCCTTCTTCCCCGCAGTTCCAGCTGTCATTTTCGAACGTGCCGTCCCGGTTGCCCTCTCCGTTCGCCTCATTCCTTTTTTCATTATACGACACAAGATCCTGAAGCGTAAAGCCATTATGATCGGCTATATAGTTGACGACGTGATACTGCGCCGGGCAGCAGCGGAACAGTTCCGCGAAAGACGCGGTGTCCTCCCCTCTTCCCATAAGAAACCTTCTTGCTTCCGTGCGGAATCCGCCCTGCATGGTGTAGACGTGATCAAATGACCGGAACGTCTGGTTTCCGGACACGGCCTGCACAGGAGAATCCAGAAGGAGGATACGGTCCGCGAGGAACGGGTCCCGCAGGATCTCATCGATCGCGGCGTGCTTGCCGGACAGATGAAAGCCGTCGGCCCCCAGCGTCAGCGCCCAGTACCGGAGCGCATCGCCAAGGACGCGGATCGACAGGTTTTCGGGAATATAGATCTCCAGGATACAGGCGATCCCCGCTTCGTGGAGCCCGCCGATAAGTTCACGGATTTCTCCGACAGAATCCTCTCCGGAGCAGTATGCGTCGTTCGGCGCTGCATACTGGTTGTTTTCCGCGTATCCCCAGTAATTTCTCCTTCCGTTCGGCAGAACCGGATCAAAGGAGTAGACGGGCATCAGCTCCACGGCATTGATGCCGAGATCCTTCAGATAAGGGATCTTCCGGAGGAGTCCCCGGAATGTTCCTCTTTCCTTTTCCGGGACAGAGGGATCCAGCATCGTAAAGCCGCGTACATGCAGCTTGTAAAGGATCATTTCTTCGGGCAAAATCTTCACGCCGCGGCCGGCATCGCTGAAAGCATCCGGCACGGTCCTGTTCACCCCATCCTTCACAGACCGCGTGTACGGATCAGGTACATTCTGACCGTTCAGCGAATAGGTATACTCAAAGACCGTACCTTCCGGGCACGCCACAAAAACAGCCGCTTCCGCGCCTGTCACGGTTCCGTTTTTCATGGGAATGGTCTGCTGTATACCGCTTTCGGGATCTGTGAGATGAAGAACAGCTTTTTCGGGTTCCAGAAAAGAAGCGCAGAAATTATATCCGCCGGGCATGCGCTGAGCGCCGGGGAGAAGCGGGTTACCCTTTTGAAAGAGGAAGCTGTCTTCTTTATTTGTCATAGATCTGTCCCGGGCGTTCAGCCGGTGCTGCCGAATCCGCCGTTTCGTTCATTCACCGCCTGATCGTCATACGTGATGCCGTACGGGAGGAATACGCCCTGTGCGAAGCGGTCTCCTCTTTTCAGTACGAGCGTCTTGGATTCTTTCGAATCGTTTGTGATCCGGACCATGATGTGTCCTTCATTGTCCGAATCATAATAATCGCTGTCGATCACACCGACGGTATTGTCGAGCTGCAGCCGGTACTTAAATCCCAGTCCGCTCCGCGGGAAGATCATCAGTACCCAGCCTTCCTTTATGTTTGCCCTGATCCCGGTCGGCACGGTGACGGAATCACCGGCCTTAAGCTCTACGTCACAGGGCAGGAAAAAATCATACCCTGCCGAGCCTTTGGTGGCACGGCAAGGTATCTTTACTTCTTTCAGGACATCGCGGAGCCCGGATGCGTCTGCATCCGGAAAGGATTTCCTGAAGCTGTCAGCGAAAATATTTTCACTTACTTTAGAAAATTCCGCGATTCTTTCCATATGGACTCCTTTGCAAGTCCGGATGATCACTGTTTCGGGCAGTCCTTGATGGAGAAGCTGAGGCGTCCCATCTTGTCCTTGCCGAGGCAGATGACGCGGACGATATCTCCGAGGGAAAGGACGTCTTCCACCTTGTTGACGCGGGATTTCGCGATCTTCGAGATGTGTACCATTCCTTCCTTGCCCGGCGCGAACTCGAGGAAGCAGCCGAACTCTTTCATGGAGACGACTTTTCCGGTCAGGATCATTCCCTCTTCGAACTCGGTCGTGATGATGCGGATCGCCTCGACGGCCTGGTTCATTTTCTCCGGATCGGTGCCGCAGATGCTGACGGAACCGTCGTCGTCGATGTCGATCTGTACGTCGTACATCTCGATCAGGGCGTTGATGTTCTTGCCTCTCTGGCCGACGACGTCGCCGATCTTCTCCGGATCGATCTTGATCTGGACGATCTTCGGCGCGTACTTGGAGATTTCCTTTCTCGGCTCGGCGATGCATTTCTCCATGACTTCCGTAAGGATATACTCGCGGGCCTCTTTCGTGCGGCGGATCGCTTCTTCGACGATCGGGCGGGTCAGGCCGTGGATCTTGATATCCATCTGGATGGCGGTGATGCCGTCGTGCGTTCCGGCGACCTTGAAGTCCATGTCGCC
>DBVZ01000118.1:6417-6597 GCA_002308255.1 Lachnospiraceae bacterium UBA1251 | reverse complement strand
GCGCGGACGTTTGTATTTCGGAAGCTTCTTGCAGTAATTCATGATATCTTCTTCCGTGCAGGTGTATCCCTCCTTGATCGAGATGATCGCGGTCGCTTTTTCGCCGAGTCTCTTATCCGCAAGGCCGATGACGGCGACGTCGTGGATCGGCTCGAAGCCGTGCAGGAAGTCTTCGATCTG
>DBVZ01000118.1:3928-6402 GCA_002308255.1 Lachnospiraceae bacterium UBA1251 | reverse complement strand
TCGCCGCCGGAGATGATGACGTCCTTTTTGCGGTCGACGAGCCAGATGAATCCGTCCTCGTCAAGCTGTGCCATATCGCCTGTGTAGAGCCAGCCGTCGTCGTCGAGGACTTCGGCGGTAGCTTTGGGATCCTTGTAGTATTCCAGCATGACGCCGGGACCCTTTACCGCGAGTTCGCCGACTTCACCTTTCGGAACATCTTCGCGGCGGGAATCCACGATGCGGCACTCCCATCCGTAGCCGGGGATGCCGATCGCGCCGACTTTGTTGATATTTTCGACGCCGAGGTGGACGCAGCCCGGTCCGATCGATTCGGACAGACCGTAGTTCGTATCGTAATCGTGGTGCGGGAAATATTCCTTCCAGCGCCTGATCAGGGAACGCGGCACCGGCTGCGCACCGATGTGCATCAGCCTCCACTGAGACAGTTCATAGTCTTCAAGTTTGATGCGCTGGGAATCCAGTGCGTCAAGGATGTCCTGCGCCCACGGGACGAGGAGCCAGACGATCGTGCATTTTTCGCGCGAGACGGCGTCCAGGACCATTTCCGGTTTGGTCCCTTTCAGAAGCACCGCTTTCGAACCGGACAGAAGCGAACCGAACCAGTGCATTTTCGCTCCGGTATGATAGAGGGGCGGAATGCACAGGAACACGTCCTCACGGGTCTGACCGTGGTGATTCTGCTCCACTTTGCACGAATGCATCAGGGAAATATGGTCGTGAAGGATCGCCTTCGGGAAACCGGTGGTGCCGGAAGAGAAATAGATCGCGGCAAGATCGGTATCCTTGATTTCGATATTGAGATTCGCGCTGGAGCAGTTCATGGTCAGATCGTAGTAGCTTTCCGCGAAAGTCGGGCAGATATCCCCGACATAGAGCAGCAGACGGCTGTGGATGATCTGATCCGCGATCTCCTCGATACGGCCGATGAATTCCGGCCCGAAGACGAGAATATCCACGTCGGCAAGATCCACGCAGTACTGGATCTCGTCTGAGGAATAGCGGAAATTGAGCGGAACGGCGATCGCGCCGGTCTTCAGGATCCCGAAATAGATTGGAAGCCATTCGAGGCAGTTCATGAGCAGGATTCCGACTTTGTCATTCTGCTTGATCCCTCTTTCCAGAAGAAGATGGGCAAAGCGGTTCGCCTTCTCGTTGAACACGGACCAGGTGATCTCTCTCCGGTACGGCGCTGTCTGGGCGGATTCCACCAGATCGTATTCGCGCCATGTCATGCGGCGGTCTTCCGAGCGTTCCGGGTTCAGTTCGACGAGAGCGACATCATCGCCGTAAAGTTCGCTGTTTCGCTCCAGCAGTTTTGTGATAGGCATTTTTCGTGTTCTCCTGTGTTCATTATTGTTGTGCGGGCACATCAGCGATTTAACGCTGTAGCCCATTGAAGTAGATTATATGCGCTTTCGATTTGAAATGCAACACGAAATTACAACTCCTTGGAATCCCGGGAATCAGAAGAGGAGAATCAGGGATGTACCGCTTGGGAATCAAGTCTTTTCATTCGGGTCTTTTCATTCTCGGTTTTTCATTTTTGAAGAGACGCTGAAGATGTGGAAGAGCAGGATGAAAGATGCACATCTTCGGGAACGGCTTTCTGCATCTATGAGGAGGTTATGAAAATGTGGAAGAGCAGGATGAAAGATGTACATCTTTGAAAAAATGCAGCTGTGCACCCCATAAAAGAGGGGTTTCTTGAAAAGAGATTCTGTGATAAGATATAGCGGAATATGGAGATTTACATATAAACTGCATTGGCTGAAGAAGCTGCAGGATCAAAATAAAGGAGACACAATGACTAAGATTGATATCGTATCGGGATTCCTCGGAGCGGGGAAAACGACGCTGATCAAGAAGCTTCTTGACGACGCCCTGAAAGGACAGAAGATTGTTCTTATTGAAAATGAATTCGGTGAGATCGGCATTGACGGCGGATTTCTGAAAGATGCCGGGATCGATATCCGTGAGATGAACTCCGGATGCATCTGCTGTTCGCTGGTCGGAGATTTCGGAAAGGCACTGCAGGAAGTGCTTTCTCAGTTTGCTCCGGACAGGATCATCATCGAGCCGTCCGGCGTCGGCAAACTTTCCGACGTCATCAAAGCGGTCCTGGACGTGACAGCGGACAAAGATATTGAACTTGCCAGCTATACGGCAGTCGCCGATGTCACCAAGTGCAAAATGTACATGAAAAACTTCGGCGAGTTCTACAACAATCAGATCGAGAGCGCTAAGACGATCGTCCTGAGCCGCACGCAGAAAGTGGAACCCGAAAAACTGGACGCCGCGGTGGCTCTCATCCGGGAAAAGAACAGTGAGGCGACGATCGTGACAACGCCGTGGAATGAGCTGACAGGTGCGCAGCTCCTGAAAGCCATGGAAGAGAAGAGCGATTTCGCGGATCGTCTGCTGGAAGAGATCGAAGCGATGGAGATCGAGGAACACGATCACGATCACGAACA
>DBVZ01000118.1:0-3858 GCA_002308255.1 Lachnospiraceae bacterium UBA1251 | reverse complement strand
CATCACCACCATGATCATGACCACGAAGACCACGATCATGAACATGAACACCACCATGATCATGACCACGAAGACCACGTTCACGACCATGAGCATCACCATCATGACGGCGGGACCTGCAGCTGCGGATGCCACCACGATCACCACGGCCACCATCACGCCGACGATGTGTTCATCAGCTGGGGCAAAGAGACTCATCAGAAGTATACGAAAGAAGAGATCGCGGAGATCCTTCGGATCATGGCGGACGGGAGCTATTACGGCGTCGTGCTCCGCGCGAAAGGCATTGTTGCCGCGCAGGACGGCACCTGGATCCATTTCGACATGGTGCCGGAAGAGACCGAGATCAGGACCGGCGAGGCCGATGTGACCGGCCGTCTTTGCGTGATCGGGACACTGCTCCATACGGACCGGATCGAGGAGGCTTTCCGGGTCTGAGGAAAAGAGGGGCTGCTCCGGAGGAAGCGGCAGAGCCGTCCCGGGCAGCATACGGCAGATACTGACAGCACAGACCGATAAACAGGAAGAACAGGAAGGACATAAGCGTTGAGGGAAATACCTGTCTATATTGCCGCCGGTTTTCTGGAAAGCGGCAAAACAGAGTTTATTAAAGGAATTCTGGATGATCACGATTTCACGGAACTGAGGAAGAGTCTCGTGATCGCCTGTGAGGAAGGAATCGAGGAGTATGAACCGATGCTTCTTGCGGATTCCAATGCGGAGATCGTGTATCCTGAGGAAGAAGAGCAGCTCACGCAGGAGTATCTGCGTTCTCTCGCGAAGAAGTACAAGCCGGAAATGATCCTGATCGAGCTGAACGGCATGTGGAATCTGGAGAGGCTTCTTGGCATCCTGCCGAAAGAAATGCCGGCAGTCCAGGTCTTTACGCTGATCGACGCGGGTACTTATGATTCCTATATCACCAATATGCGCGCGATCATCATGAATTTTGTAAAATTCTCGGATGTCGTCATCGTCAACCGCTGTACCGCGGCGACGAAGAAGGCTTCCATCCGCCGCACCGTCAAGGGTGCCAACGCGCGCTGCGCCGTGATGTACGAAAATGCCGACGGCGTCAGTTCCGACGAAGTCGAAGACGATCTTCCGTTTGACGTCACAAAGGACCCGATCGAGATTGAGGAAGCCGATTTCGGCGTCTGGTACCTGGACGTCATGGAGAACCCGGCGAAATACGCCGGAAAGAACGTGCGGTTCAAATGCATGGTCTATTATGACCGGGAAATGCCGAAGAGCTTTTTCTACGGCGGCCGGTATGCGATGACCTGCTGCGAGGCAGACATCCAGTATGTGGGCGTCATGGTGCGCTGGAAGGGCGCGGAAAAGCTTCCTTATATGGGATATGTGACCGTTGCGGGAAAAGTATTTATAGAAGCAAATGAAATGTACACCGCCCCCGGGCCGGTGGTTTCGGCGACCGAGGTCCTTCCGGCGAAGAAACCGGAGGACAAACTGGTCTATTTCAGCTGATCTTGAAAATGCAGGAGCAGAGTCTGTTCCTGTATTTTGCATTCCGGAAGAATTATGCATTCCGGAAGGTATAAAAAATCAAAGTAGAGCAAAAACAGTCTGGCATAAGGGAGGAAAACCGTGGGAAACGTAAGACGCGTCTATGTGGAGAAGAAGAGCGCATTTGCCGTGCAGGCAAAGGAACTGAGGCATGAGGCACGCCATTATCTGAATATCGCGGAAGTTGAGGATATCCGCGTCCTCAACCGCTACGACGTCGAAAATATCAGCGACGCCGTATTTGAGAAAGCGTGCACGACGGTATTTGCGGAGCCGCCTCTTGATGACCTGTATTATGAGACTTATCCGTACCCCGAAAATGCGAAGGTATTTTCCGTCGAATACCTGCCCGGCCAGTTCGACCAGAGAGCGGACTCGGCGGTCCAGTGCATCCGTTTTCTCGATGAAAGAGAGGATCCGATCGTCCATTTCGCGACGACTTACGTCGTGATCGGAAATGTCAGCGGAGAGCAGCTGCGGCAGATCCAGTCCCTGACCATCAACCCGGTGGACAGCCGGATCGCGGAGGAGAAGAAGCCGGAAACGCTGGCGGTGACATTCCCGGAACCGGACGACGTTGCGGTCCTCGAAGGCTTCCGGACGATGGAAGAAGGCGCGTTCAAAGCGCTTTATGACAGCATGAACCTGGCGATGACATTTGCCGATTTTAAATTCATTCAGGACTATTTCCGCGATGAGGAGCACCGTGACCCGACGGTCACGGAGATCCGTGTGCTGGATACCTATTGGTCCGATCACTGCCGTCACACGACATTCCTCACGGAACTGACGGACGTAGCGTTCGGAGACGGCGATTACCGGGAGGCGATTGAAGGGACGTTCCGGGAGTACCTTGCGGCAAGAGACGAACTGTATAAAGGACGCAGCGACAAATTCGTCTGCCTGATGGATCTCGCGCTCGCCGGAGCGAAGAAGCTGAAGGCGGAAGGAAAACTCGAGGATCAGGAAGAATCCGACGAGATCAACGCCTGCAGCATCGTTGTGCCGGTCGATGTGAACGGCGTTGACGAAGAGTGGCTGATCAATTTCAAGAATGAGACGCACAACCATCCGACGGAGATTGAGCCGTTCGGCGGCGCGGCGACGTGCCTAGGCGGAGCGATCCGGGATCCGCTTTCCGGAAGAACCTATGTGTATCAGGCGATGCGCATTACCGGCGCGGCTGACCCGACCCGCCCGCAGAGCGAGACGCTTCACGGGAAGCTTCCGCAGAAGAAGATCGTCCGGGACGCGGCGAAGGGCTACAGTTCCTACGGCAACCAGATCGGTCTTGCGACAGGCTATGTCAAAGAACTGTATCATCCGGATTACGTCGCGAAACGAATGGAGATCGGCGCCGTGATGGGCGCAGCTCCGAGACGCGCGGTCATGCGCGAGACCTCCCGCCCGGGCGATGTGATCATTCTCCTCGGCGGAGAGACCGGACGCGACGGCATCGGCGGCGCCACCGGATCATCGAAGGTCCACACGGAGGCGTCCATCGAGGCGTGCGGTGCGGAAGTCCAGAAGGGAAATGCCCCCACCGAGCGCAAACTCCAGAGACTGTTCCGCCGTGAGGAAGTCAGTATCCTCATCCGCAAATGCAATGACTTTGGCGCCGGCGGCGTGTCCGTTGCCATCGGAGAACTTGCCGACGGTCTTGAGATCGAGCTCGACGCGGTCCCGAAGAAATACGCGGGTCTTGACGGAACGGAGATCGCGATCTCCGAGTCCCAGGAGCGCATGGCGGTCGTGGTCGCCCCGGAAGATGTCGATGCGTTCATGGCTTACGCGAAAGAAGAAAATCTTGCCGCGACCGTGGTCGCGCACGTCACGGAAGATCCCCGTCTTGTCATGCACTGGAGAGGCAGCGAGATCGTGAACCTCAGCCGCGCTTTCATGAATACCAACGGAGCGCACCAGGAAGCGAAGATCGCCGTCGATCTGCCGGTCCGGGAAGACTGTATGATCGGCAGGAAAGAGCCGGTGGAAAATGTCCGCGAAAAATGGCTGGATACCCTGGCCGACCTCAACGTATGCTCGCAAAGAGGCCTTGTGGAGCGTTTTGACAGCTCGATCGGAGCTGCTTCCGTGCTGATGCCTTACGGCGGGAAATACCAGCTCACCGAGACGCAGGCGATGGTGGCCAAAGTCCCGGTAGCGAACGGTGACACGACGACCGTCACCATGATGAGCTACGGTTTCGATCCCTATCTGTCCAGCTGGAGCCCCTATCACGGCGCCGCCTGGGCGGTCACCTCGTCCGTTGCGAAGATCGTTGCGGCAGGCGGAGATTACAGAAAGATCCGCTTTACCTTCCAGGAATACTTC
>DBVZ01000099.1:999-4670 GCA_002308255.1 Lachnospiraceae bacterium UBA1251 | reverse complement strand
CTTGACCTTTCCGGTCTGGATGTAGAGCTTCCCTTCATACAGAAGGACAGTGCCGAAGGGGCGCACTCTCGGCTGGTCGCCGTCCGCTGTTGCGAGATAATAGGTGCCTGCTTCTTTCAAGAAAGCACATACTCTTTCGATTGCTTCCATAATGATCGCCTTTCTTTTGTCATCAATGGTGAGATGTTCCATTTCTATTATAACACTTTCTTTTTCTGTTTTAACAAAGAAATGAATTTGTAAAACATGTCCAATTATCACCCGGCAAAATGGTGCATTTTCACATAATCTGGACCTGTATTTAGATTCTCAAAAAAGCTATAATATACTTTACCTATATAATAAAATTTTTGGTTTGCATAAGGAATGCTTTTATGAGTATCTTTGACATCCTTTCACTCCTCGGCGGTCTTGCCATGTTCCTTTACGGCATGCGCCTCATGGGCGATGCGCTGAAGGAAAATTCATCCGGCGCTCTCAAAAGAGCGATGGAACAGGTCACCAACAATCCGATCAAAGCCTTTTTCCTCGGTCTTGCGGTAACTGCACTGATTCAGTCGTCCACTGCGACGATCGTCATCACCTCCGGTCTCGTCGGGGCCGGTATCCTGACGCTGCACCAGTCGCTCGGCATCATCATCGGTGCCAATGTCGGCACGACCGTGACCGGCCAGATCATCCGTCTTCTGGATCTCAACGCCTCCGGCGGAACGTCCTGGCTGCGGTTTTTCCAGCCTTCCACGCTCGCCCCTGTCGCGCTTATTCTCGGCATGGTCCTCATCATGGGCTTCCAGCGTCTCCGGAATTCCAAATCCATCGGCAATATCGCCATCGGGTTCGGTATCCTGTTCTCCGGCCTTCTCAATATGACCGGCGCCGTCAACGCGCTCTCGGAATCCGGCATGATCGAAAACCTGTTTTCGGGCCTCGGCGCCAATCCGTTCCTCGGATATCTTACCGGCGCCGGCGTCGCATTCATGCTGCAGAGCTCCTCGGCCACGATCGGTATCCTGCAGGCATTTTCGGCATCCGGCCTGCTGACCTTTAAGGCGATCTACGCCGTCATCGTCGGCATTTACCTGGGTGACTGCGTGACAACGGCCATTGTGTGCTCCATCGGCGCGAAGGCGGAAGCCCGCCGCGTCGGCATCGTCAATATTCTCTTCAACCTCAGTGAGACCGTGCTCGTTCTGGCTGTCGTGACGATCATTCACCGCATGGGGCTCCTGGATTCGCTCTGGGACCGGACCGTCAACTCCGGCATCATCGCCAACACGAACACCATCTTCAACCTCACCTGCGCGATCACGCTCATGCCGTTGATCGGCATTTACGAGAAGCTCAGCCGCAAGATCGTCAAAGACGATCCGGGGGCGGAACAGAAATACAAAGATAAGCTGGACGCTCTCAACCCGGCGTTCTTCGACACTCCGGCAATCGCCCTGAACAGCTGCTATGAGGTGCTGGCGACCATGTTCCGGTCGGCACGCAGCAATATTGAGAAGTCTTTTACGCTGCTGGAAAAGTTCGACCACGGCGTTTACCGGGAGATCCAGGAAGAAGAAAATGAGATCGACCAGATGACCGACCGCATGAGCCACTATACCGTCGAGCTGCTCCCGCACCTGCACAACGAGATGCACGTCTCGATCCTGGACCAGTATTATAAAGTCACCGCGGAATTCGAGCGTCTCGGCGACCATGCGGTCAACATCAGCGGCAATGCGTCCACGCTGGCAAAAAACGGCACCAGCTATTCCGCTCTCGCGATCTCCGAGCTGCACATTCTTGAAAATGCGCTCTACAAGCTCCTTGACCTCGCCGAAGCTGCCTTCAAAAAGCGTGATATCGAGGCTGCCGAACAGATCGAACCGCTCGTCCTTGTCGTCAAGGAACTGATCAGCAGCCTGAAAAAGAATCACTTAAAGCGCATGAGCAGCGGCGAATGCAGCGTCATCGCCGACGCCAGCTTCACGAACCTCATGGTCGACACCGGAAGGATCGCCGACATCTGCTCCAATATCGGCATCGCGACCGTCGTCCGCGTCCGTCCGGAGCTCGCCGACCACGAACATCTCTATTACGAGAAACTGCACGAAGGCGGCAACAAGGAATTTGACGCCGCGTTCGACAAGGCGCACGATCTGTATTTCACGCAGCTGAAAGGACTGGAAAACGCCGCGAAAGCATAATCCGGATTTCAAAGGCATTTTTCCGCAAAGAACATGACCACCTATCATGCGATCGAGCCAAAGGAGCCCGGAGACGCGTACCTTCCGTCCGGAACTCCCTTCTGATGGGCTCCGGGGGACGACGCTCCGCTTGATAGGTGGTCATGTTCTTTTTTTTATGCCGCTGAAATCCGGCCTGTTTCACGTTATTCCGATGGCGGCAGCTCCTCAGCGGAGCAGGATCATCGAGAACCACAGGATCGTATTGCCGCCGAGATCGTATTCCATCCCGTACTGCTCGGTGATCCCGCTCACCATGATGCCGAAGCTCTCGACGCAGGGATGCATGCGCTCCGGAAAACGGCACGGCTTCCCTTCCGGATAGGTGCAGTGCGTGCAGATATCGCAGGATTCGGTCGAAAGGATGTAGATGTCATAGCCATGCTCCTTCAAAAACGCGCCGACTTTGTCAGTGATCTCCTCATGCGCGGCCCTCGTCGCCAGATTTTCCTCAAAATCCAGAATATCCCGCACTTCCGAGACCGTCGAAAAGAATACCGCTTCCCTGTATTCCCGAAGCTTCGCTTCGCACTCCGCAAGTCCGCCCACCGCCGGAGGGCAGGCCCAGGTGCTGCCGTACCGCGGGCATTCGTTCTTGCAGATCATGCGCACGCGCTCATTGACCCGGATCTCCTTCGGATCGATCACCCGGTACTCAAAGATCGGATATTCCACTATAAAACGGTCAAATTCTGCCGTATCCATTCCGTTCCCTCCGGCTGTGCCGAAATCATTTTAAGCCTTCTGTTCTTTGGCCGGTCTTTTCAGGATCACTTCACCCGCTCTGCCGCCGGCGTATTCGCCGTTCGTGAGGACCGCCTTCCCGTTTACGTACACATGGACGATCCCGCCCGGCTTCGTATCCGGCACTTTCTCGTTGACGCTCATATCTGCCCTGTCAATGACGGTGATGTCCGCCTTGTACCCGCTCTTTAAGTAGCCTCTTTCCTCTATTTTGTAGCGGTCCGCCGTCGCGCCGGTCATTTTCCGCACGATCTTCTCGATCGGGACCCCCCAGCGCTTCGCAAGCAGGAAAAACTGAGGGAAGGTCTGGAACGCCGCGATGTTCTGGAGTCCTTTCTCCTCGACCCACGCATCCGTCATGAAAACGGAGAGGTCATCCTCCATCAGCCGGTGTACGATCTCGTCATTATAGTATTTTCCGAGGTAAATGCTCCCTTTGCGGTCCGACAGTTCCACGAGCTTCAGGTACATATCCAGCGGCTTCACGCCTTCTTCCTGCGCGAGCTCCAGAACATTCTTCCCCTCGTACTGCTTGTGTTCATCAGAAATATACGCGACTACCATATCGTCCCAGTCGATGCCGAGCACCTTTCTGTACATGAGGATCGTGAGCGCCAGCTTCATGCGGTTCACCGGCTTACTGCAGTCCTCCTTCGGCAGCGCTGCGTACCACTCCGGAAATACCACCGTGATCAC
>DBVZ01000099.1:376-960 GCA_002308255.1 Lachnospiraceae bacterium UBA1251 | reverse complement strand
CGGGCGCGGCGGAACGTCCCGAGCATAGGCTCAAGAAGCTTCCAGCTCCTCGCGCCGGTAAAGATAAGGTGGCTGTATTCGAGACGGCAGCCGGACTTTTCCATGATCTCCACGGCTTCGTCGAGGCCCATTTCCAGATGGGATTTTTTCGTGAGCAGCGGATAATCCGCGCTGACGATCGAACACGCGCGCGGATGGATCGTGATGATGCCGTCGTATTTGGCGATCTCCTTCGCAAACGCGAGGATCTCGTCTTCTTTCGCGTACCGGTCCGGTTCGTACATGAATCCGAACGACCCGCCGAACGCGCCGCCTTCCATCGCTTCTCTCACATAAGTGAGCTCTTCTTCGATCTGCTCCGGCGTAAACGGCGTCGGATCATAGCCTGTCATGCCCGCGCGGACCGATCCCTGTCCGATCAGAGGAACAATATTGACAAAAAGATTCCCTTTCGCCTTCTCTTTGAAAGCCGCAAAACTGCCCGGCGCGACCGGCTTAAACAAGCCTCCTCCGACCAGATCTTTATAAGGGGTATCCGGATCGACGCCGAACGGAGAAAAGCTGCAGTTGCCGGTGATCTGGGT
>DBVZ01000099.1:0-202 GCA_002308255.1 Lachnospiraceae bacterium UBA1251 | reverse complement strand
AAGGCTTCGCGCCGGTCCCGTCGTAAATGAGCCCGTTCTTAAACAAAGTCTTCACCGCATTTTCCTCCTCATCTGCAGTTGTCCGTTTCCTTAAAAAACTATACCATAAAAAACCACTTCCCGCACCTGCACCCCATATTTCACTTTCTTTATGCTCCGTTTAAGGTCCGCTCCTTAAAATCTGTCCCATAGAAACCGTTTG
>DBVZ01000026.1:5073-11802 GCA_002308255.1 Lachnospiraceae bacterium UBA1251 | reverse complement strand
CGTAACCATAGCTCCAGTCCACCGGCAGCTCGATGCTGTCGACCAGACGCATCTCGCCCAGGATCGTGCCGGTCCCCAGGAACTTGCATCTGAACTTCGCCTTCGCGAGCTCAATTGCCTGACCGATATCTTCCGCGCAGACTTTTACTCTCGCCGCCGCGCAGAGATACTGTTTCGGTTCTGTCGGTTTTTCCCACTGTTTTTTGGTCGCTTCGAAGATATATTTTTTCATGTCGGACCCTCCTGATTAATACATGCGTACGTCCGGAATGAAACGGGCGTTGATATACGGGTCATATTTTGCCATGAAATTCTTGTCATCTCCGGCAAATTCGTACTCGCCGAGCTCTGACGGATGTACCCATTTGAACTCGGTATAGAGCTCCGATTTCGGCTCATACTGCCATTTGTTGACCGCTTCGTAGTAGTTGTGATAGGTGTGTTTCTCATGGGTATTATGTGTGATATTACCCTCTGCGAAATGCTCGACAATACCGTTCTCGATCAGTTTGCGGCCGATCATGATACGGTTGCCGGCTGCTGCCTTGATGCCGCACTGTTCCCAGGCAACACGCTCGGCAGCTTCCTTGTTGGACTCGTTCGTGCGGATCTTATCTGTCGGGAACTGCCAGACGCCGTCTGCGTTCTTGCAGATCAGCACATCGCCTGTCGGGCCTGCATGGTGCTTGATCAAAACCGAAATATATTTCATTCTGCGCACCTCCTTCTTACAGCGTGTACTGATGCTCGGCCATGACACAGCCCTCCGCTTCCAGCTCTGCGCCGACGCGCTCGCGGAACTGGCGGACCGTTTCCTGCCAGACATCTCTGTCGATCCGTTTGATTTCAACGCCGTCTTCGCGAACGCTCGCGTACTCCTTGAAACCACCCGGCGTGCTTCTGCACACAAATTGATAGGTCTTCATTGCTCAATCCTCCTTTTGGCCTTCCGGTTCCTGCCAGCTCATAAAGTCCACGTCCTCTGCCGGAAGCTGGCCGGTCATATCCAGATACGATATGATCGCTTTTTCGGCAGTGACCATCACGCCCATGAAATCCATATCTTTGTTGAAGCCGACTTCGAAAACCTGGTCAGCGGCGCTGTTCAGGTTGTTGATCATCGCGCGGTTCCGGGCGCTTCTGTCAAAAGACTTCTGCCGGCCTTCCTCCGCGTCAAACTTATGGATAAAGCAGCGATATTCGTTTTTGTAAAGAACGACATACATCACTTCAAGACCCGAAAGAATCGCGATCATATTCCCGCCCTCCACGGAGTCGATGATGTTCGCTTTCTCCTTGTCCAGGAGACTCATCCGGATCTTATCCTCGTTGCTTCTTTTTTTCGTTCTCTCCATAAAACTAAATTTACCCGATGCAAATGGGCGACTCTAAAAGCCGCTTGAATCTTAAACCTCTAATAACTTAAGGTTATTATATCTTTTTAGCCTGTCAATGTCAATTGACAATTATATATCTTGTCTATTAAATAATAGTCTTTTTATAGAAAACTTGAATAATACGGCACCGCCCCGCACATGCCGGGCACCGCAGTTTTGAACTCTTTTTTGTGACCGGTCACAACCGGCTTAAAACAGGGCATTTGGGGCGACGGGCTTTTTTGTCGCTCAATACAGGAAAGCTTTCCAAAGACAGGCGCGATGCAGATAGAACTGATGTGAAGCGGGCAGTTGCAGATGCTGTTTTGGGGAACCACCCTGCAGAAGACAGCGGTGTATCAGAAAAAGGGGCCCCGCGAAGCGCGGCAGCCCCTTTGCACACCTGGAGGGATTCGAACCCCCGACACGCGGCACCGGAAACCGCTGCTCTATCCCCTGAGCTACAGGTGCAGGCGGTCCGAATGCTTTCGGACCACAGGTAGTTATCATAGCACAAGGCTTTAAAAATTGTCAATCTCCACCCGTCCGCTGCGGCGGCTGAAGCGGTAAACGTTGTAGGAAAGGATATCTTCCTTTTCGACTTCCGTTTCATTCACCTTCCTGACGATCTTCTTCAGCTCGCCGATATCCGTGTCCGCTTTCATCGGCATGATGAGACATTCATGAACGCTGGAGGGCAGGATACACAGGTCGCCGCCCAGTTCTTTTGCGATGACCGCGAGCAGGCCGGGATAGAACATCGTCACGGCGCCGAGATGCATGTCTTCGTTGGAGAGCACGTAGATCTTGGGCATGCCCTCCTCTTCCTCTTCGCCGAGCATATCGGCCAGGGACATCATGACCGCCCGCTTTTCCGAGACGGTATTCTTCCAGGCCCGGCGCATGATCTCCTGCCGCTTCAGCCCGAGTTCCTCCACGATGGCGTTCGTGATCGGCGTGATGACGGTGCAGCCGTCCCGGTCCTCCTGCAGATAAAAAACGACGGCAATGTCGGAATGCATCTCATACGGGACCTCTTCCTTCCATTCCCGGATCCTGTCATAGCTGACCGCGCTGCAATAGAGTTTCGCGCGGTTCTTCGTTTTGTCTGCCGGTTCGTTCCTGAGTGTTTTGCTGATGGTTTCTTTCATGATGGTTTCCTCCTGAAGATGTGATAAAAGAAAATAATAGAAATGATTCAGAACGTGCGCAGCGCACGTAAAAACAAACAGAAGATCTTCTGTTATGTCCTTAAGAAAGGTGAACGTCCGGATGAGGATCCGGAAAAGAAAACGCTTTGAAATAGCGCTGCTTCAGAACCGCGCAAAGGAACCGGCAGAGCGTTCCCGCCTTCCTTTCGCGCAGCATTATTCTACATCATCAGAATCCGAATTGCAACATGAAATTCGGTGTTTCGATAATGGACCGCAGGGTCTTGGCGAACCCGCCGGAATAATCCGCATTGGTCAGCACATAGTCCATCATGATGGGATCGTCCGTCAGGATGCCGTCGACGCCGCAGTCGATCAGCCTTTGCACATCCTCAGCATCATTGACGATCCAGGCATAGACCCTTTTGTCCTTCGCGTGGATCCTGCCGACCAGTTCTTCGGTGATATTGCTCTCTTCCACCGCCAGCCAGTCCGCAAACGGGATCGCTGCCACGTCCCCGTTGGCCGCAGCCAGATTGTAAACTGTTATGACCTCCGGATCGGCCTCTTTGATCCGCTGGAGCGCCGCGGCGCTTAAGGAGGTCACCACGCACTCGTCTTTCATTCCCTTTTCTTCGATCAGCCGGACGATCTCCTTTTCCATATCCTGATCATATTTGGTCGGCTTAAGCTCGATCTGCAGGCGGATCTTCCCCTTGCACAGGTCCATCGCATCCACCAGCGTACACAGATGCGTTCCGGCAAATCTTTCGTCAAACCAGGCGCCGGCATCCAGAAGGGCAATCTGGTCATAGGTCAGGTCGTGGATATAGGCGTTGACGCCCGTCAGCTTCTTCAGCTTATCGTCATGGCAGACCACGATCACGCCGTCGGCGCTCTGCCGCACATCCAGTTCGATCCATTGGGAAAGTCCCTCCTGAATGGCCGCCTCGAACGCAGGGATCGTGTTTTCCGGCGCGCGGATGGAATCCCCCTTATGCGCCACGATCTCAGGCCGGTGCATATCCGTATTATGCATGGCACGGCCGGAAAAATACAGGCTGGCATAGATCGTGCAGCATGCGGCGAACAGGCAGGCAAAGGCCGCGATGGATTTTCGGGAAAAATAGACTTCCGTCCGCTGATAGGCGACCGGAACGGTCTTTTCGTCCGCGCTTTCATTATATTTTCCGAACAGCACGGAAAGGAACGCGATACAGAAGCAGGGCGTCAGGAACATATTGACGATCGTGATGATCATTTCCGCGATATTGCGCGAGCGTTCGATCATCATCACGTTGTCCGCCCCGTAGATCGATTTCGCGCCGATCGTCGTGAAGGTTTCCGCCAGGATCCCGGCGATATAGAACAGCGCGATCCAGACGATCGCGGCGATCGCTGCAGAAATCACCGCTTCGATATAGCGGTGTTTCCCCAGATCAATGCTCCTTCTTTTGGATTTCCGATACGTCCTTCTTTCCAGCACGAAGATATGCAGGGACACCATCCACCGGACCGTAAAGACGAAAACGGTGATCAAAGAAGCGACATAGATGATCGTCCAGATCCGGTGCGTCAGGAGATACTCACGGAGAAAGCCGGGCACCGCGACGGAAAACGACACATTGCTGAGGGAGAACAGGCCCAGATACGGGAGCATCAGGATCATGAACAGGAAGATCGACCAGTTGACCGGCTTCAGGGTCTGGTTCGCTGAATCGATGCCGAAATAAAACGCCTGCCCGACGCCGATCTTCTGTTTTTCCCCGGACGCGTAAAAAATACGGATCATTCCGCCGATCTGGATCATCTGGATATATCCGACGACGATCAGGCAGGCGATAAACGTCACCCAGGAGACCGGCGAGCGCAGGTAACGCAGGAAATTGTCATTTGCGAGATAATAGAGTCCTGCCGCCTTGAGAGAAAGCTGCGACAAAAGATACGTGGCCACCGTCACGATAATCCAGGAAAGGAAGGAATCGATCACCACGAACAGGATCAGGGTCTTGAAATTGAAGGAGAGCCTGGCAAAGGTTTCCCGGATCATGCCGAAAACCTCCGCCGTCTTTTTTCTGATTTTCATGAAGTACGGCCGGGTCCATTATTCCGGAATACGGCTCAATCCAAAAGAGCTGCCGCCCCCGCGACAGCTCCGGAAAAACACATTTGTACGGTCGGTTTTACACGCGGCTTAAATATTCGCCCGTTCTGGTGTCGATCTTGACAACATCCCCGATGTTGACGAAAAGCGGGACCGAAATGGAAGCGCCCGTCTCGACCACGGCCGGTTTGGTCGCGCCCTGCGCGGTATTGCCGGCAAAACCGGGCTCGGTATCCGAGATCGCCAGTTCGACAAAGAGCGGCGGCTCCACGGAGAAGACGTTTCCGTTGTAGGAGCAGATCTTGACCATCTCGTTTTCCTTGACGAACTTCAGGGCATCCCCGATCGTATCCTCGTTGATGGCAAGCTGCTCGTAATTCTCCATGTTCATGAAATAATACAGAGAGCCGTCATTGTACAGATACTGCATGTCGACTCTGTCGATACGCGCCTGCGGGAATTTTTCCGTCGGACGGAAGGTCTTTTCCACCACGCCGCCGGTCATGACATTCTTCAGCTTCGTTCTGACGAACGGGGAGCCTTTTCCGGGCTTTACATGCTGGAATTCGATGACCTGGACAACGTTGCCCTCTATCTCAAGTGTAATACCGTTTCTGAAATCGCCTGCTGAAACCATTTTTGTTTCCTCCTGATGTTTCTTTACCGTACTATATTATCTTATCATTTCGAATAACGCAACAATTAATCATACATCCAGCTCGATCTTCTTGCCGCGCATCTCATACTTGCGCACGCTGATGCCCGCGGAGGAGAGCATCCTTTTCGAAGCGATGACCGAGGCGGAATCCGGATACTTGTCCTCGCAGTAAACAATGGTCTTGATCCCGCTCTGGATAATGGCCTTTGTGCATTCGTTGCACGGGAACATGCCGACGTAGATCGTCGAGCCTTCCAGAGAACCGCCGCGGTAATTCAGGATCGCGTTCAGCTCGCCGTGGGCGACATAGGGGTACTTCGTCAGCAGCGGATCCTCGTTTTCCCTGGACCAGGGGTATTCGTCGTCCGAGCAGCCGAGCGGGAACCCGTTGTAGCCGATGGAGAGGATCTTATGGTCCTGGCTGACGATGCAGGCGCCGACCTGGGTATTCGGATCCTTGGACCTCATGCCGGCCAGCTTGGCCACGGCCATGAAGTATTCGTCCCAGGAGATATAATCTGTGCGTTTGTCGCTCATAATGTCCCTTTCTTTATTTTGTACCGAATATTCTGTCCCCGGCATCTCCGAGGCCCGGTACGATGTAGCCGTGATCGTTCAGTTTTTCGTCCATGGCGCCGATGTAGATGTCCACGTCCGGATGGTCGGTCTTCAGTCTATCCAGTCCTTCCGGCGCGGCAATGATGCACATGAAGTGGATCTTTTTGGCTCCCTTTTCCTTGAGCATTGTGATCGCCGCGGAGGCCGAGCCGCCCGTCGCGAGCATCGGGTCTGTCACGAACACATCACGGGAGGAAATATCTGACGGAAGCTTGCAGTAATACTCTACCGGCTCCAGAGTCTTCGGATCCCGGTAAAGGCCGATATGGCCGACTTTCGCGGCCGGCATGATCGTCATCATTCCATCGACCATTCCCAGGCCCGCGCGCAGGATCGGGACGATCGCGGCTTTCTTTCCGCAAAGCTGTTTGGCTGTCGTCGTCGTGATCGGCGTGGTGATCTCCACATCCTCCAGCGGCAGGTCCCTCGATGCCTCGTAGCACATCAGCATGGCAATCTCCCCGATCAGCTCCTTGAATTCCTTTGTGCTTGTATCTTCTCTTCTGATAATACCGATCTTGTGCTGAATTAACGGATGATCCATGATCTCTACTCTGCTGCCCATCTTTTTTCCTCTTTTCTTTGTGTAATGGATAATGGTTATTCGGTTTCGTTCAGATTTATGATTTCAGAAGACTGCTGTTACTCTTCAATCATTTCGATTCTGCGTTTATGCCGCTCTCCTTCCGAAAACGGCGTATCGAGAAACGTATCGGTGATCTTGATGGCCAGCCCCGGGCCGGTCACCCTCGCGCCCATCGCCAGGATATTGGCGTCGTTATGCTCCCTTGTCGCCTGCGCGGAGAAGCAGTCCCCGCAGAG
>DBVZ01000026.1:0-5046 GCA_002308255.1 Lachnospiraceae bacterium UBA1251 | reverse complement strand
ATGCCGGTGCCGCAGATCAGGATGCCTTTGTCGCATTCCCCGGCCTGCACGGCCTTTGCCACTTTTTTCGCGTAGACGGGATAGTCGCAGGATTTCTCGTCATAGGTGCCGAAATCCTTATACTCCAGTCCTCTTTCCTCCAGGTGAGCCTTGATCTCCTGCATCAGCGCAAATCCGCCGTGGTCGCATCCGAGTGCTATCATATTTCCGTTCTCCTTTGCTGTGATGATCTTTCCGCCCGCGGCTTTCTTCAGACGGTTCATGATGGCCTGACCGAGCTTGGGTGTTTCAAATGTTTCCGAATAGATGATGTCCGCGCCGGCTTCATCCGTTTTTCTCAATACGTCAAAAAGCCTGTGGGCGATCTCTTCTTCGTTTTCCGTGCTGCCGAGAGAAAAAATGGTTTCGCAGTGATACAGATCCGCCGTTTCATCCGAACAGATCACCGCCGCTTTCTTCCCGGCGTTTTCATTTTCTTTTATCTTTTCGTTGATCGTTTCCGCGGCCTGCGCCGGATCGCCCCCTACCAGGATCAGCTCGGCTTTGGGGGCGTAATGCCGGTACTTCATGCCGGGCGCTTTCGGGGCCGCTTCCGGATCCGCCAGGGTCTCGCCGGATACCACCGGCCTGCCGAGCAGTTCACTGATCCTGCGGGCGGTATAATAACCGGGCCTTAAGATGGCCGGAGGATCAACGGTAAGGTCGATGATCGTGGATTCCAGGCCGATCTCGCTGTCGTCCGAGGCCAGGATCATATCCACGCGGCCGTCAAGATCCCGGACCACATGTTCCGCCCGGGTGGTGCTGGGCCTGCCGGACAGATTCGCGCTCGGCGCCGCGATAAAGCCGCCGGAACGGCGGATCAGCTCCCGCGCGACCGGATGGGACGGAAAGCGGACCGCAACAGTGGCGAGTCCGCCGGTGGTCTCTTTGGGAAGCTCCTCCCGTTTGTTCAGGATCATCGTCAGCGGGCCCGGCCAGAGCACATCGGCCAGGATCCGCGCTTCTTCCGGGACGGACTGCGCCACCCGGTAAAGATCCTCCGTCCGCGCGATATGGACGATCAGCGGATTATCCGAGGGCCTGCCTTTCGCCGCGTAGATCTTCCGCGAAGCTTCGGGGTCGAAAGCATCCCCGCCCAGGCCGTATACGGTCTCCGTGGGAAAGGCGACCAGGCCGCCTCTTCTGATCACTCCGGCTGCCGCTTCAAGCTTTTCGCCATCGACGGACGCCCTGCTTACCGTAACGATCTCTGTCTTCATTTCCGCCTTATTCTTCTTCGGAGAAGCCCTGGAATTCGATCTCGTGCGTATCGGCCAGGTCCAGATCCTCGGCCGCTTCCTCTTCCGGTCCCTTCTCGGGAGGATTTCCGTCCGCGATATCCCGGACGTTCTTTACGGCAGCGGAAAAATCGGCGTCAGCTGCTTCCAGCTGTCCGACCAGCGCGGCGATCTTTTCGCACATGGCATTGTACTGCGCGCGTTTTTCCTCATTCGCTCTTTCGATCTCTTCTTTTTCCCGGAGGGCATCCGCCAGCGCGGCTGTCCTGGCTTCTTCCGCGGCTCTTTTGGCTTCCTCGTTCACATTCGCCAGGATCCGGTCTCTTTCGCTGTAGGCGTCTTCCACGATCTTTTTGGCCTGGATCCGGGAATCCAGAATGACCTCGCCGATCGTGTCATAATAATCGATGTAGCTCTGGTACTTCTCGCTGATATCCTTGTGAAGGCCGTCGATCTCCTCGCGCTGTCCGCGCACCGTATCGTTGAGAGATGTGATCTCTCTGTCCTTCTCCGCGATCTGCGAAAGAAGCGCGTCTTTTTCCATGGAAGCGGACGCTTTCACCGCCTGGAACTGGCGCTCTACATCCTCCCTGTCATAACCGCCTTTTTTTGCTGTCTTGAAAAGATCCCCTGTTAAATTGTCTGCCATTTTACTTCCCCTTTTTTACCCTACTTAAGATTCCTGTTCCATACCTCCCAGACGTCCGCGTTCTCCAGTCCGAGTCTCCACGCGGCCGCTCCGGCAAGGCCGTACACACCAACCAGCTGCAGTTTTTTATCTATTGATCCGGCATCCTCCATCCAGATACTGTAGACGGCGGAATCATCCGAAGCGGTTCCGAAATTCTGTCCGAGCGTGTCGTTCCATGCAAGCGTAATCTTCTTTTTTTTGATGAATTCCTCCGCCTTCGGCATCGAGACGGCCTCCGTCTCGAAATAATCCGTTCCCAGCGGCTCTGTCCAGGTCCTGGTGTAGAACGGGACGCCGAGGATCAGCTGCTCTTTCGGGACTTCCTCCAACGTTTCCTCGATTCCCTCCCGCACGAAAGGAAGCGACGCGACGGAACCCGGTTCCGAGGAATATTCCGTATGTTCATCATATCCCATTATGATGAGATAGTCCACAATTTTTGCCTGCGCTTCACGGTTATAATACCTCGTATAAAGCGGTACGAAATTATCCGTCGAAAGGATCACGCCCATGTTGTGCGTCCGGATGCTGAGTTCCCGGAGGAACTGTAAAAAAGCGGGAGCCTGCTCTTCCGTGATCGTTTCAAAATCGATGTTCACGCCGTCCAGCCCGTATTCCTCTACCGTACGCAGGATCTCCTCTTCCAGACGGATCCGGCTCTCGGGATTCTGAAGGATCGCGCCGGTGGAACCATCGCTGCCGTAATAGTCCGAGACCATCGTCCAGGCCTTCATCCCTCTTTTCCGGATGTTCGCGACATATTTCTTATCTGCGAGGGAGTTCAGCTCCCCTTTGATGTTTTTTATGGTGAGCCAGGTCGGGCAGATGACGTTGATGCCGTCGGTATCCTCCAGCATATAATCCAGGATCTCGTTGTTTTCCTGGACGTCCACGTAATGCCAGACCATTTTAATGGTCCCGTCCATGGACAATTTGCGGAAAGACGTCGCGGGATTTGGTTCATGCCCCAGATCCACAGGTTCGTCGAAGAACAGTTTGTCGGTCTCAATATAGCCGAAATAACCGTTGTCCAGCGCGACCAGGCTCCATTTTTTCTCCTCGACGCCGAGGTAAGTCATCGTTGTCCCGGCAGGGATCTCCGCGACGACAGAGCCTTTTTTGTTCGGATCGCAGCGCATCTGCGTATCTTCCGCAGCCTGGGCACAGACGATATCATCCCACTGCGACCGGATCGTCACGCGTGCCGGTTCGGTGAAAATTTCGATATCCGCGTCTGAATACTTCCGGACCGTTTCCGCCTCTACCATTGCGGCGCCGCCTGAGATCTTCAGGACCTCCGAGCCGTCCTTCCAGGTATCGTTGTGATCCTGCAGGGTGAGGTAAAGGGTCTGCGTGGCATTTTCGTAATAAAAAGGATTGCCCGGCAGTTCCGACACCAGGTCATACGGCAGATAGATATGTCCGTTTTCGTAAAGGGCTTTTTCTTCGAGAAGGGAACCGTTTTGAAGGATGGCGGCTTCGTTTTCCGAGGTGATGCCGAAGCACTCTTCCGGTTCCAGGACTGTCGTGCTGTAGGAATTTCCGGAAAGGAAAGTCGTCCCGAGGATCACGGCGGCTGCGGCGGCTGCGATCAGAATGATGATCAGTAAGACCGGTGTTTTTGTTTTCTTCTGGACCTTCTTTGCCACTGCCGCCTCCTTGGAATTTCAAGATATTATATCATATCCGGCTTTCCAATACCATTGAATTTTGCTATCATAAAAGTACTTCTTTCTGATACCGTCCGGGAACCGCTTTTGGGAAGTACCGGGAACGGAACTGTTGAGCGCAAAGCAAAAGGAGCCGCCATGAAAGGTCTTGAATTATCCAGAGAATTCTTCCGGAACGTATGCCTGCCGCGCATCGAAGCGGATCTGCCGGAGATCCTGCCGTATCTGGCTGCCGGCCTGGTCGGCGAGGGATCGGAGTGCTTCGGCTATGACGACGAAAAAAGCCGGGATCACGACTGGGGACCGGCCTTCTGCATCTGGCTGCCGCCGGAGGAGGGGAAAAAGGTTGCGGAATCGCTGCTGCGCATCCTGGACAGCCTGCCGGAACAGTATCAGGGCTTTTCGGTGAAAAAGCCCGGGAACGGCCGTACCGGGATCTTCGGGATCGGGCGGTTCTATCTGAACCTGATCGGACGCAGGACGGCACCGGAAACGTGCGAGGACTGGCTCCNNTGGCTCGCCATCCCCGAACCGAAGCTGGCGACCGCCGTCAACGGCGAAGTCTTTATGGACAATTACGGGGAATTTTCGAAGATCCGCAAAGAGCTGACAGACTATTATCCGGAGGACGTGCGTCTCCGATATCTTGCGGAAAACATGGCCATGGCCGCGCAGACCGGCCAGTACAATTATCCGAGAAGCCTCACCCGCGAAGACCCGCTGGCTTCCAATATGATGCGCGCCCATTTTGTTTCCTACGCGTCCGACATGATCTTCCTGCTGAACCGTCGCTACCGCCCGTTCTACAAATGGAAATACCGCGCGATGAAAGATCTTCCGGTCCTCGGCGCGGAAAGCTACGAGCGGATGAACGCCATCTTTACGGAAACCGATGTATACAAAACGGCACAGCTGATCGAAGATCAGAGTGCTGCAATGATACGGGAAATGCGCGCGCAGAACCTGGTCGAAACCCCCAGCGACTTCATGCTGGACCTGGTCCGGGATGTGCTGCTGAAGATCTCTGACAGAGAGCTGCTGCAAAAGCCGCTGTCGATGGTGCTGTAAGACCGGGATTTAAGTATGGTTTCTGATGAAATCCGCTTTGGAAAACAATTTTCATATAAGCTTTCCGTTTATGTAACCCTTATATGAGTTCCTTCATAACAGCTTCCGGCTTGCGCCTTGCTGTTTCATAAACACAATATCGAATTGGCTTTTCAGTCTCTTTTCCGGATGGTGAACGGCGCCTGTTTCACAGGACTTGAATGTTTGCCTTGTTTTGTTCACGGCCTTCGCCCTGCCACTTCGCAAAATATAATTCTGAATAAGATTATAAGGAGATTATATTTTGCTCAGTGGAGGGCGGCGCCTGTTCCACAGGCGCTAAAGCAGAGAATCCCGG
>DBVZ01000046.1:7031-7285 GCA_002308255.1 Lachnospiraceae bacterium UBA1251 | reverse complement strand
GTGAAGCCGTCGAAATGATGGCCGAAATATTTGTGGCAGTGGTCCACGATGTCGATCCAGAGATCGGAGAGCGCGTCCATCAGATCCTTCGCGTCCTGCTTTGTCTTGCGGTTCATGATTGCGTATGCAGCGGGGCCGAAATCCATGAAGGAGATCAGTCTCTCGAACCAGCCGGTGAAGATGCAGATGTTCTGGTAGATCGGGATATTGTCCAGATATTCGGTATTCGCTTTGGCGCAGCCTTCCCAGTCCCA
>DBVZ01000046.1:5219-7007 GCA_002308255.1 Lachnospiraceae bacterium UBA1251 | reverse complement strand
CACTTCGTGATATCGGTGAGGGTCGGATTTCCGGGACGCACGATGGAACCATGCGCGGACGGAACATATTCCCAATAAATGCCGAACATGTCGTCGCCGCCGACGGGGCCTTCATATTTGGGGCCCTGGATGACGAAAGCTCTGGCTACGTTGTCCGGAATGATCTCGGGACAGAACCAGTTCTTGTCCGCGGCGGACGGCATCCAGAGCGCTTCCTTTCTGAAAGCGCGCCTCATGTTCTCCCTCGGGGTCACGGGGGAGTCGAACTGCAGGATCGGAAGTCCTCTTCTACCCGGCAGATACTTGATGTTGTCGATCTCTTTCTGTTCGAATTTCATGGCAACTTCCTCTTGTAGTCGCTAAAAAATAGTTATCTGTTTTATTCGCTTTTAAGCGGTTTCAATACGTTCTTCAGGCCTGTCTTTCACGGAGGTTCATGGCCTTGGCGAAGGTTCCTGGGAATTCCTTTAGGCTCGCCAGTTCCAGGAACTCGATCCGTTCCTTCAGCTGCTGAACGCGCAGGATCTCGGCTTTGTCGCGCGCGAGCAGTTTCGCGCCGCTTCCCGCGGCGTTGCCGACGGCTGTGATGCGTCCCTGCAGTTCTTCCGGCAGAAGGCCGATGCGGCACGCGCTGTCCGGATCCATGAAGCTTCCGAAAGCGCCTGCGAGCAGAACGCGCCGGATGTCCCGGACCTCTTTTCCGAGCTGCTTTGCCATCAGATGAACGCCGGCGCAGATCGCGCCTTTGGCCATCTGGACCTGACGGATGTCATCCTGTGTCAGGTAGACGCCGTCCCGAAGCGGGATGTACCGCTGTCCGTCGAGTTCTTCGGCGGAAACGATGCGGCCGCGTTTGTTGATCATGCCCGCTTCCAGGCAGACCGCCACAGCGTCGATAAGTCCGGACCCGCAGATCCCTGCCGCTTTCCCGCCGCCGATGACGCTGCATTCAAGTCCTTCTGCGGTCATTTTCACATGATCGATGGCGCCGTCGGTGCCGCGCATGCCGAAAAGGATGTTTGCGCCTTCCAGCGCAGGCCCCGCGGCAGTCGAACAGGCGATCATACGGTCTCTGTTTCCCAGGACCATTTCGCCGTTGGTGCCGATATCCACCATCAGCGTGAGATCTTCAGATTCATAGAGTCTGGTGGAGAGCACACAACCCATCGTGTCGGCGCCGACGTAACCGGCGATGTCGGGGACGATCAGTAGCCGCGCGTTCGCGCAGACTGGAAGGATCTCCGCGCAGGGGACGGTCTTCGTTTCCGTCAGCACGGGATCGAAAGGAACGCCGGCCAGGTTTTCCGGCGAGATACCGAGAAACAGCTGCTGCATGGCGGGGTTGCCCACCACGGAGACCAGACCGACGCTGCCGGGATCGACGGACGCTTTTCCGCATACGTCAAGGATCAGCCTGCTCAGTTCCTGACGGATCACGTCCCGTTCCTGCTCCAGTTTCCCGGAAAGCGCTTCCCGGATACGGGAGATCACGTCCGCGCCGAAAGCGGTCTGCGGATTCAGTGAACTGGCCGAGGCAAGCTCCTTGCCGGTCTGGGCGTCGAGCAGGAAGCACACCACGGAAGTGGTGCCGATGTCGATGGCGAGAAGCGGACCGGGGAACAGGGGATCCATGATCCCACCGGTCTCGATCCCGGTCTGCATCACGTGCAGACCTCTGCCCTCGGGCACCACGACCTCCATATCCCCCGAGACTGATGTCTGGCATGCGAGGACCTCCGTGCCGTCGGCGGTAACGGTGCATTTTCCGCATTTTCCGTTTCCGCCGCA
>DBVZ01000046.1:4692-5200 GCA_002308255.1 Lachnospiraceae bacterium UBA1251 | reverse complement strand
CCGCCGAACGGAGGGCTTGCAGCAGGTTCGTCCCGCAGCCGGCTTCAAAGCGAATGTCGGAGGGGAGGATATGGATCACAGGCATTTTATTACTCTTGATTCAAAGAAAGATCCGGTTCTTATTTCTTCTGTCCGAACAGTCCTTTGCGGAAAGCTCTGTTGAATTTCCGGCCGGATTTNNTCTTTCTGGTTGAGCGCTTCGCAGGCGTAGATGGTGGCGATCATGTCCTCGTTGCACGGGTCCATGATGCCGCTGTCAAGTCCCGCAGCCATCGCATAGGCCAGACAGTTCATGTTGATGTATTTTCTGGCGGGCATCTCGAAACTGATGTTGGAGATCGCNNCCGGTGACCTTCACTTCCGGAGCGAAGGCGTGGATGTGCTCGATACAGTAGATGAAGTCCTCCATGGCGCTGGGCATCGTGGAAAGAGCCATGACGCAGGGGTCGATATGGACCTGATTGAGCGCGACGCCGTATTTATTGGCTTTGTCGATGATCCTCTTGGC
>DBVZ01000046.1:373-4554 GCA_002308255.1 Lachnospiraceae bacterium UBA1251 | reverse complement strand
CCTTCGTTCAGGATCCTTGCCAGAAGCTGCGCATTGGGAGAGTCGATGCAGATCGGCACGTCTGTGACACTCTGGATCAGGCCGATGAGCCATACCATCGTTTCGTACTCGATGTCGGTCGAGGTGCTGGGTGCGCAGTCGATGAAGTGCGCGCCGGCTTCCGCCTGGGCGCGTGCGCGCTTCAGAATGACAGCTTCGTTCTTTTCAGCGATGGCCTTCTTTACAGCAGGGATCGCGCCGTTGATCTTTTCGCCAATGATGATCATACGTGTATATCTCCTTCAAAAAAATAATTACCTGTCAGAGAAATCCGTCATGTTATCGACGGATGTTACGCACACAGATACCCGCTGGAGCCCATCCAAGGCGGTACGGGTCCGGCAGGCAGTCTGTTATCAAGATAAAAAACGCGTCAGACATGAATCCAGCGCGTTTTTCGTTTTTCAGATTCAGGCTTCCGCTGCCCAGGCTTTGCAGACGTTGATCGTCTTCTGCGGGGAGTGTGCCCACTCGTCGGCGCCCATGGCCGCGCAGGCTTCGGGACTTACCGGCGCTCCGCCGATAATGATCTTGCAGTCCAGACCCGCAGCTCTGATCGCGTCGACGGTCTCCTTCATGGAGTCGAGGGCGAGCGTCAGAACGCCGGAAAGGGCGACGATTTTGATGTTCTGCTCTTTGGCAACTTCGACGACTTTCTCAGCCGGTACGTCGATGCCGAGGTCGACCACGTCGAATCCGGCAGCTTCCAGCATCGCTCTGACGATGTTCTTGCCGATGTCGTGCAGGTCGTCTTTGACGGTGCAGAGGATCATCTTCGTCTTGGGACCGGAACTCTCCGAACCTACGAGGGCGGGGGTAAGGATCTCTACAGCTTGGGTCATCAGCTCACCGGCGTAGATCAGGTCACCGACGAAATATTCGCCTTCCTCGAAAAGGGAGCCGACTTTCTCCATACCTTTCTGGCAGGCTTCCATCGCCTTTGCGGCGTCGTCGCCGCCTTCTGCCATAACGTCTTCGAGCATTTCCACTACTTCGTCTTCTTCGAGTTCGCCCATGGCATCCGCCAGTCTGTCAAAATCAAGCATTATATAACCTCCGAAAGATTGTTTTCATTTTGCAGATATCACGGCGAAAACATGTCCGGGAACGGGTTTTCAAAGGGACTACATGTCCGGTAGCCTTCACCGCAGAATATCTATATCATTGTAATTTTAGAACAGAGTAAACTGTATGTCAAATAACTTTGCGCATTTTATTGTATTGTAAATTAGTAAGAAAAGTTTTAAAATATCATCATATGCAATCTGCATTATTTTGTAAAAAATCGGAGCCTTTATGAAACAGAACGACGTGATCGCGTTCTTTTCCAGACTCGCCCCGCAATGGGACGAAATGAACAGAAAAAACAGCACCGTGATCGGCAGGATCCTGGACGATGCCGGCGTCGGTGCGGGCAAGGACATCCTGGACGTAGCATGCGGCACGGGAGTCCTTTTTTCGGATTATCTTGCAAGAGGCGTCGCTTCGATCACGGCCATCGATATCACGCCCGGAATGGTGGAGATCGCGAGAAAAAAGTATCCTGAGGAGAACGTCAGAGTCATCTGCGGCGACGCGGAGGAAGCGGATTACGGCAGAAAGTTCGACTGCATCGTCATATACAACGCGCTGCCGCATTTTCCCGACCCGGAAGGTCTGATCTTTCACCTGGCGCACGCGCTGAAACCGGGCGGCATCCTGACGGTCGCTCACGGAATGAGCCGGGAAGCGATCAACAGCCTGCACGCAAATACGGGGAAGGTCTCCAACGACCTTATGCCTGTGGAGGAGCTGGCGGAGCTGTTCGGACGGTATCTGACCGTGACCGTGTCACTCTCCGATGACCGGATGTACCAGGTATCAGGCAGACTGGACAGAGAGATTCCCGCTTTCCGGGAAAGCGAAACGAAAGAAAGAAAAACTTCAGGTGAAGGAGAACATATCATGCACGAACACGAACATTCGCATCACGGCTACACACACGAACACACGCATGAGCACATCACAGCGTTTGAAAGCACGGAACAGGCGGTAAAGATCCTCGGATATATGCTGGATCACAATAAATCGCACGCCGAAGAACTTCATGAGATCTGTCACAAACTGGAGCTTTCGGGAAAAGCGCAGGCGGCGGAATATCTTGACAGAGCAGTCGACGCCTTCCGTGACGGCAATACGCTGATGGAAGAAGCGCTCAGGCTTCTGAAGAATGAGGAGGAATAAGGCATGTGCCTGTCCACGCTGTACAGCGTAAAAAACGATAAGCGCGAGAAGATCGGCGAATATATCAGCAATGTGGAAGGCCGCGACGGGGAATACATATTCACCGACGTAATGGGCAACGAGTTTTCCGTAAAGGGAAATATCCGTTCCATGGATCTTGTGCGCAATGAGATCACCATCGAGCTTTTTGAGAAGCGGAAAGCAAGACAGTATGAGATGATCCGCGAGATCTTCAACAAGTGTTCCGGAAATCAGATGAGGGACGTCTTCATCAGCAGTCCGGTCATCGAGGATCCGGAGGAATATGTCCGGGATATGCTGAAAGGGAAAAGCGTCAGCCTCGAAAAGGAATCGCTTCCGGACGGCACCGTCGTCATCGACGCCGACGTCGCCGGGTTGAAGCAGCGGTTCACGTTCTCGCCGGACTGACCGGCAGGCAGTTACATTAGTTCATTCACGGAGGAAGAAATGTCGACATTTACATTGGCGGTCGCCGGAAAAGGCGGCACAGGCAAGACCACGATCTGCGGCATGCTCATCGACTGGCTCTGCAAAAACGGGAAAACGCCCGTCCTGGCGGTGGACGCGGACGCCAACTCAAACCTCAATGAGGTCCTCGGCGTCGAGATCGAGCACACGCTGGGAGAGATCCGGGAGATCATCGCGAACGCCGACAAGGCGGAGGTGAGCCCGATCCCGGCGAGCATGAGCAAAAAGGAGTTTATGGACGCCAAGTTCCATACTGCCCTGATCGAGGATGACGACTTCGATATGCTGGTGATGGGACGCACGCAGGGCAAAGGCTGCTACTGCTTCGTCAACGACCTGCTGAGCGCCGAGCTGAGAAAACTTCAGAACGCATACCGCTACATGATCGTCGACAATGAGGCGGGAATGGAGCATATCAGCAGAGGGGTGCTCCCGTCCGTGAATTGCATCGTTCTTGTTTCAGACTGCTCCAGAAGGGGCATCCAGGCGGTCAGCCGGATCGCGGAACTTGTGAAAGAGGTCGATCTCGGCGCTGACCATATCTATCTTATCGTCAACCGTGCGCCCGGCGGCGTGCTCAACGACGGCGTGAAGGAAGAGATCGAAAAGAGCGGTCTCGATCTTATCGGCGTCGTTCCGCACGACGAGATGGTCTACGAATACGACGGTGAAGGAAGACCGACCGCGAAACTGCCGGACGACTCTCCGGCCAGAGCGGCGGTCAATGAGATCGCGAAAAAACTGTTTGCGTAAGGAGAGCATTTCCGCTGCGTGAACAGATGGCATTTCAGAATATAAAATAACAGATAAAACGGAGGAAAAAACATGGCTTTTACACGCAAGCCACAGGTCTTCTCCGCGTCGATCAATGAAGTGACGATCGGTACGGGAGAGAAGGCTGTGACCATCGGCGGAGCAAACACAAAGCCGCTTTACACCTTTGACGCGCCGGCAAAGCACAAGATCGCCATCGGCGTGGAGATCACGGACACCGGAGTGGACCGTACGCTCCCGGGGATCGCGTCATATTACGAAGGGGCTGAAACAATTGCCGAGATCGCGGCGCGTGCCGCGGAGATGCCCGGTGCTGATTTCGTGGTGCTCGCGATGAACGGAGCGGATCCCAACGGGGACAACCGGCCCGTGGAGGAATGCGTGGAGGTCGCAAAGCAGGTCGCCGAAGCGATCGACGTGCCTCTTGTGATCACTGGCGCGAGAAATGTGGAGAAGGACACAGAGCTGTTCAGCAAACTGGCGGAAGCGCTGCAGGGCAGGAACGTGCTGTTCGTTTCCGCGAGAGAAGAGAACTACAAAACCGTCGCCGCTTCTGCGGTGATGGCGTACGGCAACAAGATCTCGGCTGAGTCCGCGGTGGACATCAACCTCGCGAAACAGCTGAACGTGCTGCTGTCCCAGATGGGCATCAAGCC
>DBVZ01000046.1:147-343 GCA_002308255.1 Lachnospiraceae bacterium UBA1251 | reverse complement strand
GCTACGACTACGTTGCATCCACTCTCGATAGAGTGAAGGACGCGGCGCTCGCGCAGAACGACGTGATGCTGCAGATGCCTGTCATCACGCCGGTCTCTCAGGAATCCTGGGCCGTCAAGGAATCCATCGTTTCGGAAGAGGACTACCCCGAATGGGGCTCCCGCGAGGAGCGCGGCGTGGATATGGAAGTATGTAC
>DBVZ01000046.1:0-136 GCA_002308255.1 Lachnospiraceae bacterium UBA1251 | reverse complement strand
CCCGCCGCTGTCATCGCCGGAGGCTCGGATGCTGTGATCCTCAGACATCCGCAATCTGTCGCGACGATCGCCGGCATGATTGCCGATCTGATGTGAAGGGGGGACTCGTGCCATGGCATTAAAAGGACTTGATATT
>DBVZ01000102.1 GCA_002308255.1 Lachnospiraceae bacterium UBA1251 | reverse complement strand
ATCGATCGGCGTATCTGTTCTTACAGTATACCATCTGTCGGAATCCGCAAACCCGAAAGCAGCCGGGGAAGGGATCGATTCCGCTGTTGCTCCTGCCTCTGTGGTGAAGACACTGACAACGCTGCCGTCATTCCCGCGGATCCAGACGGAAACATATTCTTTCAGATCGAGCCATGCAGACCGGAGAAAAGCGTCCCGCTTCTCCAGGAAAAGATGCAGTTCCGCTATTTTCAGGGAGTCAGATTCCGCACCGTCGCGCATCTTCCGGTACATATCCGCCCATCTTTTTGTGTTCATAGAAGAGGACAGGGCGGCAACCGCTTCCAGATCCGGCAGATCTTTTTCCATAAGGGACTCGTAAAGAGGAAGGAATTCCGTTTTGTACAGTTCCGTCATCCGCTGGAAGAAGATACGGTTTGCGTACATCTTCTTATAATATGGCGCGTTTTTGGCAAAAAGCTGTTCCGGGAAAGATGATCTGTCTGCAATATCGTGCGACGGATTTCCGCAGCTCAAATCGTAATCCCACACGGGATAAGCAAACATTTTCTGCGCTGAAGCGTCCCAATAATAATAGGAGCTGGAAGAGTCGCTGTCAAAGTTAAGGAAGACTTCATCGATCAGATACCTTCGGACGAAGGAATCAAGATCCAGATAATCCGGCCATACGCCGTCCTCCGTGAGGGAAAGGATGGCGTCTTCCATGCGCTGCAGTGTCTGACAGATGGACGAGTACCTTTTGTCTTTGTATTTCTCCGGCTCTACAATCTTGAAGCAGCGTCCGCTCTCCGTTCGGAAGAAATGATCGTGTTCGCCAATTTTTCGCAGCTGGGTTATCTCTGCAAGAAAGCTGTTTCCAGGATCGGAAGGGCTGATCCGTCCTGCGTCGAATTCCGCCTGCTCGGAAAGAAGATAGAGCCCGTTATATGTTCCGTTGACAAACAGATCGACATACCGGCATTCCGGTGTCCACGGAAGCGACGTTTTTCCTGCAAAATCATAAACGAGTTTGTTCCTGAGGCTTGTTCTGTCCCAGCCGTTGGAAAGAAGGACCCAGTGGCGGGAACTGTTCATGCCGAGGAGCGATGCGGCGGAGGAAAGCGTCAGATGATACGGCTTTTTGTCCAGATTCCAGGAACTGTTGCCCCTGCCTTTGATCTCATCCAGCCCGACGCCTTCGTATTCCGCTGTTCCGTTTTCCGTCAGAAGGACAACAGACGCTTTTTCCTTGTGGTTTTTATCGGCATGGACTTTTTCCATGGCGCGTGAAGAGTTCATGACAAACAGGGAGGGGATATTCGACGCACGCATGACGCTAAAGGTCAGGTGTTCAGAGGAATGTCCCGAAATGGTCATGTCATACTTTTCGTCCGAAGACAGGGAAGAGAGCCGGTCGCCCTTTTGAAACACTCGTCCGTTAAGTGCTAACTGTGTGTTGTGAAGCGGCGCGAAAACTATTTTGTCCGGATCCGCAAAGGATGGGAGAAAAAGGAAGAAATCCGTTCCGTTTCCGCTCCACGAGCATACCTGGGCAGCCGTTTCCTCTCCGGACAGCAAATCGAAGCGGAGGATATCTTCTGCGATATCATCATGCGCGGGATTGCGGGAAAAAACAAACACAAGAATGCCTGCGGCCAGAAGGACGGCAAACAGAAGCGGCAGAATGAGACGGCAGATTGTACGGCTGGTTTTCATCATTGCTTGCCTCTGCTTTTCGGCGGATGGGAATCACGGATCAAGTATACCACGAGAACCGCAAGGAGAATAAGGAAGCAGCCCAGCGGGATAACGATCTTCCATTCGTGACGCAAAACCCTTTTTATGTAGTCGAGCAAACCGATATCCTGCGGCTCCTCATCTCCAAAGTCCGTTCCGGTTTGGGGCTGATTCTGGTACTCCGTCTCAGAGACCGGACAGAGATAGATCTCGCCCGGCTCGGTATTTTCCGCGGTAAAGACCTGATCGGTGCCTCTGACATACCAGACGGAGGACAAATCCATGCCGAAATCCGCAGGAGAAGGGATGGGAAAAGGCTCGCCGGAAACAGGGAACGACAGATGATTCACAACAGTCTTGCTCTGATCGCAGAACCAGACGGAGCAGTAAGGAATCCCTTTGATCCACACGTTGCCCAGATAGCTGATACGGTCGCTGAAGAATTGCATGAGCCCTTCTGAGGTCTGTGAGGCGGATTCCCCGGCAGATCCTGCCCAGCGGACATCGTTCATACCTTCGGCGGCAAGGATGCGTTCCCGAATTGCGGGGAGAACATCATGCAGATAATCGCTGAAAGCGGGGAGGAACGTGTCCCTGTAAAGAGAGATGACTCTTTCACGGAACACGGGAGTATTGTAAAGCAGTCTGTAATAGAACTTGCCGATCGCAAAGATCTGATCCGGATAACGGGACTGCGTGGACCAGATATTCGCGGTGCTGCCGCAACTCAGATCATAATCCCATATCGGACCGGCGAACATTTTTCCGGAATCCGGATTCCAATAATAATAGGAACTGGCCATATCGCTGTCAAGATTGATGAAAAACTCATCGATCAGAAATCTTCCCGCGAACGAGTCAAGATCCAGTTGTTCCGGCCAGGCGCCATTGTCTGGAAGCCCGCGGATCATGGTTTCCATTTCCCGTACCTTTTTTCGGATTGTCTCCAGTTGCGACTCGGTGCAAGATTTCGGCTCGCGGAGCCGGACAGACCTGTGGGCTTTTGTGCTGAAAGTGGTGTCTTCTTCCGAAGGCTTGTTTGTGATCTCAAACAGGAAACCTCCTGAAGCGGGATCAATTTTCAGTCTGTCACTGCCTGTCTCAATCTGTTCCGTCAGAAGGTAAAGGCCGTTATAGACCCCGTTCAGGTATACATCGGCATAATCGCAGGAAGGCGTCCATGAAAGACCGGCGAATCCGGCTGCGTCATGGACGATTTTATTCCGGAGGTTGGTCCGGTCAAGTGCGTTTGCAAGCAGGATCCAGTGCCTTGAAGAGCCGGAACCGAGAAGGTCGTGCGGGTATTCGAGCGTAAGATGGTACGGTTTTTTGTTGAGAGACCATGTTGTGTTGCCCCTGCCGTGAATTGTATCTTTTCCGG
>DBVZ01000128.1 GCA_002308255.1 Lachnospiraceae bacterium UBA1251 | reverse complement strand
GATCTGTCCCTGTTCTATACCGTGTTTGGGTATTATCTCTCGCTTGCCGCGAAAACCCCGCCCTCCGCGTTTTGCTTTCTCTCGCTCGCCGCTTCGATCTTCCTTGACGCGTTTCTGCGCTCCCGGAATCTTTATGAGAAGGCTCCCCGTGCGCTTCGGCTGCTTCCTCTTCTGCTCCCGCTTCTTGCCCTTCTTTCGCGGCCGTCAACGGCTCAGATGCTCCATGCCCTTCCCGTCTGGCTCTATCTTTGCTTTACCATGTGCACGGACCGGGTATATACCGATTACGCAAGCTTTCGTTCGCATTTTTCCTTCGGGATGTGGATGCTGGTGCTGATGGTATTCGGGCCGGTCTTCCCCGGGCGCTTTTCGATTTCCCTGGTCGGAGCGGTCCCCTACCTCACATGCATGCTGTTCTGCGGCGTATGTCTGCTTCGGATGCTGCGCGAAGAACGCCCGGATGGGCTTCGTCAGGCAATCTATATGGCAGTGTTTATTGTCATCTGCGTCTTCCTGACGATCGGCAAGGCGCCGCAGCTTTTACTCAAGGTCGTCGGCTTCATCTACCGCAACATGATCGCGCCACTGATCTATGCTGCGGCCATCGGAATCTCTGCGCTGCTGTATGTCCTGTATCTCATCGCCTCCTGGCTGATCTCCCGGACGAAGGGCAACCCGGAACCGCTGAAGATCGATCTTCAGAGCGGTGCGGAAATGATGGGACTCGGTGAGGAGTATCAGGAATACACCGCGGATCTCCGCTGGCTGAAAGTCCTTCTGATCGCGTTTGCGATCGCGATCCTTCTGCTGATCCTCTTCCTCGTATTCCGACGTCTTTTGGGCGATCAGTCGTCAAAACGTGACGCCAGTCCATGGAAAGAACATGAAGACGCTGCAGCTTCTTCCATGATGCCGCCGAGAAAGCCGGGATTCATGCGGCCTCGTGATCCCCGGCTTGCTGTCCGCTGGTACTACTGGCGATTTCTATCGGAATGCCGCCGCCGCGGCATCTCGATCACGGATGGAATGACGGCGAGTGAATTGGCCCTCGCCTGCGCGGATGCGTTTCCCGGCGCGGACCCAGCCGCCCTTACGGAGATGTATCTGCCGGCGCGCTACGATCCGGTCGGCGAGATCACCTATGATGACGTCCGCTGCGCGTCCGATCTATGGTACGCTCTCAAGCGAAGCGCTGATCCGACGGAATCTGCAAGAAAGCAAAAAAAGAGAAAAACATCTTGACAATCCCCGGAAATCGGATATAATACATTTTGCCTGTTTGTACCGGGATTGTGTAAAGGTAGCACGCCGGACTCTGACTCCGTCTGTGAGGGTTCGAATCCTTCTCCCGGTGCCAAAAAAGTGGACGCTTTGAAAGCGTCCACTTTTTTCTATTCCGGGTTTTTATTTTTCATTTGAAAACCCATTTTCGCTGAATGCGGTAACTGATAAAGAAAAGAAGCACATCCACACAGAATTTGATGCCCGTTGTCAGGATCGTCGCGCCGGTCTCCGCAAGGCGGCTCAGCAGAGCGACCAAGCCTGCGGACAGCAGCATCTGCGGTATCGCCAGGCAATAATAGCGCAGCATCGTTTTTCCGTAAGCATCTTCTCCGTGGAACACGACTTTGTGATTCAGATTGAAATTCAGAAACGATGAAACGGCTCGCGCGATCACGGTGGAAAGAAGGACCGCGGTACCGTCCTCCATATGTCCTTCAAACAAGCGGCGGAAGAGATAAAAGACAAGCAGATCGGCGACCGCTCCCATCAGAGACGAAAGCGCATAAAGCAGTATGAACTTGTAGATTCGGAAGGAATCCCGGATCGGTCGGAAATGGCTCTCGCTGTTGTCATCCTCATAGACCGTCTCGATCGGAATCTCACGCAGCTTCACGCCGCGCCGCGTCAGCTCCAGCAGCATATTTGTTTCATACTCGAATCGATCTCCGCGGACCTGCAAAAGCTCAGGGAAAAGCACAGAGGGCAGCGCGCGCAGTCCGGTCTGCGTATCGCTGAGGCGGATACCGCACAGAATGCGAAACACAAAGGATGTGATCCGATTTCCCGTCCGGCTGCGGGCCGGAACATTGTCCGAAGAGAAATCCCGGCAGCCCATGACGATGACCCGATCGGCTTCCATCGCCTCGGCGCAGCGAATGATATCCTTCAGCAGATGCTGACCGTCGCCGTCGATCGTAACCGCGCCGGCGCAGTCGGGTCGATGCTCGCTGATCCATTTAAAAGCGGTTTTCAGCGCGGCGCCTTTGCCGCGGTTGACATCGTGTGTCAGAACCGTTACCTGGTCATATTCTGCCGCCCGGGCAAAGTGCTCCTTGTTCTCCGCGCGGCTTCCGTCGTCGACGATCACAATGCTGCGAAACCCGGCGTCCACAAGCCCGTCAACAACGGTATCAAATTTCTCTGATGGATTCAGTGATGGCAGGACAATACTTACCCGCTCCGCCGCTGCTTCCTGTGTGAGCATATAAAATCCCTCCGCAGTTTTGCCAAAGATTCGTTCTTGTCATTTTCTGTCGAAAACAGTATAATAAAAGAGTTGAATCCTGATCCTTATTTCGTGTTTATATCTTAATGCGCGGAAGCGGATTTGTAAATCGGTTTTTCTTCGGAGATTGGATCCTATGAAAGAGAATAAAACTCTTAAGATTATACTACGCGCATTGCTTGTGCTCTTTACAACGATCGTTCTGCTGTTCATTGCCGTGGTCGGCGTTGTCTGGGTTGTGCTGCGCGGACCGTCCCCCTCTGCCCAGGAATTGCTCACCCGCTCTCTGAAGGAGACCAGCGCGATCGGCTTCATCCCGGATCTGTTTCTTCCGAAATCGCGCGTCGCGGAGATCATGAGCTATCGTGAAGAAGTTCCGGAACAGGAGGAGGTCGACACTTCTCTCGTTACCATCACCGCCACGCACAGAGAAACCGTGCACGGCAGCGATCCGGTCAGCGGTTCGGATTCCACCGATGCCGGTGACGGTATTGAGTTCATCGGTATTACCGGCGCGAACTATCGCGGGATCCTCATGGTTGTTCAGGATCCGTTCCGGGTATTTGTCGGAACACCGGACAGATACGGCGACACCGGCTTGACGTTGGAACAGATGATTTCGAACTATGACGCCCTCGGCGGCGTCAACGGCGGCGGCTTCTATGATCC
>DBVZ01000036.1:8005-8175 GCA_002308255.1 Lachnospiraceae bacterium UBA1251 | reverse complement strand
CCCCAGCCCCAGCAGATGAGGGCGGACGACCGCCACGTCGTGTCGGAGGCCTGGGCAGGGGATATCATCGGGGTGTTCGACCCCGGCATTTACTCGATAGGCGATACCGTCTGCATGCCGGGCGACAGCGTCCGATACGGCAATATCCCGACGTTCGCGCCGGAGCATTT
>DBVZ01000036.1:5549-8000 GCA_002308255.1 Lachnospiraceae bacterium UBA1251 | reverse complement strand
CGCCAGGTCGACACCATGAAGCGCAAGCAGTTCATCAAGGGGATCGAGGAGATCGCCCAGGAAGGCGCGATCCAGATCTTCCAGGAACTGTCCCTCGGCATGGAGGAGATCATTGTCGGCGTCGTCGGCGTGCTCCAGCTCGACGTTCTCAAATACCGGCTCGAAAACGAGTACAAGGTGGAGATCGTCATGGAACAGCTGCCGTATGAGCACCTGCGCTGGATCGTCCATCCGGAAAGGATCGACATCGAGCACCTGTCCGGCACGTCCGACATGAAGAAGATCGTCGACCTCAAGGGGAATCCGCTCCTTCTTTTCATCCACCGCTGGAGCATCGGCATGACGCTCGAGAGGAACAACGACCTCGAACTGAGCGCGTTCGGCGGCTGGTCGGAAGAAGACTGAGAAGATTGAAGAGAAAATACGCTTTTGATATAATTTTGTTAAGTATGCTGCAGACAGCATCGGAGGTCTATTATGGCAGATGCAAGAAACACCTACATCCTCAGGGAGGAAGAACTCGGCACGGTCCGGATCGCGGATGACCTCATCCCGCTGATCGCCGCTTATGCCGCGACGGAAGTCGACGGCGTCGCTTCGCTCGGCGGAAATATCACGACCGAGACGGTCCGGAAGGTAAGCGGACGCTCGCTCGCGCAGGGGGTCAAAACCGAAGTGAAGGACGGCGAAGTCCGTTTCGACCTCGCCCTGAACGTGGACTATGACCGCAACATCATGGATATCACCAGGGAAGTCCAGGAACGCGTTAAAAGCTCCGTCGAGAACATGACGGGCATGAAAGTCGAGGAGATCAAGATCCGCGTTGCGGCCGTCGATCTCCAGAACAGAGAATAATGATGACAAGACACCAGGTACGGGAACATCTTATCAAACTGCTGTATATGAATGAGTTCGCGGGGGACGACATGCCCTCGCGCATGAGCATTTACCTGGATGAGATCGAATCCCTCGGGGAAGACGAGCGATGGGCGCTCGAAACACGTTACGACGCGATCGTAAAGTGTTACCCGGAGATCGACGGGAAGATCACGCAGACGGCGAAAGGGTGGAGGATCGACCGCATGAGCAGAGTCGATCTGTCGATCCTTCGTCTTGCTGTCTATGAACTGGTATTTGATGACAGCATCCCGGACGGCGTCGCGATCAACGAAGCCGTGGAACTGGCGAAAGCCTACGGCGGAGAGGAGTCCTCTTCCTTTATCAACGGGATCCTCGGCGTGATCGCTGCGGAAAAGAACGAATGACCACTGTATTTTCCGTCACGCAGATCAACCGGTATATCCGGGATCTCGTCCATAAGGACGTGATGCTCTCGTCCGTATTTGTGAGGGGCGAGCTCTCGAATCTCAAATATCACCCGCGCGGGCATGTTTATTTCTCCCTGAAAGACCGGGGCGGGACGATCGCCGGCGTGATGTTTGCTTCCAGTGCGCGAAACCTCCGTTTCCGGCTGCGGGACGGGGACACCGTGATCGTTTCCGGTTATGTGGACGTCTACGAGGAGGGCGGGAAATACCAGCTCTACGCGAGGGACATCCGTCCGGAGGGGACCGGAGAGCTCTATGAGAAGTTCCTGCGGCTTAAGCAGGAGCTTCAGGAATCGGGCATGTTCGACGAGCGCTACAAGAAGCCGATCCCGCGCTATGCAACAAGGATCGGCGTCGTCACGGCGTCGAGCGGCGCCGCGGTGCGGGATATCGAGCGCGTGACTGCGAACCGGAATCCCTTCGTGCAGCTTTATCTTTACCCGGCACAGGTACAGGGGAAAGGAGCCGCCGCCGACATCGCGGAAGGCATCCGCGTCCTTGACGGCATGGGCCTCGATCTCATTATTGTCGGAAGAGGCGGCGGTTCGATCGAGGATCTCTGGGCATTCAACGAGGAGGAAGTCGCGAGGGCGATCTTCGGGAGCAATACGCCCGTCATCACAGGGATCGGCCATGAGACGGATACGACAATCGCCGATTTTGCCGCGGACCTGCGGGCCGCGACGCCGTCGGCGGCAGCGGAAAAGGCTGTCTTCGAGATCCGGACTTTCTTTGACAGAACGGAGCAGCTGGAAATGAGGCTCCGCACGCCCCTTGAGCGGACGATCAGCGTCTACCGCGAAAGGATCAGAAGGTACCGCGGCGTCCTGCGCTATAAGAGCCCGGAGAGGCAGATCAATGACATGAGGGTGCATGCCGCGGATCTCGAAGAGAGGATGACGGAGACCGTCTTTAGGAGGATCAGGGAAGCAAAAGAGCTGGCGGAATCGGACGGGGCGTTTCTCACCGAAAAGATGAATGCGCGGATACGGAATGAGAATCAGCGGCTCATGGTGCTCATTGAGAAACTGCACGGCCTGTCGCCGCTCGGAAGACTCCGCCAGGGGTTCTCCTTTACGGAGAAAGCTGACGGTACGCCGGTGAGGAGCATCGGCGCGGTGCG
>DBVZ01000036.1:134-5509 GCA_002308255.1 Lachnospiraceae bacterium UBA1251 | reverse complement strand
ACGGAAGACGCTTTTTATCAGGAAAGGACAAGAAAGTGACAGAAGAGAAGAAATACGCGGACTGCAGCATCGAGGACCTGTTCGGGGAGCTCGAGAAGACCGCCGCGCTGCTCGAGAGCGGTGAGGTACCGCTCGAGGAGTCATTTTCCTTATATGAAAAAGGCATGGAGATGCTGAAGGAAGTCACCGGAAGGATCGACCTTGTCGAAAAGAAAATGCTGAAAGTAACGAAGGACGGAGCGCTCAGCGAGATTGAGAGCCTCCGGCCTGGGGAGTGACAGGATGCCGGGCAAGGAGAAGTCCGCGGTAAAAAAAGAGCGGCTTGACGTCCTGGTCGTAAAGCGGGGACTCGCGCCGTCCCGAGAGAAGGCGAAAGCCCTGATCATGGAGGGCGTCGTCTATGTGGACGGGCTGAAAGAAGACAAGGCGGGCATGAGTTTTCCCGAAAATGCCCTTGTCGAGGTCCGCGGCGAGACTCTGCGCTATGTGAGCCGGGGCGGTCTCAAGCTCGAGAAGGCGCTGCAGGTCTTCCCGATCGATCTGACCGGCCGGGTATGCCTTGATATCGGAGCTTCCACGGGCGGATTTACGGACTGCATGCTGCAAAACGGAGCCGCGAAAGTCTACGCGATCGACGTCGGGTACGGACAGCTGGACTGGCGTCTTCGCAATGATCCGCGCGTCGTCTGCATGGAGAAGACCAACATCCGCTATGTGGTGCCTCAGGACCTCGGAGAGAAAGCTTCGTTCGCGAGCATAGATGTTTCCTTTATTTCCCTTTCCAAGGTCCTGCCGGCCGTTACGGCGCTTCTCACGGAGGACGGGGAACTCGTATGCCTCATCAAGCCGCAGTTCGAGGCGGGAAGAGAGAAGGTCGGCAAGCACGGCGTCGTTCGCGACGGCGATGTGCAGACGGAAGTGATCGAAAACGTGATCCGGTTTGCGGGTGACAACGGTCTTAAGCCGTACGGGCTTGACTATTCGCCGATCCGGGGACCGGAAGGAAATATCGAATTCCTGATCTGGCTGCGGAAAGCGTCCGGACAGGAAGAGGGAACGGCTCCCGCTGTCCTTCCGGAAGAGACCGTCCGGAAAGCACACGAAGCCCTTCAAAAATAGAAACGCACCTGGCTGTACCTTTTTTTGCACACGAAATACAGTAGGATACGATTATGAGACAGTTTTACCTGCTAAGGAACGCGGAAAAAGACCCGACCGGCAGCATTACCGAAAAGATAGTCCGTTATCTGGAAGAGAGGGGAGCTTTCTCCCGCGTCATTTCCGACGGCAGCGAACTGAAGGATGATGCGGACTGCCTCATCGTCCTCGGCGGCGACGGCACGGTCCTCAGGGCCGCGAGAAGGATCGTGAAGATCAACATCCCGATCATCGGCATCAACCTCGGCAATCTCGGTTACCTAGCCGAAGTCGGAAAAGAATCCGTCTGCGCGGCACTCGATCAGCTTCTCGAGGACGATTTCACCGTGGAAGAGCGCATGATGCTCGAGGGAAAGGTGATCCGGGATGGATCGCTGATCGCCGAAGGATACGCGCTCAACGACATCGTCGTCTCGAGAAGAGGCCCGCTCCGCGTCGTACAGTTCGAAAGCTACATCAACGAGGTTCCCTTAAGCCGGTTCAACGCCGACGGCATCATCCTGGCGACGCCGACGGGGTCCACGGGATACAGCCTATCCGCGGGAGGCCCGGTCGTCTCTCCCTCCGCGTCGATGATCATCATGACGCCGGTCGCCGCGCATATGATTCATTCAAAAAGCATCATTTTCCCCGATACGGACAGGATCCGCGTCATGATCGGGGAAGACAGGTACAAGAGCCCTGAGGCAGCCGCCGTGTATTTCGACGGCGAAGACGAGACGCTTCTTAAGAGCGGCGATACCGTCGAAGTCTATACGGCTGCCTATACGACGAAGATCATAAAACTAAGCAATATCAGTTTTCTTGAGATTCTCCGGCACAAAATGCAACTTATTTAATTTAAGAACATGCAAACTGCCGCCCCGTGCGGCCCAGAGGATGAAGAAAAATGAAAAATGCAAGACACCAGCAGATCCTGCTCCTGATCCGTCAGTACGATATCGAGACTCAGGAGGAACTCGCGGATCTTCTCAACAAGACAGGTTTTACAGTCACGCAGGCGACGGTATCGAGGGATATCCGTCAGCTGCAGCTGCAGAAAGTGCACCTTGAGAACGGCAGACAGAAATACGTCCAGAGCCCGGAGGGAAATGTCGATCTCAGCCAGCGCTACAGACGTGTCCTGAAAGACGCGTATGTTTCCATGGAGATTTCCGGAAATATCATAGTGCTGAGGACGATCTCCGGCATGGCAATGGCTGCCGCGGCGGCACTGGACTCCCTTGACTGGAGAGAAGTACTCGGGTGCATCGCCGGAGACGACACGATCATGTGTGTCCTGCGCTCCCCGGAGGACGGAGAGAGCTTTTTCAATAAAATGAACGAGATAATGAGGTAATTATGCTGAAAAACCTTCATGTCCGGAATCTGGCCCTGGTCAGGGAGGTCGATCTGACCTTTGGAGACGGGCTGAATATCCTCAGCGGCGAGACCGGCGCGGGAAAATCCGTGCTCATTGAATCGATCGCGGCGGCGCTGGGCGGACGTGTCAGCAAAAATCTGGTGCGGCAGGACGCGGAATACGCGCTCGTGGAGCTCGAATTTGAGGTCCGTAGGCCGACGGCGCTGAAAGCGCTCCGCGAAATGGAGATGCCCGTCGGTGCGGACGGGATCGTTCTCATTTCCAGAAAGATCGGGGAAGGACGCAGCACCATACGCGTCAACGACGAGACATTCACAGCGGCGCGCCTTAAGGCGGCTGCGCCGTATCTTCTTGATATCTACGGGCAGAACGAGCATCAGACCCTGCAGGATGCCTCCCGGCAGCTTGCGCTCCTCGACGAGTACGGGAAAAAGACGGTGCGGCCCCTGAAGGAGAAGTGCAGCTCCCTGTACCGTCAGAAAAAAGAGGCGGAAAAACAGCTTCTTGCCCTCTCCATGAATGAAGACGAGCGCCTGAGAAAAATGGATCTTCTCGGCTATGAAGCCGGAGAGATCGAGGAAGCAGCTCTGATCCCGGGCGAGGACGAGGAACTCGAGAAAGAGTACCGGAAACTTGCGAACGGTCAGAAGATCATGGAATCCGTGCAGGGTGCGCACGCTCTGACGGGTTATGACATGAACGGCGCCGGCGACGCGGTCGGAATGGCTGTGCGGGAGCTTTCCGGGATCGGACGGCTGGATCCGGAAGCGGAGGATCTGTGCCGGATGATCTCCGAGATCGACTCCCTGCTCAATGACTTCAACCGGGAGATCTCCGATTATATCGATTCATTCTCCTACGACGAGGAGCGCCTTATGGAGACCGAAAACCGCCTGAACGTGCTGAACCGCCTGAAATCGAAATACGGCGGTTCGATCGAATCGGTCATGAAGGCATATGAAGCGCGGGTGGAAGAACTGGATACGCTCCGCCATCTGGAAGATAAAAAATCCGAGGCGGAAAAACAGTTCTCCGACGCGGAAAAAAAGCTGAAGGAAGCGGCGGATACCCTGCACGGAGAGCGCCGGAAAGCCGCGGATTCTTTTGAAAAAGAGGTGGCGGAGCAGCTTAAGGAACTGAATTTCGCTCAGGTCGATTTTGCTATTGAACTTACTGAAAAAGAGGATTGCGGAGAGAACGGCGCGGATGCGGTCGAATTTATGATCTCCACGAATCCCGGCGAAGCGAGGCGCCCCCTGCGTCAGATCGCGAGCGGCGGCGAGCTGTCCAGGATGATGCTCGGCATCAAGGCGATGTTCGCGCAGCAGGAGGAAGCCGACACTCTGATTTTCGATGAGATCGACACGGGCATCAGCGGCAGAACGGCCCAGAAGGTCGCCGAGAAACTTGCCGGCGTATCTTCCGGCAGACAGGTTCTGTGCATCACCCACCTGCCCCAGATCGCTTCGATGGCGGATCATCATTTCCTCATCGAAAAAGAAGTAGGAGACGGACAGACGAAAACGGTAGTGAGAAAGCTCTCGGAGGAAGGCGCCGTAGAGGAGCTCGCGCGGATGCTCGGAGGAGCACAGGTGACCGGACAGACACAGCGCGCGGCCGCGGAGATGAAGGCCATGTCCGAAACATTCCGAAAAGGAAGAAAGGCGGAATCATGAAGAATATTTTATTCGCGGCATCGGAGGTCGTTCCGTTTATTAAGACCGGCGGTCTTGCCGACGTGGCCGGTGCGCTCCCGAAGTATATCGATAAGAAGTATTTTGATGTAAGGACCGTTCTGCCTCTTTATTCCTGCATCGCTCAGGAGTGGAAAGACAAGATGGACTTCATCGGTTCTTTCTATATGCCTTTCAACGAAAGGGATAATTATGTCGGCGTGCTGCACCTGGATTATGAAGGCGTGCCGCATTATTTTATCGACAACCAGGATTATTTCACATCGAACCAGCCCTATGACGGGATCCCTTACGATATCGGGCGGTTCGCTTTCTTCTCAAAGGCTGTTCTTTCCATCCTGCCGCTGATCGGTTTCCAGCCGAACATCATTCACTGCCATGACTGGCAGACCGGTCTCATCCCGGTGTATTTAAGAAATGAATTCCAGGGAGACCCCTTCTACTGGGGGATCCGCTCGATCATGACCATCCATAACCTGAAATTCCAGGGGATGTGGGATATCGGGACTGTGAGCCGCGTCTCCGGTCTGCCCATGTACCTCTTTACTCCCGATAAACTCGAATTCCGGAACAACGGAAATATGCTCAAAGGGGGTCTCGTCTATGCCGACGCGATCACGACCGTGAGCAGCACCTACGCGGAAGAGATCAAAGGAGAATACTACGGGGAAGGCCTCGACGGCCTGCTCCGTGCCCGCTCCGCGGATCTTCGCGGCATCGTCAACGGCATCGACTACGTGCAGTTTGATCCCGCCAAAGATCCGTCTATCCCCGTCCACTTCGACAGTACGAATTTCCGGGAACTGAAACCCGGAGCGAAAGCAGCGCTGCAGGAAGAACTCGGTCTTGACAGGAATCCGGATGCCATGCTCATTTCCATGGTCACGAGACTGACCGAGCAGAAAGGCCTCGATCTCGTCGCCTATGTGATGGACACGCTTTGTACGGATTGCGTGCAGATCTGTGTTCTCGGGACAGGAGAATACCGGTACGAGGAGATGCTCCGGTTCTTCCAGTCGAAGTATCCCGGCAAGGTGGCGGCGCGTTTTTACTACAATGAGGGGCTGTCCCACCGGATCTATGCCGGATCGGACGCGTTCCTCATGCCGTCGCAATTCGAACCCTGCGGCCTGTCCCAGCTGATCGCCCTGCGCTACGGC
>DBVZ01000036.1:0-128 GCA_002308255.1 Lachnospiraceae bacterium UBA1251 | reverse complement strand
GAGACCGGCGGACTTAAGGATACGGTCGTCCCGTACAATGAATTTACGGGAGAGGGGACCGGATTCTCTTTCACTAATTTCAATGCCGATGAGATGCTTTATATTATCCGCATGGCGGAGGGCGTCTA
>DBVZ01000139.1:430-4968 GCA_002308255.1 Lachnospiraceae bacterium UBA1251 | reverse complement strand
ACCGCCGGTAGGGAATTTCACCCATCCCCGAAGAAGCTTCAAGTGGCTGGTGACATTATATGTTTTTTATTCCTTCCCGTCAATCTCTCCGCCGGTCTTTTGCAGCAGGCGGGCGAAAACCTCCGAAACGTCCTCGTGCAGGACCAGCGAAGCGCTTTCATCCGCGGCCGTCGGCTCCCGGTTGACCACAACCAGGTGTTTTCCCCGGAAGTGGGAAAGGAAGGACGCGGCCGGTTCCACGGAAAGGGACGTTCCCGCGACGATCAGCGTGTCCGCGTTGGTGATCTCGCGGATCGCCCCGATACAGACGTACTTTTCAAGGGGTTCGCCGTAGAGCGTCACGTCCGGGCGGATCGTTCCGCCGCAGTACGGACAGATCGGAATACCGTTCTTTGACTTCACCGTGATGCCGTTTTCCAGCGCATTTGCTTTCTCCGGCGACTCTTCGGGGTCCGGCGCCGCCGGACCGTTCAGGGCCCGGAAGATATAATCCGACGGCACTTTCCTGCGGCATTTCATGCAGTAGTTCCGCAGCGTGGAACCATGCACTTCCTGTACGTTGACGCTTCCCGCCTTCTGATGCAGTCCGTCGATGTTCTGGGTGATGACGCCGTCGAGTTTTCCCGCAGCCTCCAGCTTCGCAAGGAATCTATGAGCGGCGTTCGGCTCGATCCCGGTCACGTCCAGTTTCTGACGGTAAAATTCAAAGAATACGTCCGGATGGTCCACAAGGCAGTCACGGCTGAGGAGATACTCCGGCGTGTAGCGGTCAAACTGCACGTCGTGCTGGTTGTAAAGGCCGTCCTTGCTCCTGAAATCCGGAATGCCGCTCTCGGTGGAGACTCCGGCTCCTCCGAAGAACACGATATGTTTGCATTCATCAATGATCTGCTGCAGCTGTTCGATCTGATTCATGGCGTACCTCCTTTGAAATTAACTAAAATATTATATCATATTCTGCCCTGCTCCGTCCCCTTCTCTGAACAGAAAATGGCCGTCCCGGGTAGAAAAACGGAATATCGTGCGATAAAATGGATTCGCCCTGATCATTCTGTTTTCAGCACTGTTTTGAGGAGTTTTTCTTTGAATATTTCAGCCGCGGTCCTTTTCCTTTTCAACTGCGCCGTTTTCTTTGTTTACGGCAGGGACAAACAGCTCGCCCGTCGGCACGCTTACCGCGTCCCGGAGCGTGTTCTTCTTGCGCTGGCTTTTTTCGGGGGATCCCCCGGTGCACTCATGGGTATGCTCGTCTTTCACCACAAGACCCGGAAGGCGAAATTCATGGTGCTCGTACCGCTCTTTCTCATCCTGCATCTGCTGGCAGGAATCCTGCTTTACTATTTGGTTCCGGGAACGGTGTTCTGATCCCCGGCGTCTTCATTTTCCGACACTCTGTAGGCTGATTTCCTCAGATTTGCTCTTTTTGATGCGGAAATTGTATTTTCTCCGCAATCTTTCCGGACTCATGGTAAAATATACTTAATCCGGTCAGACCGGCCGGAAAGGAGGAGACATCTATGAGCGTGAGAGGAATCTACACTTCTGTCAATGACATCCGGAAGCGCGTTTTTTCGGAAATCGCGCAGCTTTCCTATAACTACAAAGACGGTGATCTCTCCGAAATGGAGCTGATCCCGTACCGCGTGATCCCGGGGGAGGTTTCCACATACCGCGAGAGCATTTTCCTTGAGAGGGCTATCGTGAAAGAGCGCATGCGCCTTGCGCTGGGACTCAATCTCCGGACCGTCTCGGAACACGCGCCGGTCTCCACGGGGGCGGCTGAGTGCGTCAAGCCGGAAAAGTATTATGAGCCGCCGCTCATCAATGTCATCAAATTCGCCTGCCACGCCTGCCCCGACAATGAGATGCGCGTCACCGACCAGTGTCAGGGCTGCCTTGCCCATCCCTGCCGGGAAGTGTGCCCGAAAGACGCGATCCGCCTCGAGCACGGCCGTTCGGTGATCGATCCGGAGAAATGCATCAAATGCGGAAAATGCGCGGAAGCCTGTCCGTACGGGGCGATCCTGAAAATGCAGCGGCCCTGCGCGAAAGCCTGCGGCATGAAAGCGATCCGTTCCGATGAATACGGCCGCGCGGACATCGATCAGGAGAAATGCGTCAGCTGCGGCATGTGTCTCGCCAACTGCCCGTTCGGAGCGATCGCCGACAAAGCCCAGATCTTCCAGGTCATCCAGGCGATCCGGAGCGACACCCCGGTCTACGCCGCCATCGCGCCGGCTGTCGTCGGCCAGTTCGGGCCGGACCTCACGCTCGACAGGATGAGGGCCGCATTCCGCGCACTCGGATTTGCGGACGCCATCGAAGTCGCGATCGGCGCGGACCTGTGCACGCTCGAAGAGGCAGAGGACTTCGTGAAAGAAGTTCCGGACAAGATCCCCTTCATGGGCACCTCCTGCTGCCCGGCCTGGTCCGTCATGGCAAAGAAGACTTTCCCGCAGTATGCGGAGTGCATCTCCATGGCTCTCACGCCGATGGTACTGACCGGACGCCTCATCAAGCAGAAACATCCCGGCTGCAAAGTGGCGTTTATCGGTCCCTGCGCGGCGAAAAAGCTGGAGGCCAGCCGCCGGTCGATCCGCAGTGATGTCGATTTTGTCCTGACGTTCGAAGAAGTCATGGGCATGTTCGATGCCAAAGAGATCGACTTCTCTTCTCTCGAAGGAAACAGCGCCATGCACGGCGCGAGCGGCGACGGACGCACCTTCGCTATCAGCGGCGGCGTCGCGGATGCGGTCGCCAATGTCATCAAAGAGCGCTATCCGGACCGCGAGGTGAAGATCGAACGCGCGGAGGGTCTCGACAACTGCCGGAAAATGCTGATGGCCGCAAAAGCCGGCAAATACAACGGCTACCTGCTGGAAGGCATGGCCTGTCCGGGCGGCTGCGTCGGCGGCGCCGGAACCGTACAGCCGATCGCGAAGTCACAGAAGGCGGTCCTGCAGAACCAGAAGGAATCCAAACATGCGCACGCTTACGAAAGCTCCTATCAGGATCTGCTTTCCGTTCTGGAGGAGGAATAAAAATGAATGCGAAAACCATCGCACGCACGGGAATCCTTCTTGCCGTCTGCATCGTATTTCAGCTGATGAAAGGCATTTCCGTCTACATTACCGGTCCCGCTGTCAACGCCGTGATCGTGATCGCCGTCCTGTCAACGGGTCCTGCCTCCGGCCTGATCATTTCCGTCATCGCGCCGCTCGTTGCTTTTCTCGTCGGCGCGACGCCGATCCTGCAGATGATCCCGCTGATGCTTCCCGTGATCATGATCAGCAACTGCATCATAGCGATAGCCGCATATTTTTACAAAAAGAACGGCAATGTGCTCTCGCTCATTACAGGGTCCGCCGCAAAGGCTGCATTTCTGTGGGTCCTGGTCTGGTATGTGATGCTTCCCGTCTTCGGGACAAAGATCCCGGACCCGGCAAAAGCGGCCATGAAAATGACCTTTTCCGTCACCCAGCTTGTCACGGCGCTCCTCGGCTGCGCGGTCGCCCTGATCGTCTGGAAACCGCTTGAAAAAGCTTTACAATCCAAATGATGCGTGATAGAATGCAACGCATCTGGTAATTATATTTTTTCCGGTATTAATTATGAAAACGATCTCCGGCAGCAATTCTTTTTTCGGCTTTACCTTTGACTTTGCGCGTTTTATGAAGACGCGGAGAGCATCGTTGGGGTGAGCCGCAGCACCGGACTCACAGTAAAGGAAGATCTGTCGACCCGCCCTGACGCAATGCGCCGGCGGGTCTTTTCCATTTATAAGCTCCCGTCCGACGGCTGCGGCTGTTTTGTTTTCCGCAAAGGCAGACGCGGGCATCACGAAGGTCAAAAGAAAGGACTCTTTTCACATGGTTATTTTGCTGAAGCAGAACCCCGACCGGCAGCAGTTCAGCAACCTCATCAACTGGCTGCAGGGTCTCGGCCTCACGGTCCATGTCAATGAAGGCGACAAGCAGACGATCCTCGGTCTCGTCGGCAATACTTCCGCCGTCGACACCGACCTCATCGAACAGCTCGATATCGTCGAAGACGTGAAGCGTCTTACGGAACCCTTTAAGGACGTCAACCGAAAATTCCATCCGGCCGATTCGGTGATCCGGATCAGTGACGGCGTCTCCATCGGGGGCGGTTCCTTTCATATCATCGCCGGGCCGTGCTCCGTGGAATCCGAAGAACAGATCTGCGGGATCGCCTCGCAGGTCAAGGCTTCGGGCGCGACGCTTCTGCGCGGCGGCGCCTTCAAGCCGCGGACCTCTCCCTACGCGTTCCAGGGACTCCACGCAGACGGGATCAGGCTGCTTCTCGAAGCGAAACAGCTCACGGGACTCCCGATCGTGACGGAGATCATGGATCTGTCCCAGCTGGAACTGTTCGAGGACGTCGACGTCATCCAGGTCGGCGCGCGCAACATGCAGAATTTCACCCTGCTTCGCGAACTGGGAAAAGTGCGGAAGCCCATCCTCTTAAAGCGCGGGCTCGCGAACACGGTCCAGGAACTGCTGATGAGTGCGGAATAC
>DBVZ01000139.1:232-361 GCA_002308255.1 Lachnospiraceae bacterium UBA1251 | reverse complement strand
CTCGATCTTTCCGCGATCCCGGTGATCAAGAAACTGTCGCATCTCCCGGTCATTATCGATCCGAGCCACGCGACGGGCTTTTCGTCCCTCGTCAAGCCCATGGCTTTAGCAGCCGCAGCCGCGGGAGCG
>DBVZ01000139.1:0-152 GCA_002308255.1 Lachnospiraceae bacterium UBA1251 | reverse complement strand
TTTGACGACACCGCGCGGGCGATCCGGGCGATCCTGCCCTACGCGCAGAAATATACTGAGGGGATCCCGGACTGAACCGCCGGTTTGCAGCAAAGAAACCAGAATTCCGAAAAAGCGGCAGAAAGGCAGCCTATGATCACGGTTCCAGTAAA
>DBVZ01000080.1 GCA_002308255.1 Lachnospiraceae bacterium UBA1251 | reverse complement strand
GAAGTCCATTTCTTTGATCTGAACGGGGATGAAATCGAGAAGGAACTCACCACGGTGACCTGGGATGCGGAAGCTGCGGAAAAAGGCGGATTTGAGCATTTTATGATCAAAGAGATCCATGAGCAGCCGACCGCCGTGCGCGATACTCTGGGAAGCCTCATTCACGACGGCAGGATCGATCTTGAAGGCGCAGGCCTTACAGATGACCTTCTTCGTTCGGTATCCGGGATCGTGATCGTTGCCTGCGGATCCGCCTGGCATGTCGGGATGGCGGCGCAGTATATCCTCGAGGATCTTGCCGAGATTCCGGTCCGCGTCGAACTGGCTTCGGAATACCGCTACAGAAAGATCCTGCCGGTCCCGAACGAACTGGTGATCGTCATCACGCAGTCCGGAGAGACGGCGGATTCACTGGCGGCACTGCGTATCTCGAAGGAAAACGGCTGCCGTACGCTCGGTATTGTAAATGTCGTCGGCTCCACGATCGCGAGAGAAGCGGACAACGTCCTCTATACCCTTGCGGGACCGGAGATCGCCGTGGCGACAACGAAAGCCTACTCCGCACAGCTTGCAGCAATGTATGCGCTTTCCGTACAGTTCGCATTTGTCCGCGATAAGATAACGGAACAGCAGTACGCGTATTACATTGAGGAATTACAGGCGATTCCGGATAAGATCAGACGGGTTCTTGAGGATAAGGAGAGGATCCAGTGGTTCGCGGCGAAATTTGCCTACGCAAAAGATATTTTCTTCCTCGGACGCGGCGTCGATTACGCGATCAGTCTGGAGGGAAGCCTCAAACTCAAGGAGATCAGCTATGTCCACTCGGAGGCGTATGCTGCCGGAGAGATGAAGCACGGAACGATCAGCCTGATCGAAAACAACATCCTGGTCATCGGCGTTCTCACACAGAATGCCCTTTACGAAAAAACGATCAGCAATATGGCCGAATGCAAGGCACGCGGAGCTTATCTTATGGGGCTGACGAGCTACGGACATTATAACGTGGAAGATGCCGTCGACTTTACGGTCTATATTCCGAAGGCAGACGAGCATTTTATGGGAAGTCTGGCAGTCGTGCCTCTTCAGCTGTTCGGATATTATTCCGGCGTCGCACGCGGACTCGATGTGGATAAACCCCGCAATCTTGCAAAGAGCGTGACGGTGGAATAAACAGGAGCCGGTCAGGGCTTTGACTTTCGACGTAAAACACCGGCCCGGCTGCGCTAAAAAAATATTGCATCATAAAGAGTGCATATTTATAATATTTCTGGTGGTAATATTCGTTGTGCCGGGCGCAGGGGAGTGCGCCGGGGGCGGCACGGCATCAAGGAAGGGGAAAACGCAGCCCGGAGCTGCGCGAACAGACAGTATGGGAAAATACTTCGGAACAGACGGATTTCGCGGGGAAGCGAATATAAATCTCACTTATGAACATGCAGTAAAGATCGGACGGTTCCTGGGCTGGTATTACGGAAAAAGACTCCATAAAAAGGCAAGGATTGTCATCGGAAAAGACACAAGACGTTCCTCTTATATGTTTGAATATGCTCTGTGTGCGGGACTTACGGCTTCCGGCGCGGATGCTTACATAATGCATGTTACAACAACGCCGTCGGTCTCCTATATCGCCCGCACGGATGATTTTGACTGCGGTATCATGATCTCGGCTTCTCACAATCCTTTCTATGATAACGGAATCAAGCTTGTCAACGACAACGGTGAGAAGATGGATGAGGAAACGATCCTCGAGGTAGAGGATTATCTCGACGGGAAAATCGATGTGCCGCTCGCCGAAAGAGAAGAGATCGGCCGGACGGTAGACTATGTCGAGGGGCGCAACCGCTACGTCGGATACCTGATCGGCATGTCAAAATACAGCTTCAAAAATGTGAAGGTCGGCCTGGACTGCGCAAACGGTTCGGCATGGTCGATCGCAAAAAGCGTCTTTGACGCACTCGGGGCAAAAACCTATGTGATCAGCAATGAACCCAACGGCTACAACATCAACACGGACTGCGGCTCGACGCATATCGAACATCTGCAGAAATATGTCGTTGAGAACGGGCTCGATATCGGATTTGCCTATGACGGGGACGCCGACCGGTGCCTGTGCGTCGACGAAAAGGGAAATGTCGTCACGGGCGATCACATTCTCTATATTTACGGCCTTTATATGAAAGAACGCGAGAAACTTCTCAACAACAAAGTCGTCACGACGGTCATGTCCAATTTCGGCCTTTATAAAGCGCTGGACGCAGTGGGCATCGGCTATGAGAAGACGAAGGTCGGTGACAAATATGTCTATGAGAATATGGTTCAGAACGGCCACCGCATCGGCGGAGAGCAGTCCGGACATATCATTTTCACGAAATACGCGACGACCGGAGACGGGATCCTGACGTCGCTGAAACTGATGGAAGTAATGCTCGCAAAGGAAAAGCCGATGTCGGTCCTTGCGGAACCGGTCAAATTCTATCCGCAGGTTCTCAAAAACGTGCGTGTCAAGAGCAAACCGGATGCCCAGAATGATCCGGATGTGCAGGCCGCCGTCGCCCGTGTTGCCGAAAAACTCGGCGAGAACGGGAGAATCCTTGTCCGTGAATCCGGAACGGAACCGGTGATCCGCGTAATGGTCGAGGCGGGATCCGATGAGATCTGCGAACAGTATGTGGATGAGGTCATTGACGTCATCCGGGCAAAGGGGCATTTTGCCTGAACAGGAATTTACGGGGGAAAACCTATGCTTACAATAAATGATCTGTATGATCTTGAACACACGATTGCGGCGGATTATCTGAGACAGTTCACCTATCCCTGGGAAGCGCTGAAGGGGATCAAAGACCTGATCCTGAGCCTCGGACCGGCACTTGACAAGGCAGAATACGAGGAAGTATCGGAGAATGTCTGGGTGCACCGCACGGCGAAAGTATTTCCGACAGCTTATCTCGGAGCGCCTTGCATTATCGGACCGAATACGGAAGTCCGGCACTGTGCGTTCGTCAGGGGGAGCGCTCTTGTCGGGGCTGACTGCGTAGTAGGCAATTCGGTCGAACTCAAGAACGTGATCCTGTTCGACCATGTACAGACGCCTCATTATAATTATGTGGGGGATTCCATCCTCGGCTATTATTCCCACATGGGAGCGGGATCCATTACGAGTAATGTCCGGGCGGACAAGCAGCTTGTTATCGTACATGCGCCGTCAGGGGAGATCGAGACGGGAATCAAAAAATTCGGTGCAATGCTTGGCGATTACGTCGAGTGCGGCTGCAACGCCGTTCTCAATCCCGGAACGGTGATCGGCCGGCACAGCAATGTGTACCCGACTTCCTGCGTGCGCGGGGTGGTTCCGGAGAACAGTATTTACAAGAACAACGGAGTGATCGCGCTTAAGAGAGCGAAAGGAGAATAACCATGAGAGTAGTAATTCAGGAAAACTATGACAAGATGTGCAAATGGGCGGCGGATTACATCGCCGGCAGGATCAATGCCCACAAGGAAGACCGCCCGTTCGTGCTGGGCCTTCCGACAGGGTCTTCTCCGCTCGGCGTTTACGCGGAGCTGGCCAGAATGAATAAGGCAGGGGAAGTGACCTTCAAGAACGTCGTGACCTTTAACATGGATGAATATCTCGGACTGCCGAGAGACCATGAGCAGAGCTACTGGTATTTCATGTGGAGCAACTTCTTCGATCATATCGACATTCCGAAGGAGAATGTCAATATCCTGAACGGTATGGCGGAAGATCCGGCAGCGGAATGCGCCCGTTATGAAGCGAAGATCGCTTCTTACGGCGGCATCGACCTGTTCCTCGGCGGAATCGGAGCGGACGGACATATCGCGTTTAATGAGCCGTTTACTTCTCTGACTTCCAGGACAGGCGTCCGTGATCTGACGACAGATACTCTGATCGCGAATTCCCGTTTCTTCGAGAATGATCCCGCCAAAGTGCCGACGCAGGCTCTTTCTGTCGGTGTAGGTACCGTGACGGATTCCAGGGAAGTGCTGATCCTTATCAACGGCCATCACAAAGCACGCGCGCTTGCGGCGACCGTGGAAGGCGGCGTTTCCCAGAAATGGACCTGCAGTGCCCTGCAGCTTCATCAGGCTGCGATCATTGCCTGCGATGAGGAAGCCTGCGGCGAACTTACCGTAGATACCTATAAGTATTTCCTCGATATCGAAAAGAAAGAAAGACTGTAAATGACGGGAGACTCCGACGGAGAGAAAACAGATCCCGGGGAGCTGCCAAACGACATAGGAACCAAAGATCACGGCGAACAGCGCCGTGATCTTTTTTATATGCAGCGTCAGACGCATGTGGTTTTTAAAAACGGGTGAAACGGTTTTTCGGTGCATGAAATCTGGCTTTTAAGTTGCGGAAAATAAGCGGATGTGATAGACTGATACTGGTTTTTTATCTTGCGCTTGAAAGGAAAATATTCTATTCTATAGGAGAAGAACTATTATGCAGAACTACCAGATTACGTGCTGTTCAACGGCTGATGTTACGGAAGAATTCTACAAAAGCAGGAATATAGAATACATCTGTTTTCATTTCAACATGAATGGACAGGAGTATCCGGACGACCTCGGAAAGACCATTCCGTTTGACCGTTTTTATAAGATGATCGCCGACGGCGCGCTGCCGGTCACGTCACAGGTCGGAACCGGCGAATATGTGGAGTTCTGGGAACAGTTCCTTGCAAAAGGACTCGATGTTTTCCATGTGACGCTGTCTTCGGGCATTTCCGGAACGATCAATTCCGCGAACGCAGCGAAAGAACTGCTTGAGGATAAATACCCGGACAGGAAGATCATGGTGCTGGATTCACTCGGAGCATCCTCGGGTTACGGGCTTTTCATGGCGTATCTTGCTGACAAGCGGGATGAAGGACTTTCCATGGAAGAACTTTACGCATGGGGCGTCGCGAACCGGCTGAAGGTTCACCACTGGTT
>DBVZ01000034.1:285-3647 GCA_002308255.1 Lachnospiraceae bacterium UBA1251 | reverse complement strand
CATAGTCATAGCACGAAGATCCATCAAATAAGCATCGAGGATCCTCTTTTCGGAATCTTTGTCCGGCAGCCGGACCGCCGTGTTATTTTCTTCATACCGAACGCTGCCGATCTTCTCCTTCATTCCGGATGCAAGGATCGGAAACATATACTCCCGCCCTTCTTTCGAATCAAACACCGCCTCATATTCGTCATGCATCTCCCTGATCGGAACATTATAGCAGCGGCTCACTGCCTTTCCGTTTTTAAGGTGCCAGACGACATACAGAGAATTGCAGTCTTCCTCATTCGGCAGTGCTCCCTTGCGGGTGTTCCTGTCGGCTGTTCCTTTTTTCACGACCGCTTTATAGTAATCGATTCCCTTCTGTGCAACAGACCGCACCGCTGCGATCTCCTGCGGTCCCGTATAAGTCCCCTTAATTGCCGTGTCCGCGTCATTATTCTGCCAGAATTCCGGGCTTTCCGTATAGGAGCTGGTGATCTCCCCGCTGCTGTCGACCTCCCAGAGCGAGTACACATTACTGAATGTATAGAAATGAAGTTCTGCCGATTCGATCTCATTTTCCGCCGGCAGATACCGGTCATAGCCCGTCACGTCAAAATGCACGCACAGGACAAATGCCGCAGCGACCAGAACCATCGCGCAAAGCTCGATCTTATGCCGGAACACTCTCCGCGGATCCGCGCGGTAGATCAGCTCGATAATAATGTGGCCGATCACCACGGCAGCCAGNNAAAGAAGAGGATCCAGCCGATCTCGCTTCCGATCGCCTTCATGAACTGCATGGTGCCCACAGCGGCAAAGAAAACGAGAAGCACGCGGATGACCGGTTCCGTTTTCGGAAATGCCATCGCCTCCCCGGCTTTTTCGAGCTGCCGCAGATCATAGAGCTTCAGGCAGACCAGCATGAGGATTATGGCTGCCGCGAATCCGGCGAGCACCCGGAAGATAAACCCCGCTGTCAGCGCGCCGTAATCGAACGGCATGGCAAACCGGTTGTCATATACGCCCATATACTCGATCACCTGCGTGACGGGCGACAGCTCCGCAAGGAACGAGAGGACCGTTCTGCCGGAGGTATGCTGATAAGTTCCGTACCATGCCGACGGAATTTCCGTGAGCAGGAGCGACAGCAGGGGGAAATAGCCGTTCAGGACGAACATGCCCAGAATCCCGGTCAGCGCGCGCCCGGTCAGCATGACCGCAAGAATCGCCGTCGAATAGATCAGCAGGAATATGATCCCGTTCAGCAAGACCGCCGCACAGACGGGCGAAAGCATTTCCTTTACTCCGAGTCCGGTCAGGACCGAACAGATCAGCCCGATGACAACGGCGCTAAGATACGGCACCAGCACGGTTATTAGACCATTTATGAAACGGCTGAAAAACAGCTGGCGTCTGGTTCCCGGCAGCGCGTGATAAAAATCGATCTCCCGTCTTCTGTGGAGATACCCGAACTCGTGATAGGCCTCGAGGAAGCCGGCCCCCATGAGAAGGATCGTCGGCGCTCCCATTCCTGTCATTCTGATCGCATAATTAAAAAGGCTCTGGTGTCTTTGCGCCACCTCGGCTACTTCACGATAGTGCGAAGAGGAGATTCCGAACAGGTAGCCTACCGGAATGAGGAACAGGAACAGCAGTCCGTACATGGTGAGCCAGGCGGCTTCTCTCCGGAAATCCGCCCTCATCCCCTTAGAAAATAAGCGATTTGAGTTCATATCCTGCCACCTCCGTTTCGCTGATAAAGATCTCTTCCAGACTGAGCGGGATGATCTCATAGAAGACCGGGTCATAGGACTCGATCACTTTCCGGATCTCCTCTTCGCTGCCCCGGACTGTCAGCGTATAAACCTTCCCGCGGTTCTCTTTTTTGACGATATCAAGCCCGGTGAGTTCCCGGATCAGCATTCCTTCTTTGAGGACGAGCTGGATCCGGTGCAGGCCGGCCCGCAGGCCGACCAGGTCCTTAGAAAGAAGGATGCCGCCTTTATGAAGAAGTCCCACATGATCACAGATATCTTCAAGTTCTCTTAAGTTGTGCGACGCGATCACCGGCGTCTGTCCGGCATCGATCATGTTGGTCGCGATCAGGCTTTTTGCCGCCTGCCGCATGACCGGGTCCAGTCCGTCGAAGGTCTCGTCCATGAGCAGGTATTTGGCCCCCGAGCAGATTCCGATCAGCAGAAAGACCTGTTTTTTCATTCCTTTAGAAAATGTTTTGATCTTTCTCTTTCTGTCCAGTCCGAAATCATCAAGGATCTTATAGAGCCTCTCCCTGTCGAACGCCGGATAGAACAGCCGGTAGTACTCCGCCATTTCCTCCGGGGTCGCGTTCAGAAAAGAGAACTGGTCATCGGAAATATAGAAAATTTTCCGTTTGACGCTTTCATTTTCAAAGACAGGCTCCCCGTCCACGCGGATCGTTCCCTCGTCCGGCTTCATGATGCCGGCAAGCATCCGGAAAAAAGTGGATTTTCCGGCGCCGTTTGTTCCGATGAGGCCGAATACCTCACCTTCCTCCATGACGAGATCGATCCCGTCCACGGCGGTCACGTCGTCAAATCGTTTTGTCAGCTGCTGAGCAGTGATCATTCTATTAAACCTCCGTTTTACAGCTTTTCGCACAAGTGCGCTGTTTATTCTTTCTCCCAGTTCCCGGCTGCCGCCTGCAGAAATTCTTCTTTGCTCACACCGACCAGCTGTGCCTCTTCGGCCAGCGCAGCCAGTTTATCGAAAACTTCCCTCCGTCTGCCATCAACAGCAGCGGCCGCATGCGCGGCAAAACTTCCCTTGCCCCGCACGGAATAGATCCATCCTTCCCTCTCGAGAGCCTGATAGGCCCGCTGGATCGTATTGGGATTGATGGCAAGCTGCTGCGCCAGCTCCCGGACGGAGGGCAGCTTTTCGTCCGGTGCGAAGACGCCGGAGATGATCATTTTGCGCAGTTCGTCCATGATCTGCTCATAGATCGGCCGGGAATCCCTGTAATTGATCGCAAACATTTCCTCACCTCGTTGTGCGACTGTATTAATACTGTTAGTACAGTTGGTACGCACAACATACACCCGCCCGCCGCGTCTGTCAAGTCTTTTTCCGAAATTCTTTTTCTCACATACACGGAATCTGGTGATTGCCAAGCGGGCAGTCGTATGATATAGTATGATAGAATAAATATTTGTATGGAGCGGCGCCATGGCTTTTGTCGAGTTCCGACATGTGGATAAGATCTATCAGATGGGCGAAGTCCGCATCGAGGCGCTGCGCGACGTGAGCTTTTCCATCGAGCGCGGCGAGATCTGCGTCATCGTCGGCGCCTCCGGCGCGGGAAAGACCACGCTGCTGAACATCCTCGGCGGCATGGA
>DBVZ01000034.1:0-193 GCA_002308255.1 Lachnospiraceae bacterium UBA1251 | reverse complement strand
TCGGCTTCGTCTTTCAGTTCTACAACCTGATCCCGAACCTGACCGCGCTGGAAAACGTGGAGATCGCCGCGCGCATGGGCCGGGACCCGCTGGATCCGATGCGCGTTCTGACGGACATGGGTCTGGCCGACCGGGCGCAGAACTTCCCGGCGCAGCTGAGCGGCGGCGAGCAGCAGCGCGTGGCCATCGCGCG
>DBVZ01000018.1:5569-8614 GCA_002308255.1 Lachnospiraceae bacterium UBA1251 | reverse complement strand
TCGGAAATATCCGTGCCGAGCTTCTCATGCATCACGTCGAGCAGCCGGAGACGCATCTGGATCGCCATCTGTTCGATGGTGTAGGTCTCGACTTTGTAAGGCACGTCTGTGTGCGTCACAAAGAAATGCGGCTTGGTGTTGCATTTCAGGATCTCCATATGCTCATAGCAGCGGTTCATTGCCGAACACGCGTCGACGCCCGCGATGCCGTCGAGGAACTGATAGCCGCCCTCGATCGCTCTTTCAAGGAGAGAACGGGCGAATTCGCACGTGTAGTTCGACATATAGTAGGTGGAGATGTCGATCGATCCCGTGCGCGGCGCCCGGATGCGGGTAGAGAAGCAGTTGTCGACGTTGAGGAGCACCTCCGGCATATGATAGCAGGTGTATCCGATCGCGTACTGCCCGTCCTCCTGTGCCTGCCGGACAAGTGCATTGTCTGCGTCATCGAGCAGATTTTCAAATTCCAGCAGATATTTGAGATCTTTCAAGCGTTATGCCCCCTTTCCAATCAACGCGGCCGTCCGGATAGCGATGGCCGGTTCCCTTTTTCGGTTGGATGATGGTGTATTATAAACCGCGGAGCGCAGTTCATATTTATTTTCAGAGGATCCCGAGATTGCGGAGCGCTTCTCCCGCACCTTTCAGGATCCCGGAGTTTTCGGGAAGCTCGAAGACGCTGCGGCCTTCGATATCATTTTCCGTCATCCGGTCATCCTGACGGATCACGGCGATGATCGGAACGCCGCCCATCTCCTGTTCGGTGATCTTCTCCGGAAGAGGCGCGCGGTTGACGATGAGGCCGATCCTGTCGTACATGACCAGATCATCCGCAACTTTTTTGATCGTGCCGATGATCTGCAGACCTTTTTTACTCTGGTCGGAGACGCAGATCAGGTGGGTCACTTTGTCCATGACGCGGCGGTTAATCTGTTCGATCCCCGCTTCGCCGTCGATGACGACATAGTCGAAATCCCTGACAAGCATATCGATGACCTGCCTGAGATAGGTGTTGATCGCGCAGTAGCAGCCGGCGGCTTCCGGTCTGCCGATCGCGAGGAAAGCGAAGCCGTTCTGCTCTTCCATAGCCTCAAACAGGCGGAAACGGGCTTCTGCCAGGATATCCTGCGTGTCGCGCAGCTTCCCGGTCACGTCCTCCGCGACGCGGCGCCGGATCTCATCCAGTGTTTCATGAACGGTAACTCCCAGTGCGTAAGAAAGACCGATGGCCGGATCCGCGTCGATGGCGAGGATCTTTGCATCGGGTCTTGATTCGGTCAGCAGTCTGACAATAGAAGCGGACAAAGAAGTCTTGCCGACACCTCCCTTTCCCGTCAGGGCGATGACGACGGTCTGATCACTCATAACAATCTCCAAAACAACTGTTTTTTCATCGGAAACGGCCGGATACTAAAAAACGCGCCAGCGTTTCCACGGATACTTTTATTCAACCATATTTGGTGAAAATTTACAAGGCGATTCTTCCTTAATTTATTTAATTCATAATTTTTTACAACGGAAAGCGTTAAATCATTTGCAAATTGACGGGATTATGGTACGATGAAAACGAATTCTTTTTATTTCGTTTCCGGGCAAAAAGATAAGGGAGAAAGTCTATGAGAGACCTGGTTCATATTATCGAATTTGAAGAACTTTTGCAGGAAGCCTACAACGATCTCGTCCGCAAAGGAAAAGAGGACGGACTGCGTGCGCTGGGCTATACCTGTTATTTCATGCCGGAAGTCCTGCTCGATATCCCGGGATGTTTTGGCGTCAGGCTCCGCGCGCCGAGAAGCGGGTCGCCGGATATGGCGACTTACTACATGACCAACCGCACCTGCATGTACGGAAGATGCCTGTTCGAGCGGGCGCTCGAGGGCGGGTTCAACTTCCTGGACGCGCAGATGGGTACGGAGACCTGTACCGTGACATGCCGTTTCCAGGAGCACCTGCAGATGATGGACGTCATCAAGAATCCGGATTTCTTCTGCGAGTTCACGGATGTTCCGTTCAAGAAGAACAAAAACTCCATCGACCACTTCGAAAAACAGCTGCAGTTCCATGTGCTGGACAAACTGAAAGAACATTTCGGCATCGATACTTCGGATGAGGCCCTTATGAAGGCGATTGAGGAGCACAACGAGATGTGCCGTCTCATCCGGGAGATCGGAAGCTACCGGAAGCTCGACAATCCGACCATCACGGGCACGGAATTCTGCATGATCCAGCTGATCACGCAGGTGTGTCCGAAGTACCTTATCATGGATAAGCTCCGCGATATCGCGGAGGATCTCAAGACAAGGGAGCCGGATGACCGCAAGGCTTACCGCTGCAAGGTCGTTCTGACCGGTTCCGAGGAGGACGATCCGTATTTCATCAAACTGATCGAGGAGTGCGGCGCGCTGGTCGTCGCCGACCGCGTCTGCTACGGCTCGATCCCGGGACGCGAAGATATCGAGGTGAGGGAGGGAGAAACACCGCTCCGTGCGATCGCCCGCCACTATCTCGAGACCAGCCAGTGCCCGCGCTTTATGGAACAGCACACCATGAGGGAACGCAAGCAGTTCCTTGCAGACGTAGCGAAAGAATACAAGGCGGACGGCATGATCATCTGCCAGATGAAATTCTGTGAATACTGGAGTTACGAACGTACGATCAATACGCTGATCCTGCCGAGGGATTACGGGATCCCGGTCTGCTCGATCGAAAAGGAATACGTCAATAACGCGGTCGGACAGCTGCGGACCCGATTCCAGGCATTTGTCGAGAGTATCGATTTCAAAAAGATTCAGGAGGGCAAGGCGGTATGAAAATAAGTGCGGTAAAAGATAAATTCGTACAGCTGAAGGACAGCGGCGCGCTGTCCCCGAAGGCTCTTAAGGAGAAAATGACGGAGCTCTTTGTCGTGAAATCCGGAGAGGAGACCGCCGCGGAAGACACCGGAAACAGAGATTTCCGGAAAATGGCGAAGGACTTCTGGTACGGCAAACCTCACGAAGAAAGAAGGCTCGGCGACCTGTACATCGGCGATACCGGTCTGTATAA
>DBVZ01000018.1:0-5518 GCA_002308255.1 Lachnospiraceae bacterium UBA1251 | reverse complement strand
CATATGATCTCGGATATCATCAAATACGGCGGATCACCGCTTGCCCTGGTGGATTTCCTGAAAGGAACGATGCGCTATCGCTGGATGGGGCAGACGTACCTTACTGTCATGCACTGGTTCGACCGGGGCCTGGAAGGAATGCGCGGCCCCATCCTCAGAGGATCGGCCTGGCATTACCGCGGCATGGTTTCCGCCAGTATCCAGCAGATCGTGAGAATGTTCTGCAGCGACAAGAAGATCCACGGCGGCGCGGAAAGCGAACAGTGGAAGAAAAACATCGCTCATAACGAGACCGTCAGCGGCAGCATTTTCTATCCGTTCCGCGGACAGGTCACCGATATTCCGCTGGAAATGATCCCGTATTTCGTTACCTGTCATGTCAACAATCATACCGTTCTCAACTATATCGACGCCGCGCAGTCGATCGGCCTTCCGGCGGATCCCTGCCCGATGTGCCAGGCGGAGTACGGGCTTTTCGTCCTTGACGATTACCCGGATTTCGCCCCGACAATGGTCACCTCCAATGAAGCCTGTGACGGATCGGTCGCCACTTCCGTTCTGCAGGACTGGTTCCTGAACCGCCCGCTCTACGCAATGCCGCAGCCGATGCGCTATGACGATCCGCTCGTGCAGGAGCACTGCCAGAAGGAGATCGAAGGCTGCTGGAAATTCATCGAGGAGCATTACGGCGCCAAGTTTGACTGGGATGTTTTTGTAAAACATATCAACCTGCAGAACGAGCAGTATGCATTTGAGCACGAAAAATGGGACGTCGCTGCCAATACGCCGTATTATCCGATCAACGGCGTCGCGCAGGCGCTCTACCGTATTTTCTATTCCCAGTACGGCTGTCAGCCGATCTGGCACGAAGTAGACGGACATGTGAAAAAGCTCATGCACAAGACGGTGGCAAACAAGATCGAAACGCTCCCGAAGACCCGTCACAGGGCTATCGCGTGGAGCTGCGCGCCGCTGTATTATTCGAACTGGTGCACATGGGCCTACAACTGCTGGGGCATCAACTGCGTCATCAACATGGACTCCCTGATGTTCGACCAGTATATCCGTACGGATACTTACGAGCACGCGCTGGAAGACCTTTCCTGGTACAACGAGAAAGCCCCGATGAGAGCGATGGCCGTCGGCGGTCACGAACATATTTTCCAGCTGTGGGAATACATGGAGCGCTTCAACTGCGACATGGTCATCATGTACGATCAGCTGCAGTGCAAGGGAATGCAGGGCGTCCACGGCATGTTCGAGGACGAATTCCGCAAGAGAGATATTCATGCGATCTGGGTCCCGCACGCGCTGCCGGATAAGCGGACCGTTTCCCGCAAAGAGATCCGTAAGATCATCAGCGACTATATGTATACCGTCATGAGGGAAGAGCCGCTGGATCCGACGCTTGTTGATTTTGAGGACGGAAACAGCTGGTAAAACTGCGGGAGACATTGTGGGGACAGAAAGGAAAAATTAAAATGAAAATATTCGGAAAAATCATAAAAATACTGGCACTCGTCTATGCGGCGCTGTTTGCGGTGTTCTATTTCGATCTGGACGGAAAATTCCTGTATTATATCTGGGAACCCCTGATGATCAAACGCTTTGACAACATGAAGAGGGAAGACAACACAAAGATGCCGTACGAAATGAAGGACGTACTGACGCCGGATAAGGAATGACAGAACGGCATGCGGAAAAGAAGACTCCGAAAAAACTGTTTTTTATACGCTGTATGATCTGTACATCAGATCAATTAACTTTCATCCATTTCGCAAAGGAGCAGTTATGAAAAGGAGATTTACCGTATTTGTTTGTATCTTAGCTGTCTGCGCAGCGCTTGCGGGCTGCGGAAGTTCATCATCTTCGGGTAAGAAATCGGAGTCCTCGCCGGCCATCGAGATCAAAGATATCCTGACGAAGCATGAAGCTTATCATACGGCGAGCGGTGACGGCTGGGACGAGTATACTACGGTCTTTTTCGGAAATGATACAAAAACGCTGAAGGCATTGTTCATCGAGACAAGGTTTGACAAATCCGCCGGTTATACGAAGGAAGATCTTGAGGCACTCGATATCGATACCGTATACGAGGGTTTTTCGGGATTTGCGTTTGCCGATTATAAGATCGAGGAGTCGGAAGAAGCATTGAACTATGTCGTCCGGTTCAGAAAGCTCGATGATGTTGAAAACTGCAAGAAGCTGCATGAAGCAGGCCTCCTGACGCTGGATCAGACAACAGGCATTTCCGCGGTGGACGCGCAGACCATTATGGACGATCTCGAAAAGAACGGATACGAAAAAGTTCAGATGATAGATTACGGAAAGTTAAATCTGCATTTTGATCTGGACTGACACAAAGACACGGGCAGGGAGCCGATCCCTGCCTTTATTTAACGGGTGAGTCGGGGGACGTATCTCCTGACTCATTTTTTAATTGTTTTGCCTGAGTTGAATAATTGAGAATGAGTCAGGAGATACGTCCCCCGACTCACCCAGAATTATGATATAATACTGTAAAGCGCAAAGGAGTACTGTATGACAGCATTTCTGATCATAATCGGAATATTGTTCATCCTTTATGGACTGATCGTTTTATCCGTGGGAAGCGGAACAAAGTTCTTCCTTGTCTGGATCGTGCTGGGACTGGTATGCGGAGCCGCGGCCTTCTGTACGAAACACGATTTCTGGAGGCATATTTCTCCCTTACTGCGCAGGACGCTGGCCGGCCTGCTCCTGCTCTGCCTGCTTGTGACCGCCGGGACGTCCGCGCTGATCATCCGGGGGTTCAAAAGCAAAGGAGAACCGGATCTTGACTATATCGTGGTGCTCGGTGCCCAGGTCTACAGCACCGGCCCGAGCGCGGTCCTGAAATACCGCCTCGACGCAGCAAAGGATTACCTGCAGGAGAATGAGTCCGCCCGGTGCATCGTCACCGGCGGGAAAGGGTATAATGAGCCGTTCCCAGAAGCGTACGGGATGAGGGACTATCTGGTGAGGAACGGGATCGACGAGGACAGGATCTTCATAGAGGACGAATCGGCCAATACCGTTCAGAATATCCGGAACAGCATGATCTTTTTTGATCCGGAAAAGGACCGGATCGGGATCGTGACCAACAATTTTCACCTCTTCCGGGGAACATCGATCGCGAAAAAAGCCGGGATCGCCCATGTATCGGGGATCGCGGCGGGATCGACGAGACTTTATCTTCCGAACAACGTGCTCCGGGAAGTCCTGGGCGTTATAAAAGATAAACTCTGCGGAAATATGTGATTTTGTCAATCCATCAAAAAGCCGTCCCCAAAAAGACGGCGGAATGGTTTTAAAGGGAGGTTCGGCAGTCATGAGAAAACTGAAAAAAACAGCTCCGGTCACTTTGCAGGATTTGCAGAAACTCGTGGAAAAACTGAAAGATAAAAATCCGACAGGGAAAGAATTCCTTGTGGAATGGGGCGGAGATCTGTTCCTCGATGCTCTGGAGGAAACGATCGGCGAGGAAGAAGAGCTGACGGAGGCGGAGCAGGCAAAAAGGCTCGCGGATCCGGAGGCCATGCTCCCGGAGCTTCTGCCCGTCACGGAAGAAGGCGTCATGCGCTTCGTCGCGGAGGAACTCTCGGCGGCGTATGAGGATCCGGACGAGCTGTTCTCCGATCTGACGGATCTGTCGGAACTTCTTTATATGATCGCGGGGCTCAGCTACAACCGGGAGTCCTCCCCCGAGAACTGGGATTTCCCGGATTCCGTCAAGGAAGATTTCATCGACTATTTCGACGGCTTCATCAGCGGCGGCTATGCGGAAGAACCGGCGCTTACGCTGTTCACGACATTTGTCCGGGATATGGCGGAGGAGGGAAATGAAACCGCCCTGCGGATCCTCGGCTACCATTCTTATGGCGGATCAACCGCATTCCCGTGCGACTGGGAGCAGTCAAAAGAGTGTTTCGACCGGCTGTTCGAGGAGACTGGGGAACCGCTCTACGCCAATACACTGGGATATATCGCCTACTACGGCAGGTGCGGCGACGGCGTGCCGGATTATGATGCCGCGTTCCGCTATTTTTCCTACGCGAGCGCGAGCGGGATCATAGAATCCTCCTATAAACTGGCCGATATGTATGCCGGCGGAAAGGGAATCTGGAGAAATGAGGAAGCGGCATTCCGCATCATCCAGGAGCTGTACGCGGAAACACTGCGCCGCTTCTGCGGCGGGGAGCTGACCGGGAAATTTGCGGACGTCGCGCTTCGCATGGGCAGACTCTATGAAAACGGGTCGCTCGACGAACCGAACCCGCAGGCAGCGTACTATTATTATCTGCAGGCCCGCTACGCGATCCGGTTCCGTAGAAAACTGGCCAATCAGTACGGCGACGACGCCGTGGAAAAGAACATCGAGAACGCGATCGCACGCGTGGAGCCGGAGGTGCCGCAGGAGAGCAGGAAGACCTGCCGCAGGGATTATCCGTGGATCCTGCAGATGGCGCTCGCGATGGATAAAGTCGTTTTTGTCACCTTCAAACAGCTGAAAAGCGGCAGCGTCAAAATGGTCCTTGACCGCTATGAGGAAAATGAGAACGATCTGCATGACTTCCTTGTCACGCTTCCGGAATTCGGTTTCTGCAGCATGATGGAGACGGTCACGCTGACAACGGGCGCCGCAAAGAACGTGTACCTCAGCGAGACGGAAGAGCCGGTCCTCATCACTTCGGCCGTCTATGATGCCGATAACGAAGCCTGGCTGTTCCTTCACGGGGATGAGATTGCCGCGTCGTTCCGCACGGCCGGTTTCAGCATGAAAGTCAGCAAATAAACCGGAGCAGCCCATGGCGCAGGATATTCTGAAAGGGTTAAATGAGGCACAGCTTGAGGCAGTGACGGCGACAGAGGGGTATGTGCGGGTCATCGCCGGCGCGGGATCCGGAAAAACACGCGCCCTTTCGCACCGTTTTGCCTACCTTGTCAATGAGCTCGGCATTCTGCCGGGCAACATTCTTTGCGTGACATTTACGAATAAAGCTGCCAATGAAATGCGCCAGAGGATCCATAACCTGACCGGCGACAATGATACCGGCTATATCAATACGTTCCACGGCTTCTGCGTATCGGTCCTCCAGGAGGACAGCCACGCCGTCCAGTACCCGAAGAAATTCCTCGTTCTCGACAACGAGGACATCAACGATATGCTGAAGATCATTTACGAGGAACGAGGCCTGACGCTGCGGGACATGACATTTTCGGGCGCGCGGGACATGATCGAGATGCAGAAGCTGGTGCGGAAGCCGGAGTATTATCTTGATCTCATCCGGCTGTCTGTCGATGAACTGCATGAGAAATATGAAAATGCGAACACCGCGGACGACATCATTTTCTTCGGATATCTGTACCAGCAGAAAAAATGCTTCGGCCTGGACTATAATGACCTGATCAAATTCACGCTGTATATTTTTGAACAGAATGAAGAGATCCGTCTGAAGTGGCAGCAGCGCCTGGAGTACATCATGATCGACGAGTTCCA
>DBVZ01000027.1 GCA_002308255.1 Lachnospiraceae bacterium UBA1251 | reverse complement strand
AATGCGGGCCAGCACTTTCCTGCGATAGCAACATACTTTCTGTAACCCTTGTGAGCCTCAACCCAGTCAAGGAGTGTAAGCTCGTACTGAGCAAGCTTAGCGAGAACTTCGGGCTTCTTGTTGCCGGCACCGAGCTCTTCTTCCATCTCTTTAACCTTAGCGGGGATCCTTGCGTCACCTGCATGCTTGTTGAAGCTTTCGAAAAGATCAAGCTCTGAGTTCTCCTCGATCTCAACGCCGAGATTGTAGAGCTGCTTGATCGGCGCGTTGCAGGCCAGGAAGTTCTGGGGACGCGGGCCGAAGCTTATGATCTTAAGGCGCTGCAGCGCATAGGATACACGCGCGACGGGAAGGAACTCGTGAATCATATCCGCGCACTCTTCCGCATCACCGACCGGATATTCCGGAATGTACGCCTTCACGTTGCGCAGGGCGAGGTTGTAGCTGGCATTGAGCATGCCGCAGTAAGCATCTCCTCTGTCCGAAGAGAGCACCGATACATTTTCCTCCGCTGCCGCGCAGAACATCTTCGGTCCGTCAAAGTGTTTGGCGAGAAGCGTTTCTGCGATCTCCGGGCCGAAGTTCCCGAGGAATACACAAAGAGCGTTGCATCCGGCGTTTTTGATGTCCGCAAGCGCATTGACCATATCGATCTCGCTCTCGATGATCGTGATCGGGCACTCATAGATATCTGCCGCATTGTATTTCTCGGCATAAGCTTTCACAAGCGCTTTTCTGCGGTTCTCGGCAAGGCTTGCCGGGAAGCAGTCACGGCTTACGGCAACAATTCCGACTTTCATTTCCGGTACATTATTCATAACGGTATTCCTCCTTTTCCTGACAGGACAGCACCGTCTCTTCGTCTGACGGCGCTGCCGGTGTTGCTGGTTATTCCGGATCTTCTGCATTTGCTGTCCCGTTTCAAAGCAGTACATCCCTGATGTATAAGATTTTATAAAATTTCCGGTATTTTTTCATTTGCTTATTTGCTATACTGATTATGACATTTTTGCTATTTTATGTTTTTATCGGGAAAGGACAACGGGATGAAAAGGGAATACGAAGTCATCCGCCACAGCGCCATTAAAGGTCTGGAGATTTTTCTTGTAAATATCTATTACCGCACGCCTCACATGCACCGGGACTTCGAACTGGTCTTTGTGCTGCAGGGAGAACTCAAAGTATCGACCGAAGGAGCATCCCATTCCGCTCCTTCCGGCTCTTTTTTCCTCATGAATCCGTACCAGCTGCATGAATTCCGGTCCGAAGGCGGCGTTCTCATCATGCCGGTCCAGGTCTCTCCCGGCCTGCTCGGCCACTATCTTCCGGGGATCGGCAGCCTGCATGTTCCTTTTGCTGTTTTTCATCGAACGGACAATGCCGCAACGACGGAGGTGTGCGAAAACCTCTTAAAGCTTCTCGAAGCGTATCTGCTGAAAGAGGACTGGTTCGAGCTGGAGTGCATCGGCTTTATCAGTCAGATTTTTTACCGGATGTTCTCCCTGTGTCCTCCGGCCCCCGTTTCCGGCGCGCAGCGAAAAAGAGAGGAGGCAAGAAAGGAAAAACTCCGCTTCCTTTCCTCCTACATCGAAGATCACTACACAGAGAACATCCGCCTTTCCGACCTCGCGGACGCCCTCGGCGTCAGCCAGTATTATCTCTCTCACTTCTTCAGGGAAAACTACGGGATGTCTTTCCTCGATTACGTAACCTCTCTCCGCTGCGATCATGCCGGAAGGGAACTGCTCTCCACGAACCGGGCATTGCTTGACATCTGCTACGACGCCGGATTCTCCGATCCCAAATATTTCCAGAAAGCGTTCCGTTCCAAATACGGTCTTTCGCCCAGAGAATACCGGGTCCGTTTCCGCGGGGAACAGACTTTCGAACCCCGCTCCGCCGGCAGCGCGGCAGCGTCTTTTTCTCCGGAAGGCTCCTCCGCCACCCTGCAGTTTTTCCCGGACGAAAAAGAAAGCCTTGCGATCCTCCGCCGCATTCAGCATAATGGATCTGTTTAAACGAATTCTTCGGACAGGGCTGAGAAAATGGATTTTGAAATACAGACGACAGATACCGGGAAGACTCCTTTCCGGTTTATAAAAATCGCAGAAGAATACCTGTGTGACGCGATGCTGCTCCTGTTCCCGGACTGCACCGTTCTCTGGGATACGGATTTTGCCTGTACGGCGCCGTTCGTGATAAGGAAACTGAAGGAGACGCTGAAAAACCGCCCTCTGGATTATATTCTGCTGTCCCATTCCCACTATGATCATGCCGCCGGCGCCCCGTATATTCAGGCCGCGTTTCCGGAAGCCCGAATCATTGCCGCTGTACACGCGGCGGAAGTCTTCCGCAAAGAATCCACGCGTGCAAAAATGCTCTCGCTCGACAACGCGCTCGCCGTGCGCCGCGGCCTTGCGGCGGCGCCGGAAGACGTCTTCTCCTCCATTCATGCCGATCTCGCCGTGAAGGACAATGACCTTCTCATGCTCGGCGATCACCCCGTCCGCATCGTTGAAACGCCCGGACACACGCGCGACAGCCTTTGCTTCCTGTTTACGGAAGAAAACATCCTCCTGGGAACGGAGACCCTCGGCGTATATCGTCCCGAAGGGTTCGGACTTGCCATGCTGGTCGGATACGGACCGACTGTCTCTTCTATAAATAAAATCAGGACGCTTCCGCTCCGCGCGATCATGCCGCCCCACGGGGCGGGGATCGTTTTCGGGGAAACGTCCTGCCGTTCTTATCTCGATGCGGTGCTCGTCAGCGCGGAAAAGACCCGGGATTCCATCATTTCTGTCCTGGAAAAAGGAAAATGGACCGAAGAAGCGGCACGGAAAGCCGTGGAGATGATCGTTCAGACGGGGGATTACTATGATCCTTCAATGATCAAAGCCAGAGAGCTGAACGGCTTCCTCATGGTGCAGCAGCTGTACCGCGAGTTTCATCCCTGATCACTCTCCATTCTTCGATCAGTCTTTCAAGGCTCCACGCCGCGTTGGCCGGACTCGTGGAGGGCAGGCAGACCGCCGGTCTTCCGGTGACCGGTTCCGTATATTTCTTATACATTTTTTCCGCTGTTTTCCCGTTCACAAAGATCTTCCGGATCGGAGCCGCCTTCAGGATCGGCGCAAGGTCCGTCGGCGTCACATTTTTGATGCTTGCATCAGAAGATCCGGCGATATCACATTCATAGATCACATCCCAGGCGGCGATACGGTGCCGCAGGAGAAAAGCGCGTCGCTCTTCAACCGTCTCCGGGAAAGAATCCTCAAACAGCGCGGAAAGTACTTTCCAGTACCGGTTCTGCGGATGTCCGTAGAAAAACCCCATCTCCCTCGTTTTGACCGACGGAAAAGATCCGAGGATCAGGATCCTCGAATCTTTATCGTAAACCGGAGGGAGCGGATGGACAATGTGTGCTGATTTCATGTCTCAGTTGCTGCTCGGATGCGGCATATAGGCATAGAGACTCATGGCGAGCGCATTGATCGGCATCGTCTGCAGCCATACCCTGCCGGGGCCGGTCACAACGGTATTGAACAGCCCTTCTCCGCCGAAGAGGACGTTCTTCACGCCTTTTACCGTCTGGATCTCCATCGTGCAGGACGCATCCATGGCCGCTACATACCCGCTGTCCACGATCATTTTTTCTCCCGGAGCGAGCATGCGTTCCTGCACCGATCCGTCGATCTCGAGCCAGGCCATCCCGTTTCCGGTGTATTTCTGCATGAGGAATCCCTCTCCTCCGAAGAATCCCACAGCACCTTTTCTCTGCAGATAGATTTCCATATTGACGCCCGGCGTCGCGGCGAGGAAGGATGTTTTCTGCGCAATGATCGGCACCTGTCCGATGTTAAATGCGAGAATATCCCCCGGGCTGTGCTTTGCGAGGGTAAGTTCGCCTGCATTTTCCGCAGTATAATGGTTCAGCGCGAGGGACTCCCCTACCAGCGCTTTTTTGAACATGCCGCCGATGCCGCCCGTCTTTGTCTCCATCGTGATGCCGGGAGACATCCAGGCCATGGCGCCGCTCTGACATTTGATGGATTCTCCTCTATCCATGTAGAGAGTCAGTACTGTAAAAGGCTGATTTTTGATTTCGAATCTCATGTTTTCCCTCCTTGTGCTTCTGTTTCAGTCAATCACTTTAATACTTGTTATAACAGGCTGCTCCTCTTTCGGAACCGCTGCCGAGCGGATCACCGCTCTGAATCATAAATCCGTCCATGATCCGGTGGAATGTCAGACCGTCATGGAATCCGTCCTGCGCGAGCGTGTTACAGCTCCCTGACCGCCTGCAGAAGTTCATCAAATCCTCCGTTCGGATATTTTCCGATGTCTTCCCCTGTCTTGTTGATCAGGCAGTCCGTGAGCAGGAAGACTTTCATTCCCAGTGTTTCCGCGATCATGTCCTCCCCGACGTCATTTCCCACCATCATGCACTCTTCCGGGGCAAGACCGATCCGCCGCAGGATCTCCCGGTAGTAATCCGGGTTCGGCTTGCAGTATCCGATATTTTCGTACGTCGTGTACAGCTCAAAATCTTCCGGTTCGAGTCCCGCCCAGCAGATCCTGCTTCTCGTTGCGATTTCGGGAAACAGGGGATTTGTCGCCAGCACCGGCCGAAGTCCTTTTTCTTTTACGAGACGGATGACTTCCGCTGCCTGCGGGGCAAATCCGCAGAACATTTTTGCTTTCTGAAAATCATTTGCGTAAAAATCTTCGAAAACAGGGATATCCTGCCGGGCTTCTTCTCCGTAAATGCCGCAGAAGTATTTCCAGAAAGCCTCGTCATTGAGACAGGAGCCGTCATTTTTCACCATCGCGGCAACGCCGCCCCAGACTGCCTTAATAAGCTCCCCGGGTTCGTAACCGTGCGGGATCATTTTCTCCGCGAGGAACCTGAAATAACCGTTGACGAAGACGTCCATGTCCATCGGGAGCAGCGTTCCGTCCAGATCAAACAATACTGCTTTCATTGCCATCCAAAACCTCAAACACTTTTTTCACCACTTCTCCCGCCGCCGCCAGCTTGTAAGCCAGCCGGTTTTCCTTCGGCGGAATACTTATATGATACGTTCTTGTGCCGCTCTCCATACTCAGCGCGAAATAGACCTCCCCCGGCACCGAAGCCTCCGGATTGGCCGGGTCGGCATTTCCCATCGTCCCGGTCACGCCGATTCCGATGTCCGCCCGGTACGCGGCGCGGCAGGCTTCCGCCATCGCCGCGGCAGTCTCTTCGGAGTACACCGTGTATTTTTCGATCACTTCGGCAGGGACCCCCTGCATGATCTTCGCCTCATTGCAGTAAGTGACAAAAGCTCCTTTGAGAACGGCGGACGACCCCTCCGTGTCGGTGATCAGCGAGGCGATCTGCCCGGCCGTCGCGCTCTCCATCGTGGTAATGGTCAGCTGCCGTCCGATCAGAAGCTTCGTGAGTTTTTCGTATTGCTGCCTTATTGCTTTTTCTTCCTGTTCATTCATGATCAGATTCTCCGCATAAAACATCCGGTCCGGCGGCGCGGCATTTCTTCCATACGGCCCGGGCATATACCGCCGACAGCACCGACAGGGCTGCGACCGCCGCCTCTACGGCGATCACGGAGACTCCCGTACCTGCCAGGATGACCGTGGCCGCATCCACAAAGAAATGGAGAAAGACCGCGATCACGAAGAGATATCCCTTTCGCTTCTGTTTTGCCGCGAACCAGACGAGGACCGACAGCGCCATGTGCAAAACGATGGCAGACAGTCTTTCTATGCCGCCCAGCAGGAACTGATACGGAGGCAGAGCTGTCAGCTGCTGTATGGCATCCTGCACCTGTGCCAGCGCATCCCCTGTCAGCTTTCCTGTCAGTACTTCCGCATTTCCGGTATTGATGAGAACGGCGAAGATCATGTTGTTGATCATTGTCATTCCCAGCAATACAATGGCTTCAAATCCGCCGTGTCCCGCTCCGTACATGACGGCATTGATATCTTTGTCCCTTTTTTTCTTCAAAACGGTCTTAAAGGCGATCAGTCTCCCGGTCTCCTCAAAGAGGCCCGCCATGAAGCCCCCGTACAATCCGTACAGCCAGGTATTGCCGCGGATGACCTCTCCTGCGGAGAAAGCAAGAACGATCCGGTGCACGGCTGCCTCAAGGACAAGGGCAAAAAGAAGCATCACCGCACATCCGACAAAAAACGGCAGCAGATCCGCTTTTTTGGAAATATGCAGATAGAGCAGCAGGCCGATCGGCACGCCAAATCCGATCGCGCACGAGACTGCCATAAACAGAATGGACGAAAACGGTACCATATTGATTCCTCCGTTTTTTTTCAGCAAGGATCGCCGGAACGGTCTTCCTCCGAGATCTTCTCTTTTGTCCATGCGTCGACCTGTTTCCGCAGTTCCGTAAAATAAGGCGAGAACTTCATGTTCTCCTGCCCGTAAGTCAGCTGCAGTTCATATTCGAGCGGCAGCCAGGTGGAAAGATCGGATTCGTTGTGAGCGATCAGCGCCTCCAGCTTGTCCAGCGCTTTATAAGTCTTTGCTTCCGGCGTTTTCAGCTCTTCCATTTCCCTGACCAGTTCCAGCCACTCCGACCGCTGGGGATCCGGAAACTGACGGATCCATTTTCTGTAGATATCGATCTCGGAACCGGCATCTTCTTCCGATTTCAAAAAAACGGGAATGTCCCCTGTAAACGACTCGCCGAGATCATGGATGAGGCACATCCGGATCACTTTGTTCATGTCCGTCTCCTGGAACTCCGGCTCCCCGTCAAGCAGCATCGCCATGAGAGCCAGCCGCCAGCTGTGTTCGGCAACACTCTCGCGCCGGCGCTTCCCTTCCCCGGCATCCAGCCAGCAGTGCCGCATGGTCGTCCTTAATCTGCCCGCCTGTTTCAGGATTTCGATCAGTTCTTCCTGTTTCATCTTCTTTCCGTTATTCTCCTGTATTGCCGTTCTCCCGCTGCCTTCGCCATCTTCCGGCCGCTTCGGCCACCCGGTGATAATCATTCGTGAGGACCGTATCCACTCCCATCTCCAGCACGCGCACCGCTTCTTCCGGGTCGTCGGTCCAGAAATAATTGACCCGGATGTTGTTCCGATGACATTTTTCAATCATTTTCGTCAAGTAATCCGGCGGATTGTATTTAAAGTGCGGCTTGAACAGCTGTATTTTCCCGCAGCCGTACCGCAGGGCTGTCTCCGCATAATCTTCATGGGGATCCGTGCCGGCGCCTGCGCACCGGGTGATCTCCGGCGCGGTCTCCGTAAGTCTTTGAAGGATCTCATGTTCTCCGACTTTAAAATAGCAGTATTCCTCCGCGTGATATTTCCGGATCAGAGCCGCGATCTTCTCGAGATGTCCGGGAGGCACCCATGTAACTTCCGGATGTTCCTTTTCGGCCGCGGATTTCAAATGAATGTTCATGATCGTCCGGCAGGCCAGTCTCTCAAGGACCTCTTCGAACCGGAGGATCCGAAGTCCGGCAAATTCCGGCGCGGTCTTTATTCCGAAATCATACCGCAGAAGGTCCCGGTAAGAATGCTCATAGACATATCCGGTCCCGTCCGACACGCGGTCCAGCACCGGATCGTGGATCGATACGATCTCACCGTCCGCTGTCCACCACAGGTCAAATTCGATCTCATCCGCCCCCATGGCGACGGCCGCCCCGAAGGCTGGCATGCTGTTTTCAGGGGCGATCGTATTGAAGCCCCGGTGGGCACAGATCCTGGGATACGGTCTTTGCTTATCTGTCAGGATCATTTTGTGTCTCCTCTTCTTTCTTTTCCGTTTCCTGTTCTTCCTTTTTCCCGGAAAACCATTTTCGCCGGATCAGCCCCGGGACATCGATCTTTTTCTCTTTTCCCGACCGAATCCCGGCGAAACCGGGAATGTGGCGGATCAGCATCATAACGGTCAGAACAGCCGCGATCCCGGTCATTTCCGTATTATATCGGAAATACGCGATCGGAATAAACGCCAGCGGGATCAGAACACCTCCGTATGGAAGATACTGCGTGATAAAAACGCCCAGCATGCCGACAAGCATCGCGGCGGTCCCCCACAGGGGATGGATGCAGAACAGAACGGCGCAGGTCGAAGAGACGCCTTTCCCTCCCCGGAACCGGTGCCATGCCGGATAATTATGTCCTGTGACAGCGCCGAGTCCCGCCCATGCGGCTGCCAGGCTACTGTACTCCGGAAATATCAGAAATCCGCAGAGCAGACAGGGAAGAACAGTCTTTAAAAGATCCCCCGCAAGAACGGTGATCCCGGGCTTAAAGCCGCACTGAGCCATTATATTTGCCATTCCGGGATTCCCGCTGCCGATCTCAAAAGCACTCTTGTGAACCGCTGTCCGTGCCACGATCTCTGCGGTAAGGATGCTGCCGAAAAGATACCCTGTCAAAAAACAGATCAGTCGAAACATAATCCCCCATCTGCCGGAACCGGTCGGGTCCGGCGGCCATCACGCAGGTATTCCCTATTTATTATAGGAGAATTCCTGTTTCTTTCCAAGGTCCGAATAACGAAAACCCGGAGGCTTCCGCCATCCGGGTTTTCTGTGTTTTGTGCATAAGCAGCTGTTTTCTCAGCGGTTTTTCTTCTTGGAAACAACGTCAAAGATAACTGCTGCCAGAAGGACAAGACCTTTGACGACCTTCTGATAGTTCGCATCAACGCCCATGATACTCATACCGATATTGATAACGCCCATGAGCAGCGCACCGATGATAACACCGGGGACCGTACCGACACCGCCGTAAGCCGAAGCGCCGCCGATGAAGCAGGAACCGATCGCGTCCATTTCGTAGTTCTGGCCGTAAGTCGGCTGCGCGGAAGTCAGACGGGCGATCGTCAGGATGCCGGCGAGACCGGCGAGCAGGCCCATGTTGGCATACGCGAAGAAGAAGATCTTCTTTGTGTTGATGCCGGAAAGCCTGGTAGCAGTCTCATTGCCGCCGACTGCGTACAGATGACGTCCGATCGTCGTCTTGGAAGTGATGTAGGTGTAGATGGAAATAATTGCTACGACCCAGATCAGAGCCATCGGAAGACCCTTATACTGCGCAAGGCGGATCGTAAAGAACATGCCGACAGCCACAATGATCACGGCTTTAATGGCCACCGAATAAAGCGGATCCGCTTCGAGACCGGCTTTTCTTCTGGAGATATTGCCCCGGAATGCAAAGAACAGATAGACGAGGCATGCGATGATACCGACGACCAGACAGAAGATGTTCAGGCTCTCACCGTTAAAAAAGTCCTTAACGTAGCAGTTCGCACCGCCGCCGAAGATCCTGACAAACTTTTCGTTCGTGACCGCCATCGTTTTACCCTGCAGCACGACGTTCGACAGTCCGCGGAAAACAAGCATGCCGGACAGGGTGGTGATGAAGGGCGGTACTTTGACATAAGCGATCCAGAATGCCTGCCATGCGCCGATCAGAAGACCGACTACCAGCATGACGATGACGGCAAGCCACATGTTCAGTTCCTTGTTCATGAAAACAGCACCGATCGTTCCTACAAAGCAGACGACCGAGCCGACGGAAAGATCGATGTTGCCGCCGGTCAGGATACAGCAGAGCATACCGGTTGCTAAAACGAACACGTACGCATTCTGGGAGATGATATTCGTAATATTCTGAGGCAGGAGGATCTTGCCGCCCGTGCGCCATACGAAGAACGCAGTAACAAGCACCAGGGCAATGATCATTGTATATTTTTGTATAAAACTCAGTACTTTGGTTTTACTCATGATTGCTTTTTCTCCTTTGCAGCCAAATCGGTCGAGAGGATACTGGCCATGATCTTTTCCTGGCTTGCTTCTTCCTGACTGAACTCACCGACAATTCGTCCTTCGTTGAGTACGTAGATTCTGTCGCTCATGCCCAGAACCTCCGGAAGCTCCGAGGAGATCATGATAACGGACTTTCCTTCCGCCACCAGATCGTTGATGATGCAGTAAATTTCATATTTAGCACCGACGTCAATGCCTCGGGTCGGCTCGTCCAGGATCAGAATATCCGGATCGGCGTACATCCATTTGGCAAGCAGGACTTTCTGCATATTGCCGCCGGAAAGAGTACCCACATTCTGCAGGACCGAAGGCGCCTTCGTGCGCAGCTTCTTCTTGTATTCCTCCGCAACCGCCATTTCTTTATCATAGTCGATCACGCCCCTCTTCGTTACCCCTTTGAGGTTGGCGAGGGTCGTATTGACGGAGATCGGATTCGAAAGGATCAGGCCGTTTCCTTTTCTGTCTTCTGTAACGTATGCGAGGCCTGCATCGATCGCCTGGCGCGGTGAATGGAGTTTCACTTCCCTGCCGTCGATCTCGATCGTTCCGGAAATACCCGTTCCGTAACTCCTGCCGAAGATCGACATGGCAAGCTCTGTCCGTCCTGCTCCCATCAGGCCGGAGAAACCGACAACTTCGCCTTTCCGGACATAGAAGGAGACGTCATCAATAATCTTCTTTTCCGTATAGATCGGATGGTATACGTTCCAGTTTTTGATATTCAGCGCGATATCTCCGATTTTTACACCGTGGCGCTTCGGGAACCGGTCTTCCAGTTCGCGTCCGACCATGCCGCGGATAATACGGTCCTCGCTGAAATCATCAACGCCCTTTGTGAGCGTTTCTATTGTTTTTCCGTCACGGATAACGGTAATGTCGTCCGCAACGTAAGAGACCTCATTGATTTTGTGAGAAATAATGATCGAGGTCATCCCCTGTTTCTTGAACTCAAGCAGCAGGTCCAGCAGCGCCTGGGAATCTTCTTCATTCAATGAGGAAGTCGGTTCATCCAGGATGAGCAGACGGGCTTTTTTCGCCAGTGCTTTGGCGATTTCCACCATCTGCTGTTTGCCGACGCCGATGTCTTTGATCAGGGTTTTGGAAGACTCGGTCAGACCAACGATCTTCAGATATTTGGTTGCTTCGGCATGTGTTTTTTCCCAGTCGATCGCAAAGGATTTTCCCTGCTCGTTGCCCAGGAACATATTTTCACCGATGCTCATATAGGGAATCAGCGCCAGCTCCTGATGGATAATGACGATACCCTTGTTTTCACTGTCTTTAATATTGGAGAACTTGCATATTTCGCCTTCGTATACAATATCTCCTTCATAGCTGCCGTAGGGATACAGACCACTGAGAACATTCATCAGTGTTGATTTGCCGGCACCGTTTTCGCCTACCAGTGCGTGGATACTGCCCCGTTTGACAGCCAGATTGACATTGTCGAGGGCTCTGACGTTGGGGAATTGTTTAATGATCCCACGCATTTCCAGAATGTTATCCGACAAAAAATCCCCTCCATTCCTTATAAGATTTCCGGGTGTTAAATAATCAGTAACATTGGGCAAGACGGAAAACCGCCTTGCCCAACGACCGCTTAAGTGTCAAGCAATCTTAACCGAACTTATTTGAATTCGTCCTCGGTGTAGTAACCGGAGTCGATCA
>DBVZ01000021.1 GCA_002308255.1 Lachnospiraceae bacterium UBA1251 | reverse complement strand
GCCGGATACGGTTCTTACAACAATTATATCTTCTGTGAACAGAACGGTATGGAAAAGTACATGAAGTTCCCCATGTTCAAGAAGGAAACAACCGACCGGAAGTATCGTGAGGATCCGTTCCGGGCAGTCAACTTCCTGATCGGGGCGGATGGGATCATGAGGTGCCCTAACGGAAAGGCCTTTCATCTTGAGTGCCGCTGCCATGTAAAGGGGAACGCCTATGGCCGGCAGGAAGAAGTATACCGATGCGAGGACTGCTCCGGATGCCCTTATGCGGAAAGATGCAGAAAGGGCGATCAGAACCGGACTGTAAGGATCAACCGTGAGCTCACCGCCATGCACCAGGAAGTGATAGACAACCTGGAGAGCATCCATGGAGCGCTCCTGAGAATGAACCGGTCCATACAGGCGGAAGGTACCTTTGGGATCATGAAGAATGACCGCTGGTACAAACGGATCGTGCGAAGAGGAATCAAATCCGTACGACTCGAAGTTTTTCTCGTTTCTATCGGGCACAATCTCTATAAATACCACAACAAACAGATGAGAGCCAGGACAGCCGCGTAAGATATCAAAGCCGCTATCTTATGGGGGTAAGGGGGATTATGCCCTTTTTTTATTGAAATGGCAGAGTTTGCCCAAAAGGAAAAAGGACGTGTGAAAAAACTTTCGTTTTTTCACACGCCCTTTTATTCTTCTTTAAACCGTGCAGCCCTTTTCCGCCGGCTGCGGACCAGTCCCTTCGTCTGTCTCAGATCCCGAGGATTCCGCCCGCGGCTGTCAGCCACAGCGAGCAGATCACGATCATCACAAGCTGGATCCAGACCGTCGCCTTCGGCATATCGAACATCTTATAATAACCGGTCGAGTACGTGATCACCGGCACCGTGTCAAGCGGCAGCAGGTAGCAGTTGCACGCGCACAGGCCGAGCGCAGCCATCGCGATAGCCGGAGAGACCCCGACTTTTCCGCAGAAAGCGATGAGCGGGCCGGACAGCATCGCGAACAGAGCCGGCGCGACCGGGATGATGATCAGCAGCAGGAAGATCATGACGGCTATGAAACCGATCACGAGGAGCGTTGAAGACGGAAACGCCTTCGGGAAGATCACTTCAGCGATCCACAGATTCAGACCGCTCTCCGAGATCACGTTGCCGATGGAGATCATGACGCCGAGCAGCAGAAACGCCTCGATCGAAGCGCTGCGCTTGAAGTCTTTCCACGTCAGGACGCGCAGCGGTCCGGGCAGAAAATACATCGCAAGGCCGATCAGGGCAACCGCACTGATCTGCAGGACCGGGAACCAGGAGCTGAGGATCCAGAGGATCAGCATGCCAAGAAGCACAATAACGACATACTTTTCCTTTGCGCCCATTTTTTCGGGAATCTCCGCTGTGACAGAATCCACATAGGCTTCAATTTTTTCTTTTTCAAGCGGAGCGGGCGGGAACACCTTCGAGCAGATCAGCCATGCGATCGGAAGCAGGACGATCGTGAGCGGAATTCCTATGAACATCCACTGGACGAACGTGATCGTCATTCCGGCATTCTTCTCCAGCATGCTGATCGCCAGCATATTAATGGACGAACCGGCCGGTGTCATCATGCCGCCGATCATACTTGCCACCGGAAGTCCTATCATATAGGAGCGGCCGGTCTTATTTCTGTCTTCTTCGTTCTCGTATACATCCAGAAAATTCAGGACGACCGGAACAAAAAGCGCCGCCGCTGCGACATTGGACATAATAGAGGACAGAAGCGCCGTCACGACCATGATCGCGAGCATCAGCCTCTTTGTGTCCTTTCCGCCTCTTTTCATCAGGAACAAAAGAAGCCGCTTGGAGACCGGAACAACAGTCAGGGCTTCCGAGATTCCGAACGAAGCCAGAACGAAATAAAGAATCGGATTGGTAAATCCGCTGAGAGCGCCCGGAACGGACGGCGTGCATTTAAAGAAATACATCAGCGGAACGGCCAGCAGGCATACGATCCCGATCGGAAACACTTCCGTGACAAGCAGCGCTATTACAGCGATCAGAACAAACAGCGTATTTCTCGCCGGCATCGGAAGAAGCTCCGATGTAGGTACGTGCTGCATGATGAGCAGCGAAACAGCCGCGATCGTAGCTCCTAAAATTGCAAGTTTCCGCAATTCAAGAGCGTGGATCTTCTCATTAAGCGTACTCACAATATCCCCCTCTTTGATCAGGCGCACACTTCATACATAAAAGCAGGCAGGAGGGCATTTCTCCTGCCCGCTCTGTTTCACTCCCGAATGAGACAGGCTTTATTTACGAAATAGCCACTCCGAACCGTTCCAGGTTGTAACGGTCGATCTCATCAATAATGATCTTTTCTACGTGCGGATAGATCGTCCCCGGTCCGCCGTAGGTCATGCCCGGCCAGAAGCCTTTGAGGTGGCCGTAAGCATCCAGTGCTCTGCGGGTCTCGGTCCGGATCTCTTCTTCCGTCGCGTCCGCGCGGTCGATCACCGAGTCGACGCCGCCCATGAGAAGCATTCTGTCTCCTACTTTCTCCGAGATCGCTTCGATGTTATTGGTGTTGAGAACGCCCTGCCAGATATCGACGCCGATCTCCGCCATATCCTCGACGAGCGGCTCCATATAGGAATCGCCGTGGTGCATGACGATGACGTTTTCAGAGTGCAGGTAATCATACAGCTTCCTGTACGGCTCCTTGAAGAGTTCGCGCCATGTGTCCACAGAGAAGAACAGGCTCGTTCTGGAACCCCAGTCATCATGGGAAATGATCAGGTCCGGATGCAGATGATCCACGATCAGCTTCATGTAGGTGAGACGGTACTCGCAGATCACGTCGATCAGTTCCTGCATCGCTTCGGGCTCGAGAAGCATATTCATCAGAGTGTCCTCGAACGTCATCAGCATGTGAAGCTGTTCGAAAATGCCGGTGCCCATAACGACCATCGTGAGATACTTGTCATGGTCGATCGCTTTCTCCGCCTCGATGGCCGCTTCCCAGCCGTCGGAACATTTTCCGATCAGATCCGGGACTTTAACATATTTCTGCCATTCGGTAATGTCTTTGATTACCTGGTTTTCCGCCGTAACAAGCGGAACTGCCGCCGGCGCGTCTTCCGGGAACAGGATCAGCGTGCCCCACTGGTCATAAGAATTGGTTCCTCTGATACGGTTTCCCCTGATCAGTTTGAAGCACGGGTCCCCGGGAATTCCGCGCAGCATGGTAAACGAATTGCAGAGGCATTCCGGTTTTCCTTTATCAAACTTCAAAGCTTCAAGAAGATTTTGTTTTGGTGTCAGCATATAGTACCTCCAGATCTTCAATCTCCCCCTTGGGCCGCTTCGGAAAGGGAGCGTATTATTCTGAACAAATGCGGCTCTATTCTATTGTCGATTATAACAGAACTTTTTTCTTGGAACCTATACAACTCTTTTTCACCGCTCATTTCCATTTTTTTGCATAATTCGCCTTCCCCTAATTAGACATTTTGTCGCCTTGTGTTGTAAAAAAACAACTATAACATTGTTTGTATTTTACGAGTATCCGTGGGACCAATCCATATATTTTCACCAAAAAAACAGGGTCTTTCGGAAATAAATCCCCAAAGACCCTGTTTTCAGAAAATCTTCAATTCCGACATATTGTCGCTGTCCCTACAGGCACTGAATGATCGCCGTCAGGATCGCGTAGTACTTATCCTCCGGATCATCGGTCCTGCTTGTCATGACGACGGGGATGTTCGGTCCCAGCAGTGTGCCCGATGATTTCATGTGGGCGAAGTAGAAGATCGACTTCGTGAAGATGTTTCCGGCGCACAGATCCGGCATGAGAAGGATGTCCGGTTCGCCTGCGACTTCGCTCTTTACGCCTTTGATCCTTGCTGCCTCTTTGTCGATCGCATTGTCGAGTCCGAGAGGACCGTCGACGATGCAGCCTTTGATCTGGCCGCGCTCCGCCGCTTTGGCGAGCATGGCCGCCTCAACGGTCGAGGGGATCTTCGGATTGACGGTCTCAAGAGGACATACCACCGCGACTTTCGGACATTCGATTCCGATCTTGTTCGCCAGTCTGACGGCATTTTCGATCAGCTTGATCTTGGTCGGGTAGTCCGGCGCGATCGTTACCGCGCAGTCCGTGACGATCATCATTCTGTTTTCTTCTTCATATTCCATGAGAGTGGCCTGGCTGAGGTGCGAACCTTCCTTTAAAAAGCCGTACTGTTCCCGGTCGAGGATGCAGCGCATAAATGTCGCCGTCTGCATTCTTCCCTTCATCGGCATGTCCGCTTCGCCGTCCTTCACCATCTGACAGGCCATCTGCCCCGCTTTTCTCTCGTCCCGGCACTCAATGATCCTGTAGTTTGCCGGGTCCTGTCCGTTCGCCGCGAGAATGTCATAGATCTCCTCCGGTCTGCCGATCAGAACCGCCTCGATGACGCCCTTCTCGACCGCGTGAACGACCGCCGACAGGGCATCGTCGTCATGCGCGTTCGCAAGGACCAGCCTTTTCTTGATCCCGGTGCTCAGGATGTGTTCTTCTATCTCTTTGAAACTGTGAAACATGTCCCCGTCTCCCTTGTCCGATCAGCCTATTTGTGCCAGTTTTTCAAGATACGCGTAGCGGTCCGTTACGTTCTTTGCCGCGGTGGCGACAGCATCTTCGCCGATGCCCGCGAAGCGCTTCTGCATGCTCATATACTCCGCGACGTCGCCGAGCGCCGCCGGCTTCCTGCCCAGCGTCACTTTGCCGTTCTCGTATTCAAGAAGGACCCATGCCCCGCTGTCGACCGCTTTTCTTGCGATCTCCACGGTCTTTGCCGACGGATATCCCCATCCGGTCGGGCAGGGGCTCAGAATGTGAAGCACTCTGCACCCTTTGATCTCTTTCGCTTTTTTGACCTTTTTTCTGAGATCCGGCAGATGCGATACGGAGGCAGTTGCCGCATAAGGAACATTGTGCGCCATCACGATCCGGATCAGATCCTTGCTGCCGACCGGTTTTCCGGCGGGCGTCGTCGTCGTGCTTGCCGCGTATGGCGTGGAGCTGCTGCCCTGGATGCCGGTGTTCATATAAGCCTGGTTGTCATAACAGATATACAGGATATTGTCGTTGCGCTCCATTGCGCCGCTCAGCGACTGCAGGCCGATGTCGACCGTACCGCCGTCACCCGCGATCGCGACGACCTGCGTGTGGTCATTTCCCTGGAACCTGAAGCCGGCGGCAATACCGGCCGCGATCGCAGCCGAATTTTCCAGGTTGCCCTGGATCCCCGGCACGGTGATCGCCGATTCCGGTCCGCAGCCGGAAAACTGGGCCGCGCATCCGGGCGGGATCACGAGTGCGGTATCCTCTCCGAGGATATCGAGAACATTTCTGAAAATGACGTCGATCATGCATCCCTGACAGGTATTGATGCCGGGAGAGACCAGTCCTTTGGGCTGAATGGTATAAGTCAGCATGTTTCCACCTCCCTGATCGTCATCGCGTCTTCCCGCGCGTCGAACCAACGGGTCACTTTCTGACGGGTGCCTTCCCGGATCTCCTCAAGCTCCCCGAAGATCTTCCGGAACGAGCCGTCGGAAATATCTCTGCCCGCGATGCCGCCGACAAATCCGAATACTTTCGCATCCGTTCCGAGCAATGCCGCTTTGACCTCCGTGCAGACCGGCGCCTGCGCGCCGCCAAGGCCGCTCGAACGGTCGACAACGCCGATGACCGGTATATTCTTCAGTGCCTCCCGGATCTCTTCCTCCGGGAACGGGCGGAACATGCAGATCCGCAGAAGTCCGGCTTTAATGCCTTTTTCCCGGAGCTCGTTGACAACGTATTTTCCGGTGCCCGCCATGGAGCCGATCGCAACGACCGCGATCTCGGCGTCATCAAGCATGTATTTTTCAACGGTATAGAGCTTTCTGCCGAAACGCTTCCCGTATTCGGCAAATACCTGCGGAACGACTTCCCGCGCGGCTTCGAAGCCCATCATCTGCTGATACTTCATTTCCGTGTGCTCATCCGTCGGGCACAGGTCATTGACGAACATGACGTCTTTCGTATCGATATACATGTTTTTGCGGACGTAGGGTCCGACAAAATCCCACGCCTCCTCGTCGGTCGGCGTATCGACGCGCTGCATGGAGTGCGACAGATAGAATCCGTCAAAGCAGACCATGGAAGGCGTCAGGACGTCCTCGTGTTCGCTGATCCGGTAAGCGCAGAGCTGAAGATCGAGGATCTCCTGGACATTCGCGCAGTAGAACTGCAGCCATCCCGTGTCGCGCTCCGCCATGGTGTCCGAGTGATCGCACCAAAGTGACCACGGAGCTACCAGCGAGCGGTTGACGACCGGCATCACGATCGGAAGGCGGACGCCGGCGGTGACGCCGCACACTTCGTGCATCAGCGCGAGGCCTACGGATGCTGTAGCCGTCGCGACGCGTACGCCGGTGAGCTGGGCGCCGACGCATACGGACATCGCCGAATGTTCCGATTCCACGCGGACGTATTCCGCTTTGATCTTTCCTTCCGCGACTTCGTCCGCGAGGTGCTCCGCGATCGAGCTCTGCGGAGTGATCGGATAAGCCGCTATGACTCCCGGGCGGGCAAGGCGGATCGCTTCCACAGCCGCGCCGTTTCCGTCAAACATTTTGATCGGCATTCAGTTCTCGCCTCCTTCCGGTTTCATCGCAATAGCTTCTTTCGGACATTCGTTCGCGCAGATGCCGCAGCCCTTGCAGTATGTATAGTCTATTTCCATGAGATCGGCTTTTTTGTCAACGGTAATGGCAGCTACCGGGCAGTACCCCGCGCAGATGCCGCAGCGGACGCATTTCTCCTGATCCGCCACAGGCCTCACCATCCTCCAGCTTCCCGTATTATACGCAACGAGAACGTGGGAACACGGCCCCAGGACTCTACGCTTCTTCGGTGTGTTCGTAGGCGTATTCTGCTGCATTTCCATTCTTTTCACCTCTCTTTCCGAAACTTTCGATCACAGCTGCCTTCACAGCTTCGATCGTCACGACGCCTGTCTTTGCCAGCGCACCGAGCATGGCACTGTTCGGGATATTCAGTCCGATATTGGCAATCGCCGCACCGGTCGCGTCGCAGACATAGATTTTTTCAAAACAGCCCATGGCTTTGCAGCGGGCGATCTTGTCCGGATCCGCGCTGTTCAGTACAAGGACCGCTTTTCCGGAGCATCCCTCCGCGATATTGACGCCCATATCGAGCAGGTTGTCGTCAAATACCGCCACAATGTCGGGTTCATAGACATAACAGTTCAGAAGGACCGGTTCACTGTCCACGATGATGTGCGCGTAGACCGGTGCGCCTCTTCTTTCGTGCCCGTACGCGGGAATCGTGACGGCATACTCGTTCATATGGAGTGAAACCGCGACAGACAGGATCTTCGCCGCTGTGACGGCCCCCTGTCCGCCGATCCCGTAAAACTTGATTTTCTGCATCAGACTTGCCCTCCCGGCGCGGATGCGCGCCTTGATTTTTTATATTTACAAGTTTATCATATCCCTAAAGGAGACTTCTACATGAAACCGGAATCTTCAAACTATATTCTGTCGTCTTTATCCGACGCTCTGGATGTCCTTGATCTGCTGAATGAAAACGGCGGGCTTTCCCTCACCGAAATCTGCACCGCCCTCGGGGTCAGCAAAGCAAAGGCTTTCCGTCTACTGTACACGCTGACGGACAAAGGGTATATTGTTAAGACCGCCGATATGAAATACCGGCTGTCCTATAAATTCGTCCGTTTCGGCTCCAATGTGCTGCGCCGCACCGATCTTCTCACCGTATGCCGGCCGCACATGCAGACCCTGCGGGATGCCGTCAACGAGATGGTCCATCTCACCGTCCTCGACGAGAACGGCAACGGCGTGTTCCTGCACAAGGAACACTCCACCCGGATGTTTCAGACGATGTCGCGGGTCGGTTTTTCCCGCAGCGCCTACCAGCTCGGAACCGGAAAGGTCCTTCTCGCCTATCTCCCCGAAGAGGAGCAGAAAGCATTCGCGGAGAGCTACACCTATGAAAAACTCACTCCCAACACGATCAGTTCAGCCGATGAGCTGCTCCGCGAACTGAGAACCATTAAAGAGCAGGGATACGCTCTTGACAACGAAGAGAGCGAGCCCGGGCTCGAATGCATTGCGGCGCCGGTCTTTGACGGAAGCGGCACCTGCGTTGCCGCCATAAGCATTTCCGGAAGCGTCTCCTCCGTCAAACCCAATATCGAGAGCCTTCTCCCGCAGCTGCTGGCCTGCACGGCAGCCTGTTCACGGGAACTCGGAGCGTTCTGATTATTTTCCCAAAAATACTTTTCAAACCGCAGAATCTGCAAATACGATTTCTTTCCTAAAAACACGGCGCCGCAAGGGCGCCGGTTTTTTTAACAGGTTCGTTCTTCCCGGACCGGTCTCCCGCTGTCCATCCATGTTGTTTTTTTCCGGCCGGTACCCCCGTCAGCGGTCATACTACGTTATCGCTGTTGTAGACGTCTCTGTCGAGTTCTCCCAGCTTACTTGCAATAAAGGTCATGCCGACCGTATCGCCGAGGACGTTGACGACCGTCGCGCCGAAGTCCATGATCGTGTAAACACCAGCGATGAGGAGAACGACCTGATCCGGGAATCCCATGATGCCCATGCAGATCGTGCCCATGATGACGCCGCCGCCCGGAACGCCTGCCGCGCCGATCGACATGACGACGCAGAGGATCACGGAAAGGATCAGCTGCGGGATGCTCAGTTTAATGTCATAGCAGAAAGAGGCGAAAATGATGTACGCCACCTGTTCCACCGCGGCACCGTTCATATTGATCGTTGCCGCCGGCGCGACCAGAAGGTCGACGATATCGGACGGAACACCGAGATTCTTTTTCGTCGCTTCGGACGTGACCGGGATCGTTCCGGCGGAAGACAGCGTGGAAAGAGCCGTGATAATGACCGGGAACACGTTTCTGATATAACGGATCGGACTCAGTTTGCAGCCGAACTTGATCACCGACATGAGTACGATGAAGAAGAAAGCCACAATGCCGATATAATAAGCGATCATAAATCCGCCGACGGCGCTGATCGCGTCAAATCCCGTCGTGCCGACCATGTTGGCGACCATCGCGAAAATACCGATCGGGGCGACCTGCAGGACCGCGTTGATCATGCCGAGGATGACATTGTTCAGGCCGGAGATGCACTGCAGAGCCAGTTTCGTTGTGGGTTCCTGATCGCGGATGACGGCAAGGACGATGCCGAAGAAAATCGCAAAGAATACGATCTGTACCAGGGTGCCCGTAGAAAGAGATTCAAACGGGTTGCTCGGGATCCAGTTAACGATATTGTTGATGAGAGTCGTTCCGACGGAACCGGCTGCTTCCGCCGCCGCTGTCGCGCCTTCCGACGTCGCGTCGATTGTCCAGTGCAGATTGGAACCCGGACGGATCGCATAGAACGAGATCGCGCCGAAGATGCCCGCGATCGCCGAACCGCAGATGACGTAGGCGATGAACATTCCGCCGACTTTCTTCAGTCTTCCGATGTCCGCGACCTGCGCGATCGCCGTAATAATGCTCAGAAGGACCATGGGGAACATGCACATTCTGAGAAGGCGCATGAACATATCCCCAATGAAGGCGATCATACTTACTTTCTCCTTAAAGATAAGTCCGACGATTGCACCGAGAACCATACCGATAAGGAATTTTGTTGACAAGTTAAGTTTTCTTCTGGTTTTCTTAGCTTCCTCTTTTACAGGCTCACTCATTTTACCGCCCTCCTTTTCTTATTACTTTTTATCAGCCCCAAGGCTGTAAGGCTCCTTTTTTCCGTGAATCATCCGTCCGAGGCTCATTCTCCCAGTACATTGATCTCCTCTTCTCCCCGCAGGGCCGCAAGTGTCTGCAAAGAGAGAGACTGCATTTCCAGTTCTCCCGGATAGACCTCCACCGGGGCGATCCATCCGATCCGTTCTTTCAGGATCCCGACGATCTTCTTCGAGTGAACGATGCCGCCCGTAAGCAGAATGGCGTCGACCTTTCCGCACAGCACCGCTGCGCACGCCGCGATCTCTTTTGCGGTCTGATAGCACATCGCGGAAATGATCTCGTCCGCTTTTGCGTCGCCGGCCGCCGCCCGCTCTTCCATCGTCTTGACGTCATTTTCTCCGGTATAAGCGACCATGCCGCCTTTTCCGTTCAGGATCCGCTTCATCTCCGCGAGAGTGTACTGACCGGAATAGCACATTTTCACAAGATCGCCGACCGGAAGGCCGCCGGTGCGGTTCGTGGAGAACGGCCCGTCGCCGTCCAGTCCGTTCGTTGCGTCGACGAGCTTCCCGTGTTTGGCTGCAGAAACGGTGATGCCGCCGCCCATATGGGCCGTGATCAGGTTCATCTCCTCATAAGGCCTGCCGATATCTTTCGCGTACTGCTTTCCGACCGCTCTGTGGTTGAGCACGTGGAACCGGCTCGCCCTTTCGATGGAAGGCAGGCCGCTGTATTTCGCGAGCGGTTCGAATTCATTTGTTGTCGGCGTGTCGACGGTAAAAGCGGGAATTCCCAGTTCCTCCCCCATTTTCGCCGCGATCCGGAGTCCGAGGTCCGAGACGTGGTTGCCGTATTTCTCGCTCCTCGACTGCTCCAGCATCGTCTTGTTGATCTTCCAGACGCCCCCGTGGATCGGCTCCGTGTGACCTCCCCTCGTGACGACAGCATCCAGAGACGCGGGATCGATGCCGTTCCGGTTCAGGAACGCCTCGATCGCGCTTTTCCGGTATTCCTCCTGCTCCCAGATCGTGGAATACGGGGCCAGCTCCTCCGCCGCATGCGGGATGCTGTCCTTCAGGAGGCATGTTTCATTTTCATAATAAGTAATCTTCGTCGACGTCGAGCCGAGGTTGATCGCCGCGATCCTGTAAATCTTTTCCATACTTTATAATTTCCTGTTCATTATTGATCACCGGTGTTTCCGACTGTTCCGCGCCGGGTTTCAGCAGCCGTATTTCTCATGCAGCAGAGTCCCCAGCCTGCGGATTCCCTCTTCGATCGTCTCTTCATTAATAAATGAGAAGTTGAGACGGATATTATTGTGAATATCGTTGTACGCGTAGAAAGGCGTTCCCGGAATGCAGGCTACGCGCAGCTTCATCGCCGCTTCATTTGCGATCTCTCTCGCGTCCATGTCCTCCCGGAGCGTGAGCCAGGTGAAGAATCCGCCCTCCGGACGATTGAACGCGATCTCCTCTGGGAAGTATTGCTCCATGCATCGGACGATCGTGTCTCTTCTCGAGCGGTACAGATCGCACAGCTTTTTGATCCTGTCTGCGAGACTGTATCTCTTCATCCATTCGATCGCCAGATTCTCGTCAAAGGTGCTGACCTGCAGGTTCGATCCCTGTTTGGCCATATTGAATTTCTGAAGGATCTCCGGTTCCGCACAGATCCACGCAAGACGGAAGCCGGGGCAGAAGATCTTCGAGAAAGACCCGAGCGTGACGACCCAGCCTTCCTCATCGAACGATTTCACCGCCGGATACGGATCTCCGTCGTAGCAGAGATCGCCGTACGGCCGGTCTTCGACGACGATCACGCCGTATTTTGCGGCCAGCTGCGCGAGCTGTTTTCTGCGCTCGACACTCATGACGACGCCGGTCGGATTCTGGAAATCCGGCACCGTATAGATCATGCGGACATCGTCGTTTTTCTGAAGGATGTCCTCGAGCTCGTCCATCTTCATGCCGTGCTCGTCCATTCCCACCGTAAGCCAGTGCGGGTTGTAAATGCGGAGCGCCGTATAAGCGCCGAGATAGCTCGGATTTTCAACAATGACTTTGCTGCCCGGATCGACAAAGATCTTGCCGGACATCTCGATTCCTTCCTGCGAGCCGGAGAGCATCATCAGGTGCTCCGGATCCGTATTCACGCCCCAGGCCTTCATCCGGTCTTCGGCGATCAGTTTCCGGAGTTCGTAAATACCGTCTGTCGAACTGTACTGCAGAGCGCTCTGCCCTTTGTGCTCCAGCACTTCTTTTGCCACATCGACGAGCTCCATATACGGAAATGCGCTCGATTCCGGCTTGCCCGCGGCAAACGTAAGGATATCAGGCTCGTCAAACAGTTTGTTGCGAATGGCGGACGCCTCGAGACGGCTTGACCGCTCTGCCCATTTTATCTGATTTCCCATTGCCATTTCTCCCGTAAACTGTTTCTTATAGCGAAACTTATTTAATATAATTTTCTTTATAGTAAATTTTATAATAATTCAGGGGTTTAATCAACTCAATTATGCCCTTTTCATGGCGTAATCTTTCACTTTGGCATTCTGACGGTTTTGCATCGTTTCTTTTGTTGATTTTTCCCTTTGTTCTTACTGTTTCAGACACAAAAAAGAGGACCCTTAAAGGTCCTCTCCTGATTATTTTTCTCCTGTTCTATCAAAACCTGCCGTCCTCGGCCACGGCAAACGCGGTCGCGTAATGCCCCTCCGTTGTGACGGAAAGATGGATCTTTGCCACTCCCGCTTCGGAAAAGATCTTCTGCATCGGTCCGTCCATGCACGCATAGGGACTGCCGTCGCTGTCATGCAGCGACTCCACAAGCCGCAGATCGAAATGTTTCTCCGGCAGAAGATGCGCGACCGCCTTAAACACGGCTTCTTTTACGGCAAACCGGGCGGCAAAATACTCCGCGCGCATTTTTCCCTGCGGTGCGGCGTCACGCTCCCTGTCCGAGAAGACTCCTCGGAAGAAGGCCTGCTCTTCCGGCATCCGCCGGATCCGGTCAATATCCACCGTATCGACTCCGATTCCAAGAATCATATTATTTATCTCCGTTTTTCGGGAATCTGAACACTTTTTCTTTTCTGCGGCAATCCGCTTTCACGAGTTTCTACCATTATAACATACAGTTGTGTTATAATCGGCATGAAATAGACCACTCTTTTCCGGATAAACCGGTCATTCTCATCCACGGAGGTATCAGTATGCCGCTTCGAAGCAAAGAAATCCTCAATTCCGAAGACAGCGCACCGCCGCGTTCCCTTTTTAAAGGGATGGGCTACACCGATACGGAACTGGCCGACGGCCGGCCGCTGATCGGCATCGCGAACACCTGGAACACGCTCGTACCCGGTCACTATAACTTTGACCGCATCGCGCAGTATGTCAAAAACGGCATTTACTCCGGCGGCGGGACCGTCGCCGAATTCGGCACCATTGCTGCCTGCGACGGCGTGGCGCAGGGGTCCGGGATGCACTATATCCTGCCTTCCCGTGAGATCATCGCCAATTCGATCGAGATCATGGCCGGCGCGCACCATCTAGACGGCCTCGTCCTCCTCGCCTCCTGCGACAAGATCGTGCCCGGCGTCATCATGGCGGCAGCAAGGCTTGACATCCCCTGCATCGTGGTCGTCGGCGGCCCGATGCTCGGCGGCATCGAATTTGACGGCCGCAAGAGCGACCTCACTTCCGTCACGGAAGCGATCGGCATGGTCTCCTCCGGAAAGATCACGCAGGCCGAGTACCTCGCCCTCGAAAATACAGCCTGCCCCGGATGCGGCTCCTGCTCCTTCCTCGGTACGGCCAATACCATGTGCTGCATCGCGGAAGCGCTCGGTCTCTCGCTTCCGGGTGACGCGCTGATCCCCTCCGTCTACGCCGAGAAGCTGCGCTACGCATTCGACGCGGGTATGGCGATCGTGGATCTGTGCAAAAAAGATGTCGGCGCGAGGACATTTATTACGGAATCCTCGATCCGCAACGCCATCAAAGTGACGATGGCGATCTGCGGATCCACCAACGCCGTTCTTCATCTCTCCGCCATCGCGGTCGAAGCCGGACTTGACATGAATGTCGTCGAAGAATTCGAAGAGTTATCGAAAGTGACGCCTCAGCTCGTCAAGGTCAACCCTGCCGGCGCTCCGGATATGGAGGCGTTCTACCGGGCCGGCGGCATACCGCGCGTGATGAAATATCTGGGAGACCTGCTGGATCAGGACGCCCCTACCGTCACCGGAAAAACCATTGCGGAGAATGTCCGCGATTACATTTTCCAGTATCCGGAAGACAGCAATGTCATCCGTCCGCGGGAAAACCCGTTCTCCGAAACAGGCGGCGTAGCCGTTCTGCACGGCAATCTTTGCCCGCGCACCGCGGTCACGAAGCCCGGCGCGATCGCTCCCAATATGCACCGCTTTACCGGGAAAGCCGTCTGCTTTAATTCCGAGGAAGAGGCGGAAGAAGCGATCCTCGGCGGAAAAGTCAAAGACGGCAGCGTCGTCGTCATCCGCTACGAAGGCCCGAAAGGCGGTCCCGGCATGCGCGAGATGTACAAAGCAATGAAATTCATGTACGGCACGGGTCTTTCGAAGACGTGCGCGCTCATTACCGACGGGCGTTTTTCCGGTACGAACAACGGCTGCTTCGTCGGCCACATTTCCCCGGAAGCCGCGGAAGGCGGTCCGCTCGCGATCGTCGAGGACGGCGACGAGATTTTTATCGACGTCATCGAGGGCAGGCTGGAGCTGCACGTGCCGGAGGAAGAGATCGCCGAACGCATGAAGAACTGGAAGCTGCCGGAAAAAGACATTCCGAACGGATATCTCCGGCTTTACGCGAAAGTGGCGTCTTCGGCGGACAAAGGAGCGGTGATTCTGCCGTAATAGTCAAAAAGACTCACCCCTCAAGTCTCAATGTTTTCTGAGGGATAGAAAATACTTTCAAGGAGAATACAGCATGCCTGTCTATCACCCCGAAGCACTTGAAGCCCTTAGGGCGGCAATGAAAGAAAGCGGAATCGATTACTATCTCATGACCTCCTCGGACTGCCACGCGTCCGAGTATGTCAGCAATTATTTTAAAGTCACGGAATTCGTCTCCGGATGCACGAGCGACAACGTGATTCTCATCGTCGGAGAAAAGGACGCGTTTCTTTGGACCGACGGCCGCTACTTTATCTCCGCAGCGGGAGAACTTGCCGGCACCGGCATTACACTCATGAAAGACGGTGAGAAAGGGGTTCCCGGTGTCGGGGAATGGCTCAAAGAAAGACTTTCCCGGAGCGAAGCCCTTACGCTCGGGTTTGACGGCCGTCAGGTCAGCGCAAAGCTCGGCGCATCCTATCGGAAGCTTGCCACGGACTGCGGCGCCAATGTCAACGGCGAAGCCGCGCTGATCGACAGTATCTGGACGGACCGTCCCGCGCTGCCTTCACACCCGGTCAAAGTGCTTCCGGAGGAGATCTGCGGAAAGACCTTCCCCGAAAAGCTTTCCGATCTGCGGGAGTGCCTGCGGAGAGAAGGCGCGGACTTCCTCGTTCTTTCCAAGCTCGATGACATCATGTGGCTCACCAATATCCGCGGCGGGGATGTGGACTACAATCCCGTAGCCCTTTCTTATGCGCTGGTCACTCCGGCAGAATTTTTCCTGTTCATCCAGGAAACTGAGCTGACGGAAGAATTCCGCGCTTACGCCGAAAAATATGAGATCCGGCTGCTGCCGTATGAAAATGTATTCGCGTTTCTGAAGGATTATCCTTTCGCGGAAGGTGCCGGAAAAAGCAGCCCCGCCATTCTCTGCGACGGCTCCGCCTCGACCGACGCCATGATGCAGCTTCTCGCCTCGAAAGGAAATCTCATAGACATGCCGAATCCGACCGAGATCGCCAAAGCATGCAAAAATGAAGTCGAGATGGAGAACATCCGCAAGTATTACCTTCTCGATTCTGCGGCGCTTTGCAAATTTATTTTCTATGTAAAGAAGCAAATGGAGCTGGCAGACAGCGATAAAGAACCGGATTTCCCGTCCGCGTCTCCTCTCACTGAGATGGCCGCAGCACGGAAGCTCGACGCCTTGCGCGCGGAGATCCCGGGCTTTCTGGATCTCTCATTTCCGACAATCCCGGCGGTCGGCGGAAATGCTGCCATGGCGCATTACGCGCCGGAAGGCGAAGGTGATGTGATCGAGCCGCACGGATTCCTGCTTGTGGATTCCGGCGGTCAGTATCTTGGCGCGACGACGGACGTTACAAGAACGATCGTAATCGGTGATCTGACAGATCAGATGCGAAGAGATTTTACGCTTGTTTCAGCAGCGCATTTCCGACTTATGAATGCTGTATTCAGGAAGGGAACGACCGGCTATCAGCTCGATATGCTGGCCAGAGAGCCTCTGTTTGCCCATGGCCTTGATTATGGCCACGGAACGGGGCACGGAATCGGTTTCATTCTCAACGTGCATGAAGGACCGCAGCGGATCGGCTCCGTCAGACCCGGCACGACGCCCGTTCCGATGGCGGAAGGCATGCTGACTTCCGACGAACCGGGCATTTACCGCGAAAATGAGTACGGCATCCGCACCGAGAGCATCACCCTCACGGTGCCCTATAAGGAAACGGAATTCGGCACTTTCCTTCGGTTTGAATGTCTGACGTGGGTGCCGGTCGACCGGGAGGCAATCGACCTCAGCTATCTCAGCACGGAGGACCGCCGCATGCTCAACGACTATCACGCCGGGGTGTATGAAAAAGTGGCGCCGCTGCTTAATGAAGAAGAGAGAAAATGGCTGTACGAAGTGACGCGGGAAATATAAATGGATAATCTGCCCGGAAAGCGGATCCTGGATCTCTACCAGGCGAGCGAACGCAATAATACATTTTATTTTACGGATTTTCTGCCGCCCGCGGACGCGGCGGAGGCGGAAGGGATCATTCGGGCGGAAACCGGCATTCCCATGGACGTGATCCGGCACATGGTCACGGCATGGGGCGGTGCCGACGGCGCGGAGAGGGTCATGCTCCGCTTCGGGAATGCGGATCTGTTCGGGTATGAGGTGCCATTTCCGATCGTGACGATCAAGGCGGAGCCGCTGAATGCGAAATTTGCCGATGAGCTGACGCACCGGGATTTTCTGGGAGCGCTGATGAATCTCGGGATCGAGCGGGATGTGATCGGTGATATTATCGTGCGCGGCGCAGCGGGAAGAAAGGACGGAAAGTCATGTGCCGCATACATTTTCGCGGAAAATGCGATCGCGCCGTATATCGTCGAAAATCTCACCCGCGTAAAACACACTTCCGTGATGTGCAGGGTCCTCACGGAAGCGCCGGACGATATCGCTCCCGAATTTGAATCCCTGCGTCTGAACGTCGCTTCGGAGCGGGCTGACAGCATCGTTTCGCGGATCTGCAATATTTCCCGGGCGAAGGCACAGCAGATGTTTTCGCAGCATCTTATCACTCTGGACGGGAGGATCCTTGAAAATGACAGCGCCCTCCTTCGGGAAGGCGCCGTGATCTCCATACGGGGGTATGGCAAATATATCTTCCGCGGCACGGAACACGAGACCAGAAAAGGACGGCTCATGGTGCTTGTGGATCGATATGTATAAGAGCACCATTATATACAGGAAGTAAAAAAAAGGAGACAGGGAACCATTCCCTGTCTCCTTTTTATGCAAATCCCTGCGCCCTTTCCAGCTGCGCGTAGGCGCCGTTTTTCGCCAGAAGTTCTTCCCTGGTGCCCTGCTCCGCGATGTGCATGTCCTCGACGACCGCGATCCTGTCCGCGTTCCGCACGGTCGACAGACGGTGCGCGATGACGATGCAGGTCTTACCCTTCGAGAGCCGGTCAAGGCTCTTCTGGATCTCCGCCTCGGTGACGGAATCCAGCGCTGACGTGGCTTCGTCCAGGATCAGGATCGGCGGATTCTTCAGGAACACTCGCGCGATCGAGATGCGCTGCTTCTGCCCTCCGGAGAGGACGACGCCGCGCTCGCCGACGTAGGTGCGGTAATTCTCGGGCATTTTCAAAATCTCTTCGTGAATGCGGGCCTGCTTCGCCGCCTGCACGACTTCCTCATCCGTGGCGTCCGGCCGGCCATAGCGGATATTTTCCATGACGGTGCCGGCAAACAGGAAGACGTCCTGCTGGATGAGGCCGATATTCTTCCGCAGGCTCTCCTGCGTGAGGGTCCGGATATCCTTTCCGTCCACGAGGATCCGCCCGTCCGAGACATCATAGAACCGCGGGATCAGGTGGCACATGGTCGTCTTGCCGCTGCCGGACGAACCAACCAGTGCGAACGTCTCTCCCGGCGCGATCTCCGCGCTCACATGGTCAAGCACCTTCGTGCCGTCGCCGTAAGCAAAGGAAACATCGTCAAAAGTGATCCGGCCTTCCGCATTTTCGAGCACTTCGGCATCCGGCGCGTCCTGAATCTCCGGCTCGGTGCGCATGATCTCCAGGAAACGGTCAAATCCTGCCATGCCCTGCGTATACATTTCCATGAACTGCATGAGCTTCCGGATCGGCGCCGTAAAGGCCGATACATACAGCGTGAAGGTGATGAGGTCGATATAATTCATTTCCCCGCGCATGATCAGGAAACCGCCGACGGAAATGACCGCGACCTGCATGATCCCCACCGTGGCTTCGACACCCGCGTTGAAACGGCCCATCGCGCGGTAGAACCCGACGCGGCTTTTCTTGAATGCCTCATTGGCGGCGTCGAATTTTTCGTCTTCCGCCTCTTCATTCGCAAATGCCTTCGACGTCCGGATCCCGGAAATGCCGCTCTCGATCGCTGCGTTGATCTCGCCGGTCATTTTCTTGACTTCCCGGTTGGCGTTTTGCATCGCGACGCGCTGCCGCATTCCGAAAATGACGCAGGCCGGCAGAAGAACGATCAGCACGAGGGACAGCTTCCAGTTGACGAAAAGCAGGATGCCGAGGGCGCCGACGATCGTGAGCGAACAGGTCAGGATGTTCTCCGGACCGTGGTGGGACAGCTCGACGATCTCGAAGAGATCGTTGGTGACGCGGGAAAGCAGCACGCCGGTGCGGTTGTGGTCAAAAAAGCTGTATGAGAGCTCCTGCATATGTGTAAAGACGTCGCGGCGCATGTCGGCCTCGACCATCGTCCCCATCCGGTGCCCGACGACCGTCACGACATACTGCGCGGCAGCCCTCAGGATATACGCGATAAATATGATCGCCATCACCGCAAAAAACGCACGGTACAGACTCTGCGGAAGAAGCTCGCGCATCGACCACCTCGACAGGATCGGAAATGCGAGGTCCACCGCCGCGACCAGGACCGAAAGCCCCATGTCAACCGCGAACGCGCGCCAGTGGGGCTTTATATAGGATGCGAAAACACCCAGTACAGATTGATTGTAATTTCTTTTCATAAAAACCTCTTCAGACCATCGATACCTGGTACAGGTGGTCTATCCCCTCTCCGGAAAACCATCGAAACCTGGTACAGGCGGTCTACCCGGTACAGGCGGTCTATCCCCTCTCCGGAACCCGGAGCACAAATGCTTTCGTATATCTCCCGAACGGCTGCTGCAGTTCGAGCTGCCAGCCGTGCATATCCGTGATCTTCTTCGCGATGGAAAGGCCGAGTCCGCTTCCGCTGCTTTCACTCCTCGCGTCGTCCCCCTTAATGAACGGCTCGAACAGTTCCTCCGCACTCTTTTCGATCCTGACGCCGGTGTCGGCGAACGCGATCAGTTCGACGCCCGCCATCCGCTTCACGCTGACCGCCGCCGCGGTCCCCGCCGGGTTGTGACGGATCACGTTGATGATCAGATTGTGGAAGACCCGGCTTGCCTGCGCGCGGTCGGCTTCCACAAAATAGGGTTCCTCCGGGATCTCCGCAAGGAATTCCATTTCCGCCTCTTCGAAATCGGAAAATACCGATGCCGCCGTCTCCCGCAGAAGTTCGTTGAGATCCGTTCTTTCCCTGTTCAGATGGAAATTCACGCTCCCGAGCTTTGTATAATCAAACAGGAGATTGATAAGCTCCGTCATCCGTCCCGATTTCACCCGGATCGCCTCCAGATATTCCTGTTTCTGTGCTTCTTCCTTTACCATCCCGTCCGCCAGCGCGCCGGCGTATCCGGAAATGGTCATGATCGGCGTCCGAAGGTCATGTGCGAAATCGGAAAAGATCAGATTCCTTCTGGCGTCAATTTCCGCACGCTCCGCCTCCCGCTCCTTTTCAATGCGGTCGACTTTCCCGGTAACGACGCCTGCATACCACAGGATTCCCAGGATCAGCGGCAGCACAAACAGAACCGCGCAGATCACAATAATAAAAATGACCGCCGAGCGGCTCATGAGCGTATTTACGATGCCGTTTCCCCGTCCGAGCAGAAGATCCGCTATGATCCGGAGCGTATCGGACACACGGGAGCTGCTCAGATCGCCTTCATAATGAGCGATAAAGGCCGCGTAAGGCAGGAGGATGAACCGCGCAAGACACCACGCCGCGTATTCCGCTGCCATCACTGCCGCAAGAACGAGCAGCATCCTTCTGATAAGGAAAGATTTCAGATTCTCCATCAGCCCTTCTCCATCCGGTAACCCAGTCCGCGGATCGTGCGGATATAGGCCGCCGGATCCTCGTCGAGCTTCGCCCGGAGCTTGCTGATGCAGACCATGATGTTGTTGTCTGCGACGATGAATTCCTCGCCCCATCCGCATTCATAGATCTGCTGTTTGGTGAAGACTTTTCCGGGATGCTTCATGAACAGCTCCATGATCCGGAACTCCACCGGCGTCAGCTCGACCGCATTTCCGTCCCGGTACAGAACACACGCGTCCCGGTCCAGTTTGAGATCCCGGAGCGTGAGACAGTTTTCCTCTTCCGGCAGGGCGCCGGCATTTCCCGTGATCTGATGGAACCGACGGAGATTGGATCTGACCCGTGCGACCGCCTCCAGCGGATTGAACGGCTTGACCATATAGTCGTCGGCGCCGAGATTGAGGCCCAGGATCTTCTCCGGGTCCGTGTCCTTTGCGGAAATAATAATGACCGGGATCTGACTCTCTTCCCGGATCTTCCGCAGCACGTGGAACCCGTCTGTTTCCGGCATCATAATATCAAGCAGGCACAGGGAAAACGGCTTTTCCGCCAGCATTTTCAATGCCTCTTTCCCGTTCCCCGCTTCCTCGATTTCATAACCTTCATTTTCAAGATAGAGTCTTAAAAGACTCCGGATCTCCGGCTCGTCATCCGCGATCAGAATCCTGTCCATAACCTTCCTCCTCCCGTGTCTTCACGGGCTGTAATCTCCTCCGGCAGTGACCCCTCCGGCAAATACCCGGCCGGTCACACCGGCAGAAATGCCGCCGCCACAGCCACCACGATCGCCGGCAGCAGATTCGCGACCTTAAAGCGTTTCCCGAACACCAGGTTCGAGGCAACGCAGAAGATCAGCACGGAACCCACCATCGACAGATTCGCGAGTGCCGCGTCCGTCATCACAGGCCGGATCAGCGTGGCAAGAGCGGTCACGGCGCCCTGATAGATAAGGACCGGGATCGCCGAGAACATACAGCCGATCCCGAGAGAGGCGGTCATGACCAGCACGAACACAAAATCGATGACCGCTTTTGTCGCAAGCAGGGAATAATCCCCCAGAACGCCGTCCTGGATCGCACCGAGGATCGCCATCGCGCCTATGCAGATCGTGAGAGACGTGATCACAAAGCCGTCGACAAACTTCTCGTCTTTCGCATTGCCGCTCTTTTTCTTGAGCCACTCCCCGAAGCGCTCGAATTTCGCCTCCAGGTCGATCCATTCCCCGATCAGCACGCCGACAGCGAGACAAAGAATAACAAAAAGACCTCTCCCGCTGACGATCCTGCCGTCCTCAACGGAAAGCATTCCTTCCATGACGCCGGCGATGCCGAGGCACATCGTGCCGAGTCCGCAGACCTGCACCACCGCATTCTGGTATTTCTCCTTAATAAATCTTCCTACTGTAAGCCCAAGCAGGCCGCCCGCCACGACGCCGGCAGCATTGATGAGCGTTCCCATTCCTGGTATTGCCATCCTGTTCCTTCCCGGTGAAACCCTTTATTCCTCTTCTCCGAAAAGAAGCTTCATCGCCTCAACATCATTATTTGTCATGCGGATATTGGAAATATATTCGCTCCCGTCCGGCGTCGTCACTTTCATTTCCAGAACAGAGCCCTCGGCGACGGCATTTTCACGGATCGCTCTCAGAAATGCGAGAAATTTCGGATGCTCGATCCGAAGCGTGTCAAACCGTTCTTTCAGCTGCAGAAGAGCCATGGGATTTTTGTTCATTCCTTTTCTCCGTATCTTTAATTATGAGATGTTTTTCTGGTATTATCCGCAGATAATCTTTATAATTCATTTATCTGCAATACTATTTTTCTCCGTCATCATAATACGAGGAAAGGGATTTGTCCATGAAAGTATTAATATTGAACGGCTCCCCGAGGGCAAACGGCAACACCTCCATCGCCCTCGCGGAAATGGTTAAGATTTTTGAAGAAAACAAGGTCGACGTCGATCTCATTCAGGTGGGCGGCCAGGCTATCCGCGGCTGCATCGGCTGCCAGAAATGCTGGAAAGAGGGCAAATGCGTTTTCGACGATCTCGTCAACGTCGTCTCCGCCAAACTTGAAGAAGCCGACGGATTTGTCATCGCTTCTCCCGTCTATTACGCTTCCGCAAACGGATCGCTCGTTGCTCTGCTCGACAGGCTCTTCTACTCCACAAAAGCGGATCTCACGATGAAAGTCGGCGCCAGCGTCGCCGTCGCGCGCCGCGGGGGCTGCTCCTCCACCTTCGACGAGCTCAACAAATATCTGACCAAGAGCAGCATGGCCGTCGCGACCAGCATTTACTGGAACAGCGTCCACGGAAGAGCGCCCGGCGATGCCGCGTATGACGCGGAAGGCCTGCAGACGATGCGGGTCCTGGCAAGGAACATGGTCTTCCTGATGAAGAGCATCGCTCTCGGCAAAGAAGCCTTCGGCCTTCCGGAACAGGAAGAATGGCTTCCGACGCACTTTATCAGGGACGATCTGAAAGAATGATCTTTCCCGGAAACATGTTTATGATTTAGGATTGCAACTTTTTGCAATTCATGGTATCTTTGACTACGGCGTCCGAGGACGCCGCAGTATACAGGTTTCTGTAGCTCAGCAGGATAGAGCGTCCGCCTCCTAACTCCATGTCAAACAT
>DBVZ01000142.1:2864-3041 GCA_002308255.1 Lachnospiraceae bacterium UBA1251 | reverse complement strand
AGCCGGCGGAATGCCGGCTGTTTTTGGATCAGTGAGTCAGGACAGGGAGGTATGACCGGATTATGACCATTTTGTCCCAAAAGGATGTATAAATGAAATGCGCGGGAAAAAGAAAAATCCCGGAAACCCTGTATCAAAAGGATTTCCGGGACGAGCCGATGATCGGACTTGAACCGA
>DBVZ01000142.1:172-2845 GCA_002308255.1 Lachnospiraceae bacterium UBA1251 | reverse complement strand
CCTACGCATTACGAATGCGTTGCTCTACCGACTGAGCCACATCGGCGTGCTCACTCAACCTATTATACACAAATCTTTTTGCATTTCAACTCTTTTTTGAAATAAAAAAGGGATGACACCGCAAACGAAAGATGCTAATATATCAGGAAAATTTCGGAACAACGTTTTTGCGAAAGAAAAAAGCAAAGGAAACAGCATAATGCCTGAAGAATATAAGATCGCGAAAAAGCTCGGGGACCGCGCCTACCGTACCGCAGTCGCCCGGGGGGAATACCCTTATCTGCCGGCTCTGGACGAACTGGTCGAGGATACCGAAGCTCTGAAAAAGGTCCCTGTCGGCATTACGGAGATCCCGCTGTCAATGATCGTCGGCACAAAAAGTACCGGGCGCAGAAATGCTTTTGCATCCAACTTTATGCCTCTGCTCGAGAATTATTCCGAGTTTTCCCTGAAATGGGAGCGTCTTTACGAATCTCAGCTCGAGGAAGGAATCCGGGAACCGATCCGCGTCGTCGAGTATATGAAGCGGTTCTATGTCGTGGAAGGAAACAAGCGCGTCTCGATCATGAACTATGTCGGCATGCACTCCGCACGGGCCGAAGTCACAAGACTGATGCCGGAAAAATCGGAAGATCCGGAAGTCGAGCTCTATTATGAGTTCCTGGAGTTTTATAAAGCGGCGCCGATCTATGACATTACATTTTCCAAAAGGGGATATTATCAGGAATTCGCAGAGCTCCTGGGACAGGATCTCAAGCATCCCTGGGAGGAAGATCTGCTTCGGAAAGTGCGCTCGGCGCTGATCTATTTCGAAAAAATCTTCTATAATAAAGGCGGCCGTGCTCTCGGCATTCCTTCCGGAGACGCGCTTCTTGCCTACATGCGCATTTATCCGCTGCAGTCCGTGAAAGAGGAAAGTACGGCGACGATCGAGAAGAGGCTGACCAGGCTTTGGAAAGAGTTTCTTTCCGAGACATTTGAGGTGGAGCTCGTCGAAAGACCGGAGGACGAGGGCAGGAGCTCCCTGCCGGCGCCGATCAGGGGGATCTTCCAGAAACATTTTTCGGCAGCCCATCCTTTGAAGACTGCCTTTATGTATGAACGCTCACCGGAGCATTCCAGCTGGCTCTACGGGCACAGGCTCGGGCAGAATGCCGTGGAGGAGGCATTTGACGGCGTCGTGAAGACAGCGGCGTATGAACCGGAAAATGAGAACGACACCCTGCGCAGCATGATCGACAGGGCGGTCGGTGACGGAGCACAGATCATTTTTACGCTGACTTCGAGACAGATGGACGAGACCCTGCGGTCGGCGATCCATTATCCGGAGGTTGCGTTCCTGAACTGTTCGGTGAACGTTATGCACAACGCCGTGCGCACTTATTATGCGCGGATGTATGAGGCGAAGTTCATCCTGGGCGCACTGGCGGCGATGACGGCGCAGGATCACCGGATCGGATATGTCGCCGATATGCCGGTCTACGGGACGGTCGCCAATATCAACGCGTTTGCCATAGGCGCGTCCCTTGTGGACCCGGAGGCAGAGATCCATCTGAAATGGCATATGAAGGAAGGCACGGACTGGGACAGGGAATTTGCGGAGGAAGGCATCCGTCTCATTTCCGCGCGTGATTTCATCCGACCGGATCATGCCGGACGGAAATACGGCCTCTACCGGGCAAATACTGACGGAAGCATTGATAATCTGGCATTTCCGGTGCTCGACTGGGGAAAATATTACTGCGAGATGATCCGGAGCATGCTCGAAAACGGGCTGAGCGCTCCGAACGCGCAGAAAAGCGGCCAGACAATCAACTACTGGTGGGGCATGTCGGCCGGTACGGTGGACCTGATCCCTTCGGAACACCTGCCTTACGCGGCGAAGAAAATGCTGAATCTGATGCGCAGGGGCATCATAGACGGCCATCTTTTCCCGTTTGAAGGAGAACTGCGTGCGAAAGACAGGATCATTGCGCCGCCCGGGGCTGGTCCTCTTTCGGCACAGGCGATCATCACGATGGACTGGCTGAACGAGAACATCGAAGGGAGCATTCCGGATCCGAGCATGATGAATGAGGACGCGAAGAGCACTATGAACGTGATCGGCGTAAAAGCGCGGAAATGATGAGGCGGCAATGAAGATTCTGATCATAGCGGATAAAGAAGAGAGATTTTTGTGGGACTATTATAATCCGAAGCGCACGGAAGGCGTGGACCTGATCCTGTCCTGCGGCGATCTCAAGCCGATGTATCTGGAATTCCTGCAGACGGTGGTAAACAGGCCTCTCCTGTACGTCAGGGGAAATCATGACGATTATTATGAGAAAAAACCGCCGCAGGGATGCACCTGCATCGAGGACCGGGTCTATGATTTCCACGGACTTCGCATTCTCGGTCTGGGCGGGTCCATGAAGTACAATACCCGCAAAAATATGTATACGACTACGAGAGCCTCTTCATTTGTTANNTAGGCGCGTGCGCCGTGCGGATCGTCAGATCGTACTCCGGAACGGCTTTGATATCCTTCTTGCCCACGCACCGGCGAAAGGATACGGAGACATGGAGGATCTGCCGCACAACGGATTTGACTGTTTCAACGATCTTCTGAACAAATACCGTCCCGCCTACATGTTTTACGGGCACTGCCACAAGTCGTACGGCGGTTTTCAAAGA
>DBVZ01000142.1:0-133 GCA_002308255.1 Lachnospiraceae bacterium UBA1251 | reverse complement strand
GGATACGGGTATTACACGATAGAGATTCCGGAGGATTCCTACCCGGGGAGGGGAAAAACCGGCTCCGCCCTGTATGACCTGTACGTCTCCATGGTGGACAAACGCAAAAAGTACTGATAAAATGCAGGTGTCA
>DBVZ01000120.1:3580-4322 GCA_002308255.1 Lachnospiraceae bacterium UBA1251 | reverse complement strand
GCGCGGAGAACCGTCCCCGACGTCCGCTACCGCTCCTCATGCACAAGCCGTCTGTACAGCCTCTCCCGCACCGGCTCCGCATTCTTCTCCGAAATCCCGATACTGCTCTGCTTCCTCACCAGATTCAGGAACCACAGGACCGGCAGGACCCCCGCGATCATGAAGCCCCCGTCAAGCCACACATCCAGCAGAAAGATCCCCAGCACCATCAGGGCCGTCAGCCCCAGATAGCCCAGCACCCGGAGCACGCTCACCGGCATCCGTCCGTCGATCTCGCCCGTCTGCCCGTTCATCGCGAACATATAATCCTTATTCTGATACTTCGTATACATGAGCCATACCGGCACGAGCGCATACTCCACGCGCTCCCCGATGATCCGGGCCTCATAGCCCGTGCCCATATTCGGCGGAAGCACGTCATGCCCCAGCACCCGGAACCCGCCGTCCGGGTCCAGACGATTGGTCGTCCGGCGGAATTTCTCCTGCGGGCTGCTCTGCCGCGCCGCTCTCGCGCCCTCATCCGGGCTGACGCCGCCGTCCCAGCGGGAGGCATTGGCCTTAGTGAACTCCATATACATCTCATTGCCACCGGTCCGGATGTCCGCGTATCCGTCGCCGAGGTCACAGGCATGCTCGCGAATATCACGGACCGAGGCATTCAGGACCTCCCTGCGCACTTCCTCTCTGCACGCGTCAAAATCCACATCCCATCTCTGGGCGTAGAATCCCGCGAGGTAGCCCG
>DBVZ01000120.1:0-3544 GCA_002308255.1 Lachnospiraceae bacterium UBA1251 | reverse complement strand
CGCAGCCCGTCCCGCGCGATATTCTCATAATGAATGATTCCCTCCTCGTGCACTGACACGACCTCGGAACTTTCCTGCGTGACCGGCCCGTATTTTGTATGCCCGATAATTTTCTTACCCTCGACGCGCCCGCTCACATCGATTTTCGCCTCGACATCCATCGTGTACAGCCACACGGGCACATATACGCCCCGGAACCGCTCGAGTGCGGACTTCTCTCTGAATTCTTTCGGGGCAAACGGCGCACTCTTCAGTATTTCCTTATACCCGCTCACCGCATCCGATCTGTCTTTTTCAAACGGCAGCAGATAGTCCGGTCTGAATTCCCCGTCAAGCGTTCCCGCAAATGCCACCGGATACCCGCAGTACACACAGTTGTCGGCGATGGCGGTGTCCGCCGTGAGGACTTCCGCGCCGCAGTTCGGGCAGTGGTAGAGGGCGAGAGTGCCGGGTCGAGCGGTTTCTCCGGCAGTCTGCTCCTCGTTCGGCATGCCTGCTCCCATGCCGGCACTCCGGTCCGGTCCGGGCATGCCGCTTCCCATGCCGGCACTCCGGTCCGGTTCGGACATGCCTGCTCCCATGCCGGCACTCCGGTCCGGTCCGGACATGCCGCTTCCCGCGCTTACATCCTGCGTCGATTCGGATATCTCATCTCCGAAGTCCCGGCGTCTCTCAAGACGCGTGTGATGATATTCATAAGGAAAGAAATATGAATCACAGTGATCACATTTGAGCTTACCCGTATGCGGGTCGAAGCGGAGCGGGGCTCCGCAGGACTTGCATTTGTAAACTGTACTCATATAAACCTCCTTGCTATACTTGCGTGATTCTGTCAAATCTGATTTAAGATCCCCTCGAACACCGGCATTCCATTCATGCACTCCACGATCGCATACAGGAACGGCCGGTCAAGTCTCACAACTCTTCGCTCCCTGACATGTGCCCCGATACTCTTCGGCATTGCTCCCATTGATATGGCGGCCGCGCGGGTACCATGCCGATCCACTTCGATGCGTGCTTTCTGAATGATGGATTCCAGAAAAATCTGTTCGGACGTCATGGGTGAAAAATCCGCACCCGGCGAAAAGATCTCCTTCATACCGAGTTCATTGCAGAAACTTTCAAGATTTGTTGTGAACTCCGACTTGAACTCCGGCATGATAACATGGAGATCATAACTGCTCGTGCGGCTGTCGTACAGGCGTGTGAAATCTGTCTCGTACAAAGCATGTGTCCAGAAATCACGATTCGGAATTTTCTGTTCTGCCTCCCGGTCAGTTGCATTTTTCTCTGTCCGCATTTCCTGATGAAGACCTCCGATGGCTTCCTGCCTTGCCTGAGCCTTCCGGCGGAATGCCGCTATGGCTTCTTTCTTCGGCAGCAGGCCCATGAAATAAAAAGCGCGGTCTTCGTAGGGACGAAGAAAACCTGTGAAATATTTGTTTTCAAGATAATATTCCGCCATGCCGGCCATCATGGGGACTTTTTTTACCGAGCTGTCTGCATTTGTAAAGTCGAGTTTGACATCCTCATAGATATACCTCCATTTGGATTCAAACACAACACAATTGAGCATGAACGCAAGGACATTCGACATGGACTTGTCCGCGATTTTATTGATCATGCCCCTTGACACTCTGGCCGCCCATCGGTTGACATCACCGACCGGATCCGAGGACGAAATAATTTCACCATTATAGAAATTTTCCAAATGTTCCCTGAATTTATCGTTGACCGAGGAGCCGATGTCCTGACGGAGGCAGACGGCATTTGAAGAAGCAAATGCCGGCGATCGTCCCATCCTCTCCTGTATGTAAATAAGCCATTCACTGATTTCCTGACCTGACGCGCTTCTCCGGACGGGTCTTCTGTGACCTGCCATGCTTCCCCGGCCGGCATTTTCCTGACCGACCGCGCTTCCACGACCGGCGTTTTCCTGACCGGCCGTGCTTCCACGGCGGGCACTTCCCAGACCGACCGTTCCTCCCTCCAGCGCCCGAATCACTTCATTGTGCGCTGTTCCGGCGGTGGCGTCGGAAATCAGAGATAACAGCATCTGGATCGAGAAGGGAGACATTATTATGTTTTCATCCATCCTGTTCACCAGGTGATAAATCATCAGCAGACGTGTGAATTTTAAGTATTCTTTCAAACAATTCTTCATCATTGGACCTCCTTTCTGCGGGGAGTGCATTACCTTAACCTGTCACTGCCCTGATCTCCTGCTTCATTTCCCGTACATCCTCATCCGTCGTAAGTTCCGGCGCATACCGTGCCCGCTCGTACAGCTCGCGGATCCGCGCGTCCCCGCGGGCAGTCACTGCCCGCTCCAGCTCCGTCGGCGTGTGCGACGGCTTAATACGATCCAGCCCCGGATGCTGCCTTATATACTTCACATACATCCGCCGCACCCTGGCGGCCGGGCTGAAAAACCCCGGCTTTCGCGTCCGTTCTCTGACGATCCTGCTCTGCTTCCTGTCTTCCGTATTGACAATCTGCAAATGCACGTCATCCGTCTCAACATCCGCCGACCGGAACTCAATATAAAAGTTCACCATGAACCGGTAAATCAGATAGGCAAATGCCACCATCGCTATCGTCAGCGTCACGAACTGCAGCCCCTTCCACAGAAGGGAAAGATACGGGTGCTCCTCCTGATAAGTCCGGAGCCAGGCCTCGATTTCCACAGCCCCCATACCTTCCATCGGGCCGCCGCCCTGCGGAATCAGGTGGCTGAACAGCCAGACGATCGCGAGCGTGATCAGAGCGTAGGCAGCCAGCAGGCCCCGGCCGATCGTCGTAACGATGGCCTCACCGTTCAGGAGCTGCGACATGATCAGCGCCAGCAGCACCGCCGCTGCAGCAAACACCGCGAAGACTGCCGCGTTCACGACTTTGATTTTGCGGTAGGGGACTCGGACGTAGGCATTTGCAGTATTCAGCGTCCGCTCCAGTCCCTTCTGATTTTGATAGATGAAGACCAACGCGATGATCACGATTTCGGCAAATACCCCCAGCACCTTCAGTCCTTCCTTCCCACCGGTGTATCCGACCGTGTAGATCATCACGGGGTAACAGATCCATCCGATTTCCGGATAAAAATCACGCCGCCGCATGGCCCGTCCGGAGTACATGACGATCGTCGCGGCAAATGCCATCACCAGATGCACCACCGGATAATACGGCGCCGCCAGGTAAATAAGGAGCAGAGCCGCCAGATGCGCCGCCGTGTAGACGGCAAAGCTTTTCAGCGTCCGCTGCATGATTTCCATCATCAGGACGAATATCGCCATCTCGGCTCCGGAAAAGAGGAGGGCGACGGGGGGCATCTGTGTGTAGATCCCGCACGAAAGGGGCAGGGTGACAAGAAGCAGGATGTTCATGAGGATGCGGCAGGCAAATATGCCTCGGCCTTCATCGGGGAAGTACCGGTCCTGGTTCATGGGGGCCTCCTTTCCGGGGTGGGGTGGACTGGGGGTTTCGGGTGGCTGGGTGGGCTTGGGGAGCCCTGGCGATGAATTTTTATTAGTACCGCTGCCAGCGA
>DBVZ01000098.1:5860-6189 GCA_002308255.1 Lachnospiraceae bacterium UBA1251 | reverse complement strand
CTACGAGCCGCATCCCCTGTATACGGAACCGGGATATACGGGGACCGTGACAGGAGAAGCCGCTCTTTTGCTCTCCGGACGAAGAGTCACGATTCTCGAGAACGGGGTCACGGTCTATGAAACGCCCGGCAGCTGGTTCATTTCCGATGCCGCCGCCGCGGATCTCACCGGTGACGGCATCGAGGAGATCCTTCTTCTGGTCTGGAAGCGCGGACATTTCGGGGGTGCGCTCCCCTTCTGGCAGAAGCGGGACGACGCCGGTTTTTCCCAGCATCTCTATATTTTTCAGTATCAGGACCGGACGCTGCAGCCTTCCTGGATGGCTTCCA
>DBVZ01000098.1:0-5787 GCA_002308255.1 Lachnospiraceae bacterium UBA1251 | reverse complement strand
AACAGAAGAACCTCAAAAGTGAGTCACGAGATACGTCCCCTGACTCACTCGTCCCCTGACTCACTGACTCACTCCACCCCGTACAGTGCCAGGAACTCTTCCAGGCAGAGATTATTATCCTTTATATACTTCGCCGCCTCTTTTCCCACATACCGGAAATGCCACGGTTCATAAATGATATCCGTAATCTCCTGCTTATCCTCCGGATAACGGAGAATAAAACCGTACTGCTCGCAATGCGCGTTCAGCCACTGGAAAGTCTCTGTCTGTTCAAGAACGGACGGTGTTTTCGGCGAGCGGTAAATATCCGTGATATCGCAGCAGAGCCCCGTCTGATGCTCGCTGGTCCCCGGCGGCAGGACGATGCGGGCCGCTTCCTCGTAGCCGTAGTCTTCCACTTTTGCGTCAAACAGAGATTTCTGCTCGCTGTAAGAACGGTATGCGGAGGACAGATAGACTTCATTTCCGGCCTCCTGGCAGTCGACCGCAAAGGAATAGAGCGCGTCAGCGATCCTGGAATCACAGGGGATCTCTCTCGATCCGACATGTGAAATATCCGGCGGCGCATAGCCGTCCGGCAGAGGATGATCGGCGCTGGCCAGAATGTATTCCCAGCTTGTCACGTCGATATCCGGCGGAGCGGGGAGTCCTTTTGCTGCAGCCCTGTCAACCGCTTCGAGATACGGATCTTTGATCTCTTCCGCAGCGATTACGGGAACATTTTCGTCTCCGTCTTCTTTTCCTTCCGAATTATCGTATCCGTCCAAAGTAGCGATGACGTCCGATACCTCTTCATCTCCGACCAGATCGTCTTCTGAGGCCTTTTTTTTCTTCCCGCAGCCGATGAGAAGCACTGCCGTGAGTGCCGCCGCAAGGAGGATGTACATCATTCTTTTATACACAGTCATTTTTGCTGTTCTCCGTAGATTCATTGCCGGTTTTTCGGTCGCCGCGCTTCAGATCTTAAAGCGGTAGCCCACNNCCCCAGATCGTCTCGATATACTGCGGATTGGAAGTATCAAACTCCACTTTTTCACGGATCTTTTTAATGTGCACCGTCACGGTGGCGATATCGCCGATCGACTCCATGTTCCAGATCTCACGGAAGAGCTCCTCCTTTGAGAAAACGTGGTTCGGGTTTTCCGCAAGGAACGTAAGCAGGTCAAATTCCTTCGTCGTGAACTGCGTTTCCTCCCCGTTTACCCAGACGCGGTGTGCGGTCTTGTCGATTTTCAGCCCGCGGATCTCTATGACTTCGTTATGAGCTTCCCGGTAACCGACCAGCCGGTCATAACGGGCGAGATGCGCCTTGACACGCGCGACCAGTTCCGAGGGGGAGAACGGCTTCGTCATGTAATCATCGGCGCCGAGGCCGAGACCCCGGATCTTGTCAATATCATCCTTTTTTGCCGAGACCATGATGATCGGCATATTTTTTTCTTCGCGGACTGTCTTGCAGATCTCAAATCCGTCGACGCCCGGCAGCATGAGGTCCAGGATCATAAGATCGTACTCCCCGCTCATGGCCGCCTCGAGTCCGCTTTTCCCGTTATTCCGGATGTCCACGTCAAATCCGGAAAGCTCCAGATAATCTTTTTCCAGTTCCGCAATCGACGCTTCATCTTCTACGATCAGAATTCGGCTCATCTTTCTTTTCGCAGCATTTCAAGCTGCTTTCCTTTCTGTAAACAATTCTTCGCGGTTACCACCGTTCAGTTATTCTTTTTCGTGTTTTTTCCTTTTTTCTTTTCTTTGTCCGGCAGTGCCGCGGCAACGATCTCCGCCGGCATTTCCACATACTTGCGCAGCTCAAAGAACATGGTCGTCTCCTCGCCTTCGATGCTCTGCGCGTAAACGCGTCCGCCGTGATCCTCAATGATCTTCTTCACAATGGAAAGGCCGATGCCGGATCCTCCCTGTGCGGAATTTCTGGATGCGTCGGCGCGGTAAAACCGGTTGAAAATATGCTCAAGATCCTTTTTCGGGATCCCCTGTCCGTTATCCCGGACCGCCACTTTGACAAAATCCCCGCTGTCCGTGACCGTCATGGACATTTTCCGCTCGGGCTTGTCCATATATTTGAGAGAATTGGAAATGATATTGTTGATCACTCGGCGGATCTGCTCGGCATCGGCAATGATCTGCTCTGACGGCGCGACAGTATTTTCATACGTAAATGCCACGTTCTCCCCATCGAGCTCGAGTTCCATATCCTCCGCGGCGTCGTCAAAGAATTCTCTCACGCCGACTCTCGCGAACGCGTAAGGCATCCGGTTCGTGTCGATCTTTGAATAGAAGGTCAGCTCGTTGATCAGGCGGTCCATCTCATTTGCCTTATTGTAGATCGTCCGGAGATAATGGTCCATTTTTTCGGGCGTATCCGCGACGCCGTCCATGATCCCTTCGACATATCCCTTGACCGCCGCGATCGGCGTCCTCAGGTCATGAGAAATATTGGAAATGAGCTCTTTGCTCTCCCTGTCAAATGCCACCTGCGACTCGGAAGCCTCCTTGAGGCGGACACGCATTTCCTCGAAATCGCGGCATAGTTCCCGGATCTCTTCCGGACCTTCCTCCGTGACCTCGAAATCGAGTTCACCCTCTTTGATCTTCCTTGTGGCCGCTCCCAGTTTTCGAAGCGGTTCCGTGACGCTTTTGTAGAGCCAGAAGCTCAGGATAAGACCGGTGATGAACAGGACCATGATGATCATGACGATCACATAGAACGCCAGCTGCCGCAGCTCCTCCGGAGGATTGGCGATCGGATAGCCGACATGTTCGATCTGCGTCCGGAACAGCATCAGAAATCCGAAGAAAGCGGCCGTCATCATGAGAAGAGGCAGCAGAATAATGATAAAAAAGGAAATATTAACTCTCGTCCTCAATTTCATTTCCCGGCGCACCTCCTCACTTTATTATTGCGGCACTCATTTTCACGCATAAATATCACAGATATGTTTTCAGGATTTCCGCCTTATCCGTTTTCTCCCACGGAAGATCCACATCCGTGCGGCCGAAATGGCCGTACGCCGCAGTCTGACGGTAGATCGGGCGTCTCAGATCCAGCATCTTGATGATGCCGGCCGGCCGCAGATCAAAATTCTCCCGGATGATCTTTGTCAGCTTTTCATCCGACAGTTTTCCCGTGCCGAAAGTATCGATCATGACAGAAGTGGGCTCCGCCACGCCGATCGCGTAGGAAAGCTGTATTTCCGCCCTGTCCGCCAGTCCGGCCGCAACGATATTCTTCGCGACGTATCTCGCGGCATATGCCGCGGAGCGGTCCACTTTCGTGCAGTCTTTTCCGGAAAACGCTCCGCCGCCGTGACGCGCATATCCGCCGTAGGTATCGACAATGATCTTTCTTCCCGTGAGACCGGCATCCCCGTGCGGACCGCCGATCACGAAGCGCCCGGTCGGATTGACGAAAAATTTCGTTTTTTCATCGATGAGTTCCGCCGGAAGGACTGCGTCGAACACATATTTCTTAATGTCCTCGTGGATCTGTTCCTGCGTCACGTCCGGATCGTGCTGCGTCGACAGCACCACCGCCTCGAGACGTGCCGGTTTTCCGTTTTCATCATACTCCACAGAGACCTGAGACTTTCCGTCCGGACGGAGATACGGAAGCGTGCCGTCTTTCCTCACCTCGGTGAGCTTTCTGCACAGTTTATGCGCGAGATGGATCGGATACGGCATATATTCCGGCGTCTCGTTTGTCGCGTAGCCAAACATCATTCCCTGGTCACCGGCTCCGATCTCTGCCAGTTCCTGATCGGACATGTTTTTCTCCGCATGTCTGCTCTCCAGTGCCTTGTCAACACCCATCGCGATATCCGGGGACTGCTCGTCGAGCGCGACCAGGACCGCGCAGGTATTTGCGTCAAATCCGTATTCCGAGCGGTCGTACCCGATCTCCCGCACGGTCTGTCTGACGATCCCCTGGACATCCACATACGCCTCTGTCGTAATTTCGCCGGTCACCAGCACAAAGCCGGTGCACGCCGCCGTTTCACACGCGACCCGGCTCATCGGGTCTTTTCTCATGCACTCGTCAAGGATAGCGTCCGAGATCGCATCGCAGACCTTGTCCGGGTGTCCTTCCGTTACCGATTCCGAAGTAAATAATCTGTGTTCCATTTATATGACTCTCCCTTTGATGTAATTATGTATGGTTTCCGATGATTCAAAAAAGGAGTTCACAACTCGTGAACTCCGTAAAAAACCGCAAAGTTCCTTATTGTTCGATTGCTCGCTCAGGTAGGCACCGTTCCCGTTCCGGGAGGTTGTCGCAGCTTCTCAGACCCGTCATCTCCACTGCTCTTAATAAGGGTAAGCTCCGTATTCAGTTTTCAGCTCGTCCGGACTCTCAGCCGTCCGCTTTTTCCGTCCGCGCTGACTTTGGAAATATCCGCTCCGAGAGACTCGAGCTTTTTCTCGAAGTCCTCATAACCGCGCTCGATGAATTTGATATCTTCGATCACGGATGTACCTTCCGCCGCGAGGGCCGCCACGACAAGCGCCGCACCCGCCCGAAGATCCGGGGAGGAGACTCTTGCTCCCATCAGGGTCTCGACACCGTCGATAATGGCTGTATTTCCTTCCACTTTGATGCTCGCTCCCATGCGGGTGAGTTCATCAACGTATTTGAACCGGTTCTCGAAAATGCTTTCCGTCACAACGCTTGTGCCCCGGGCAAGTGTCAGAACCACGCTGAACTGCGGCTGCATGTCAGTCGGAAATCCGGGATAAGGATTCGTCTTGATATGCGTACGGGAAAGCTTTCTTGGCGCCACCACGCGGATCGAATCGTCAAATTCTTCAATCTCGCAGCCGATCTCACGGAGCTTGGCGGTGGTCGCTTCCAGATGCTTCGGAATGACGCCCTTGATCATGATGTCGCCCCGTGTCGCCGCTGCCGCGCACATAAATGTTCCAGCCTCGATCATGTCCGGAACGATCATATAGGATGTTCCGTGGAACTCCTTCACGCCTTTGATGCGGATCACGTCGGTTCCGGCGCCCTTGATATTCGCGCCCATACTGTTGAGGAAGTTCGCGACGTCGACGACATGCGGCTCTTTCGCGGCATTCTCAATAATGGTCCTTCCCTCCGCACGGGAGGCCGCCATCATGATATTGATCGTCGCACCGACGGAGACCGTATCCATGAAAATGTGTGCGCCGTGAAGACGTTCGCTCTTTCCGATGATGGTTCCGTACAGGATCTTTACATTGCCGCCGATCGCGTTAAGGCCCTTGAGATGAAGATCAATGGGTCGCGAACCGATGTTGCAGCCGCCCGGAAGCGGAACCGCAGCATTTCTGTATTTCCCGAGAAGTGCCCCGAGCAGATAATAAGACGCCCGGATCTTTTTGATATATTCGTACTGGATTTCGCAGCTGCCGATACCGGCACCGCAGATTGAGACGGTATGCCTGTCAATATATCTGATGTCTGCGCCGATGCTCCTCAGAGCTTCGATCAGAACCCGGACATCATCCACATCCGGAAGATTTTCAAGAGTTACGGTTTCGTCCGTCATGATCGATGCTGCCAGAATCGGAAGCGCAGCATTTTTCATGCCGGAGATTTCAAGCTCCCCGACAAGCGGCACGCCGCCAGTGATCAAATATTGGTCCATATGCCCCATCCTGTATTTTTTTATTTATAACTCCCCTTTTTCCGGCATTTTCATGCCGGGCGGATCACGGCTTCCCCTAACGCCATAATCCATTGAAATGTTAACATAACCGCTATATTTTGTAAACCTTTTTTAGTTTTCG
>DBVZ01000117.1:6127-6552 GCA_002308255.1 Lachnospiraceae bacterium UBA1251 | reverse complement strand
ACCAACGCGTTTTGTCCTATAACCCTCTTTAAGAGTTATAGGAAAATGCGTTTTATCCTATGGCTCTCTTTTTTTGTGTCTGTATAAAATATTCTTTGTTCATTCTTAAAAACAGAATCCTTACCGCTGCTTTGCAGTTTCTACAGACTCTGCAGCGCGTCGATCGGGTTCAGATTTGCGGCCTTTACGGACGGCAGCAGCCCGAACACTATACCGATCACCATGGAAAAACCGACGCCGAGGAAGATCGCCGGCACCGAGATCGCGACCGGTGTTTCGGACATGCGGGCGATGACATAAGCGAGGACGATGCCCGCAGCCACCCCCAGAATCCCGCCGATGCTCGTAAGCAGCGCAGATTCCGTGAGAAACTGCGCGAGGATTGTGCGCTTCGGCGCCCCGAGCGCTTTCTTCAGGCCGATCTC
>DBVZ01000117.1:5849-6078 GCA_002308255.1 Lachnospiraceae bacterium UBA1251 | reverse complement strand
GACGCGACCCAGATGAGAAGATTGTTCGTGCTCTGGGACAGCTCCTGCTTGTTTCTCGCTTTCTCGAGCAGGTCCTCCGCCTTAAAGGAAAGCTCCTCATTCTGCCCGACAATGCATCTGCCCATCACGCCTTCGACTTCCTTGCCGACATTGCTCATGTCTTCCGTCGTTTCCGCCCGGGCAACACAGTTTTTCGGCTCGTCGAAGCCGTAGACGATCGGCCATGCCG
>DBVZ01000117.1:5339-5810 GCA_002308255.1 Lachnospiraceae bacterium UBA1251 | reverse complement strand
ATCGTATTGATGACAGGCTGGAAATTTTTCGACCTCTTATACAGGCCGACGCATACAAACGGCTCTCCTTTGATCTCGATCGTGCCGCCCACGGCGCCGCCGTCCGGAAACAGGCTCGTCGCGCCCGCCTCATCCAGCAGGACGACTTTATGTGTCTTGTCGTAATCCGCCTGTACAAAAGGACGCCCGCTGTAGATCACATAGCCGCAGGTGTTCAGATAGTGCAGGTCGACCCCGCGAATGCTGCCGCCGTTCAGCGACTCTCTTCCCTGCGTCACGCTGTCCGCGTAAGTNNCTGGAATAATAGAAAGAAGCGTCGTTAATGTCTTCAAACGCGCGGATCTCCTCCATCATGTCGTCCGTGACGCAGATCACGCCTTCCGGAGCCCCCATATCCATATAATAATCGGAATCTCCCTGTTTCAAAGAGACCGTCACGTTATTGTTTCCCGCTCCGATCAGATTCTGCAT
>DBVZ01000117.1:0-5299 GCA_002308255.1 Lachnospiraceae bacterium UBA1251 | reverse complement strand
ATACCGATGATCACGCCCAGCATCGTAAGGAACGAACGCAGTTTGTGCGACCAGATCCCGCGGAAGGAAAATCTCATATTTTCAAGCATTTCTGCCACTCTCCTTACTGTTCTTCGTTACATGCCGTACAGTTCATCCGGAGAACCGTGCCGCGTCTTTGCGCCTTCCTTTACACCCTTCCCGTAAGGGAAAGCGATCCAGTCCGAACGGCTGACGCCGGAGATGATCTTATATCCCTCACCGTTCAGTTTGCCGACTTTGATCTCCTGTTTAACAAGAGTGCCGTCTTCGCCTTCTTTATAGACGTATTTATGATTGTCCTCATCACGGATAAATGCTTTCCAGAGGTAGAACTCCAGGTCGTCTTCCGTTATTTCCCCTTCGCCGTTCTCCGGGACCTCCTCTTCGTCCGGCATTCCTTCATCCGCGCCGTTTCCGCCCTTCATAACGGAGACCTGCACCCAGTTGTTGTTGGTCAGCTGCGCGGATTCGTCAAGGATCTGCGCCGTGAAAGGATAGTAAGTCACGCTGCCGCCTCCCCAGCCGAACATGCCGCTGGTATCCGGATAAGGAGAGATCTCTTTAATGACCGCCTGATAGGACATGCCGTTCTCCCAGGACGTGATCATGACGGAATCGCCTTCATGGATCTCATTAAGAAGCAGTTCGGAAATGCCGCAGCGCACATACTGCCCGCCGCTCCCCGTCACGGAAAGGAACGCCGATCCGTCTCCCGTCGGATTTTCCGGGTCGCCGACATGCTTGATGACGCCATCCATTTTTGCTTTTACAACACCTTCTTCATCCGCGATCCGGGCGTCTTTGAGACGGAGTTCAGCCTCTCTGAGGTCCAGCTGGTAATCGCGAAGCGTGTCCGCCGCGTCTTTCCTCGCCTGCGCCAGTTCTTCTTTGGAATACTGCGCATTCGGGGAAATGAGCCCGACCGACGACAGGTCGTATCCATCCGATCCGTTGTTCCCGGCGCCTCCGTAAGCAACTTTCGTAAACTTCGCGCCGTCGGTAATGGAACCGCTCGGTCCGGCAAGAACCGTGGTGTGAGCGAAGCGGCCGCTGATCTTCACGGAACTGCCGTCATTTTCTGCAAACGCAGTATGGACGACATTTTCGCTGTTATTATCATCACCGGTAGCCGGCGGGATATCCGGATCAGAGGAAGGTGTTGGTTCCGGAGTCGGTGTGTCCGTCGGTGTCGGCGTGTCTGTCGGTGTGTCCGTCGGTGTTCCCGTTGGTGTTCCTGTCGGTGTTTCTGTCGGTGTTTCCGTCGGTGTTCCTGTCGGTGTGTCCGTCGGTGTTCCCGTCGGTGTTTCCGTTGGTGTGTCCGTCGGTGTTCCCGTTGGTGTGTCCGTCGGTGTTCCCGTCGGTGTTCCCGTTGGTGTTCCGGTCGGTGTTCCTGTTGGTGCAGCTTCCGAAGCAATAATGACCGGTTTAGTATTATCGCTCAGATTCACGGTCCCGATCCAGTTGCCTGCCAGGTTCACCTTGCCGCTGCACTGGTAGAACAACGATTCCAGAGAGCCGGACAGCATGCCGCCGCTTCTGCTCTCGAGAACGAAATAAGCGTTATTCTTTGCTTTCAGCGCGTCAATAAAGGATTTCGAGAGCGTCGTGCCGTCCTTTACGAGGAAACGGTACGGATTCTCGGCGGATCCGATCGTTCCGGAGGTATCACCCGCATTGTAGGCGTCGCCGATGCCGGACAGAGCTGTCTTTGCGGGCTGTTCGCCGTAGAGTTCAACAAGTGTGGATTCCTTGAGGATCTCCTGCAGGAAGAGTCTTCCCGACCAGGCATCCGGAACATCCGGCAGCTGGGAAGCCTCAAAAGTGAACCCCTTGATGAGAGCGCCGTCTTTCTTATTTCCTTCGCGCACTTCCAGAGCAAAGTACACCTGCCCCTCTTTGGCGGCTTCTTTCATCGCCCGGATAAACGCGGGCGTGACTACACAGTCCGGCGCGCACAGGAAGCGGAAAGGCTCCGTTTCCGTTCCCGCCCCCATTTCCTTTTCATTGTAGGGCTTGCTGCTCCCGTTCAGTTCGGAATAAACGACAGCGTCCTTCTCCGGCGTTACCGGATCCGGCGGGATCGGGTCATATCCTCCTCCGCCTCCCTCGCTGTACGGGGAGATCCTTTTCAGAGTCTCAATGTTTTTCTCGGCGACTTCGATATTCAGTTTCAGCTGTTCATAGGACAGCTCCTGTCTTTGCAGCGCAAGAGACGTCTTCGTGCGGTCGTAGAGGATCAGCGTCTGTCCCTCCCGGACTTTGTCACCCTCCCGGACCATCACTTTTTCGATCGTATCCGACGAATTCACGTAAACATCCTGTGAAAAATCCGTCGTCACAATGCCTTCCATCTCTTCCATGGAACCGTAATATCCGCCATAGTTGAAATTCGACGCTTCCACGACGAGGATCCTCCCGCCGCCGGTCGTCTTTTTCACAGCCGTTCCGATTCCGAAAACAGCTGCCGCGAGCAGGATCGTACTCAGAACGATGGCAAGAACTTTTTTCTTTTTATTCATGCTCTGCCTCCGTTTCCTCCGCGTCTTCCGGACCGGCAGGCTGATCCTGTTCCGCTCCGGTTTCTTTGTTTTTGGCCGCGGCACTTCCCGTAAATGTATGCTCTTCGCCCTCCGGATACCGGAGCTCGCCGTCCCAGATCTCCACGATCCGGTCCGCGTGGGCGGCAATATTCGCGTCATGCGTGATCATAAGGATCGTAATGCCCTCGTCATTGAGTGCCCGGAACATTTCCATAACTGCCCGTCCCGAAGCCTGGTCGAGGGCACCTGTCGGCTCATCCGCAAGCAGGATCTTCGGGTGGTTGATCATCGCGCGGGCGATCGCAACGCGCTGTTTCTGGCCGCCGGACAGCTGGAGCGGCGTATGCTTCATGCGGTCCCCGAGGCCTACTTTTTCCAGTGCTTCCGCGGCTCTTTTCCGTCTTTCTTTCACCGGGACGCCGGCGTAGCTGAGGGGCAGCGCTACATTTTCCAGCGCTGTCTCCCGCGGCAGCAGCTGGAAATTCTGGAAAATGAATCCGATCTTATTGAGACGCACGTCCGCCATTTCATTGTCCGTGCATTTGCTGACATCCCGTCCGTCGATAAAGAGCTCCCCGCTCGTCGCCTGATCAAGGCATCCGACAATGTTCATGAGCGTCGATTTGCCCGAGCCGGAGGGTCCCATGATCGCGACATATTCACCTTCTTCGATCCCGAAGTTGATGTCCTTGAGGACGGGAGTTTCCATTTTTCCCTGTATATAATTCTTATACACATGCCTCAGTTCAACGATCATCCGACGCCTCCCTCTTCCGGCATCATTTCTTCCGTCATGACGCCTTCTTCCGGCATCATCTCTTCCGTCATGACACCCTCTTCCGGCATCATCTCTTCATCCGGCATGTATTCTTCCTCCGGCATCATCCCGTCTTCCGGCATCTCTTCACCGCCCATGGCGTTCATTTCCGCCATATCCGCCGTCGCCATGCCTTCCCGGAGATTTTCCGCCGGGAACGCGATGCGGTCTTCTGCCGTAAGACCGGAAAGCACCTCATACTGCATCAGTTCTTCGTCGTATTCCCCGAGCTGCAGTTCCTGCTTCACCAGTTTTCCGTCCTCTTCTTTCCAGACGAACGGGTGATCCGGATCCGTCCGGTCGATCAGGTACTCCGCGAGGCCGAGTCCTTTTTTCTCCTCCTCGCCCTGCCCGAGATCCGGTTCCATGTAGACATGCTGTCCCAGCATAAGGCCGGTGCTGTCGTCCAGCTGGACATAGAACGGGTACTTGCTGCTCTGGTTCCCGGAGTCGCCTCCGTAATAGTAATTCTGCTGCTGTACGGTGTTCTCCGTGTCGATCCGGTCGATCGTTCCCCTCCAGGTCTTCGTCTTGTCGGCGCGCGAATAGACGATCACCGGCTCTCCGGAGTAAATGTCGTACATGTTCTGCTCGTTGATGGTTCCTTTGACCCGGAAATCACCGACCTGCATGATCGTAATGAAAGCGTTGTCCTCCTCGCTTCCGCCGTATCCCATATTTGCGGAACCGTCTTTATTAATGGACTTGACGACACCGGTCAGGCCGCTCGTAACCGTAGCATGTTCTATATTGTCATGCAGTTTCCCGATATCGAGCTGTTTGGTGTCGATGTCGATCTGTTTCTGCTTGATATTGAGCTCCTGCTCCTGGATCTGAATGGTATAGTTCGCCTTTTCCGAGGAGGACGCCTTCTTCATATCCTTCTCGAGCTGTTCCCTGATCGTGACCATACTGGTCATCTCATTATTCAGACGCTCGAGATCGATCTCCGCCTGCGTGAGATCCGACTGAAATTTCTCTATATCATACTTGAACAGGGGGTCCCCTTCTTTGACCTCCTGTCCGACTGTCACGAATATTTCCTCGACCGTATACTCCTGGTTCTGATTGACAGACCAGGTCTCCTGCGACTCCACGACCCCGGCGAAACGGTTGATCATGCCGCCGCTGCCGCTGATGCCCATAAAGTTGGCCACCGTGTCGACATAGGCGACGTCATCACCCCCGCTCTTTCCTCCGCCCGCCAGGAAGTGACGGGCGGCAAAGAAGCCTCCGGTTATCACCGCCGCTGCCGCTATGATAATGATCGCTGTTTTTGTTCCCTTTTTCATCTTTATTCTCCCTTCGGTCAGACCTTTTTCGTTTTTTATAAGCCGTCTGACCAGATCGGTCTTTCACCGGTCGTCTGATCTGCCTTTCCGCGTCAGAAAATGCTCCCGGAACAGTCTGTCTGCCAGTGCCTCCGTCTCGTCATTTCTGAGCAGGGCTCCGGAATACTCCCGACCCGCTTCGCTCCAGGTGATCTCAAGATCGCCGATGGTTTCCGGACCATACATATTATAGTAGCTGTAAGCATACAGGACAAGATAATTGCGTATTATTTCCACGTCTTCCGCCTGATCCGCCATGCCCGAGAACCAGGATTCGTCCCCGTTCCGATCCATTCCCCAGCCGCCGCAGCTGAACGCGTCCACCCGGGCAAGACTTTCCTTCAGGATGCCCGGACGGACCCCGGCACTCTCCAGGGCAGACAGCGTATTTGAAAAGGATTCATAGACCGGATAGCGGAAGAATAATTCTCCTCCGAATTGAAAATCCACTCTTGCGGCGCTTTCCAGTTCTTCCGCCCTGTTGTCAAGGCCGAACAGCTGCAGCAGTTCGGGTGTGGCGCCAAGCTGCAGCAGGGCGGCCGGCGCTTTCCCTTCGATCTCCGCCATAGTCATAGCACGAAGATCCATCA
>DBVZ01000127.1:10062-10250 GCA_002308255.1 Lachnospiraceae bacterium UBA1251 | reverse complement strand
CGCCCGAAGGGCTGCCTCGTCTGCGGTATCGGCATTTCCCTGCTTGCCCTGACCACCGCGCTGGGATACAGTCTCCTGCATTTCCAGCCGTTCGCGGACGGAACGGCATGGCTGGATTTCTGGGATTTCCTCGTCAGCACGAACCTGTTGCCGCTCGGTGCCCTGATCTTCTCGGTCTTCTGCTGCTA
>DBVZ01000127.1:398-10031 GCA_002308255.1 Lachnospiraceae bacterium UBA1251 | reverse complement strand
AGAAGCCAACGCCGGCAAAGGACTGAAAGTGAAGTCCTGGATGAAACCGGTCTTCAAGTACTTCGTGCCGGTCTGCGTTCTGGCGCTGTACATCTACGGACTTGCAACCTTCAAATGGAAATAAAACAGCGCTTTTGAGCCGCACAAAAAAAGCACGGCAGACGGACCGAACCGTCTGCCGTGTTTTTTTCTGCCGTGTTTTTTTCTGCCGTTTTTCTTTTCTGCCGTTTTTCTTTTCTGCCGTTTTTCTTTTCTGCCGGTTTTCTTTTCTGCCGTTTTTCTTTTCTTTCCTTCTTTTTCTGCCGTTACTTCCCGACCTTTACCATGATCTTGCAGTAGGTCCTGTCGTTCGCCGCGAAATCGAGCGCTTCTTTCAGATGATCGAAATCGTAGTCATCTGTGATCAGGGAATACAGATCCTTTTTCACGTCCTCCCGAAGGGAGGCAAACAGTGCCGCCGTAAGGCCGAAGACCGACTGCTGATGGATGCGGATCGCCTTGATCCGCATTTCTCTTTCCATGATATCCCTGGTGATCAGAGGAGACGGTCCCCAGTTCTGGCCGATATTGAGGCCTTTTGCGCGGTAAGATCCCGCCTTGGTGAGGAGTTCGTACCCGGAAGGATGGCCGGTCGCCTCAAAGACACAGTTAAATCCTTTGCCGTCCGTCAGTTCCCTGACTCTTTCCAGGGCATTTTCCTCTTTTGAATTGATCACTTCAAAACCGAGTTTTTTCATCAGTTCGATCTTAATCGGAGCAATTTCCGCGACAACTACTTTGGACGCGCCTGCCATGCGCGCAGAAAGTGCTGTGCAGGCCCCGATCGCGCCTCCCCCGATCACGAGTACGGTGTCCCCCAGCTGGACCGGACACTCTCTGACGGCATAAACCGCTACCGCCATCGGCTCCGTCAGGGCGTAAAACCGCAGATCCGCGTCATCCGGAATCTTATAGAGCATGGAAAGAGGCGCTGTGATGAACTCCCGGAATGTGCCGTCGGTCTGACTTCCGTAACACTTAAGGTTCCGGCACAGATTCGTGTGTCCCCCGAGACAGGCATCGCATCTGCCGCAGGCGACGACGATCCAGCCTACGACTTTATCGCCTTTTTTCAGCCCGTTCGGATTCTCCGATCCCTCCGCGATCGCTTCGATCACGCCGCTGTATTCATGACCGAGGATCACGTCTTTCTTGATCGTCGGGACGTGCCCCATATAAGCGTGAGTATCCGATCCGCAGATACCGGTATAGGCGATCCGTACCAGTGCCTCTCCCTCTTTCGGGACCGGCACGGGGACCTTTCTCTCCTCGAGTTCAAAAGGCGCTTTTACGACATATGCTCTCATGTTTTTTCCGTCCATTGCATTCCTCTCCTGTTCCGTCTTTAAGCACAGCTCATCTCATTCCGTGATCTCTATCTGATTTCCTTCTATCACTGTCACACAGCTCTCATAATAACCGTCGCCGGTCGTGCGCGGCCCGCTGACCACCTCATATCCGGCCGCCCGCAGTCTTTCCGTGAGTTCGTCTACCCGCGCCCTGCTGCCGGCCGAAAAAGCGATATGGGCATAACCGGTTCTGTTCAAAGTCTTTTCGGGATCTGTCATTCCCGGTTTATTCATGATCTCAAGTCTTGCGCCGTCTTCAAAGCGGATGAAATACGAGCGGAAATCCGTAGTCCTGTTGTGATAACCCTCACCCGCCCTGCCGCCGAGGAAGGTCACGAAAAAGTCTTTCGCTTTTTCAAGATCATTTACGTACATCGCAATATGTTCGATCTTCATTTTTTCTCCTCTTCGCAGCGCGGAAATCTTTGCGTTTCCTCACGGGGGTCCCCCTTGCATTGTAACGCGAATTTGCTATTATAAGAAAGTACTTTTGCAACACTTACCCGTAAACCCTGTCTTTAACACCGTGAGAACAATTATGAATAATCAAAAACACATTACCGAAACCCGCCCCGGAAATACGGAGCATTATGCAAAAGAACACACTCCCAATGCAAAAGCACTGCTGCCGATCCTTGTCTTTCTGGTCATTTATCTTGGCAGCGGCATTTATTTCGAGTATATCCGCCCGGAAGAGGGCCGGATGGGTTTCTACGTCATTTCCGTCGTCGTCGCCTTCGGGCTGGCGCTTATTGTGGCATTTTTCCAGAACCGCCTGCTGTCTTTTAACGAAAAGATCCATCTGTGCGCCGAGGGCATCGGCGATGACAATATCGTCATCATGCTCTTCATTTTCCTCATGGCCGGTGCGTTCAGCGGTCTCGCCAGTGCCGCGGGCGGAGCCTCCAGCACGGCAAATCTCATGCTCAGCATTATTCCGGGCAATTTCGCCCTTCCCGGACTGTTTATCATCGCGTGCCTGATCTCCATGTCCATGGGCACCAGCGTCGGCACGATCACGGTTCTTGTCCCCATCGCGGCGGAAATCGCCAGGGGAACCGGTCTCGGAATGCCGCTGGTCGTCGGCACCGTGGTGGGCGGCGCCATGTTCGGCGACAACCTGTCTGTCATCTCCGATACGACTATCGCGGCGACCCGTACACAGGGCGTCGAGATGAAAGATAAATTCCGCGTCAATTTCCGGATCGCTCTTCCGGCAGCTCTGATCACCGCGGCGATCCTTGTCGTTTACGCGCTGCAGCATCCCGGCGCACAGCTTGCCGAATACACTTTCAATATCTGGCTGGCGATTCCTTACTTCATCGTACTCGTTCTGGCTCTGCTCGGAATGAATGTGTTTGTCGTGCTCGGCATCGGCATCATTCTTTTCTTCCTGATCGGCGGCGCAGCGGGAACGATCGATTTTTCCTCGGCATTTTCCGCCATGGGATCCGGAACGTCCGGCATGTTTGAGACCATGATCGTCACGATCCTGGTCGCGTCGATCAGTTCCCTTATGAAAGCACACGGCGGATTTGCAGCGATCCTCGCTTTCATCCGGAAGCACGCCAAATCCAAAAAAGGCGGTATGCTCGGTATTTCCCTTCTCACCGCTCTTATGGATGTTGCGACGGCAAACAACACGGTCGCCATCGTCATCGCCGCACCGATCGCCAAAGAGATCAGCACGGAATACGAGATCGATCCCAAAAAGACCGCATCGCTTCTCGACACGGTCTCCTGTATCATGCAGGGCATTATCCCCTACGGCGCGCAGCTTCTCATTGCGGCGTCCCTGGCGGGGATCAGCAGCATTTCCATTATTCCGTTCCTGTACTATCCTTTCCTGCTAGCGGTATTTGTGGTGATCTCCATCCTTGTTGAGAAAAAATAAAGCTCATGGCTGCCGAACCGGTATCCGGCTGCGTCAGCCCGATCGATTGGACATTGTGGTGAGCAATCTTAGAATGGCTCACCACTTATTTTTGGTCTTTGGGCACATCTGAAGTCTTGATTAATCAGACTCACCCTCCATCTAATGATAATTGGATAATAATTTGTATTACAAAAAAATAACTCACCACTTTTGATGGTGAGTTCAGCTCCCAAAACATCTTTTCTTCTCCGTCAAGGCAGGATAATATGGTGAGTCGCGCTGTCAAAGCTTCTATTCTTCTCCACCATGATGCAACGATATGGTGAGTTATTCCTGCAGCGGTCTCTTTCTAGTCCATTTGGTTTCCGGAAATCGCCAAACAGCCGGAAGATCTCTTTTCGCTTTGCGGCGATGAAGAAGACCGTAAACAGCACGTACATCGCGGAGCACACTCATATTTTATCCTTCCCTGGTCAGAACAAAACTGTTCCAGTCCTGATCCAGCATCTCCAGCTTCTGCCCGTCAAAAGCAAGCACCGCATAATAATCGGTCTTGTATTCCTCGAATTCAAACCGGATGCGTTCAAAGAAGTTCACGGTCTCCTTGTCCGCATCGAAATGTGTATATCCGACCCCTTTATAAGTATTGCCGCCGGAGTCTGTCATTGTAAAAGCAAGATCCCCGTCTTTTACCGAAAACTCCCAGAGATTGCCCATCTCATCTTTCCATCTGCCTGCAAGCACCGGGAAAATGCGGTCGCTGAACACCGGGTACTTTTTCTTATAAACGATCCAGGTATCCACATCCGATTGCTTGACCGGGCTTTCCTTATACGTTCCGGTCAGATGGACAAAATAATACTGTTCCGGATAACATTCCTCAAAGGTCCGGCCGGTGGGGTTTTCCTCCGCAAGACCCGTGCCGAACAGGCTTTTATATTCTACGGAGGTGAACGACGGCATACCCGAAGATTTATCGGAAATGCTGCCGTCAAAAGCATCTTTAAATGAAGTCTCGACCGTCACGTCATATTTGCCGCTGTCCTCCAGCAGCTGATCCGGCGTCAGCGCGCTCGGAGAAGTGCCTGCGAGCCCGTCTTCCAAAGAAAAATACGGTGTGCCGTCTCCGAGAATATAAAGGTCATCGGTTCTGATATCCGTTTCCGCACCGCGGTCTTCATAAGCGATCTTTTTCCAGACGCCAAAAGCTTCTGCACTGTTTTCCGACAGGCTTTCCGGTGCTGTTTTTTCTGCCGCATCACCTTCTGCTGTATCACTTTCCGCTGCCGTACTTCCTGCCGCAGCGCCTTCCGTTGCATCACCTTCTGCCGCCGTACTGTCCTCAGGGACGCTGTCATCCGCAGCGCTTTCCTGAACTGCGTTGGATGCCGGATTCTCTGCGGTTTCATCCTTTTTTCCTTTTCCTCCGAATAATACAATACCGAGGATCACGGCGAGAACCGCTGCGGCAGCTATCATACCGATCCGGAGCGGNNAAAAGCGGCTTTTTTGACTTTATTCCGGAAGCCGTTCCGGCCATACTGTGCGGCGCTGCCCCCGGCTTCTCATTTGAAGCAGTCTCTGCCTCTGCCTCCGAATATGCCTTCCGGTCCGGTATCTCCTCCGTTTTCCTCTCCGAAGCCGGTTTCCCGAGCGACGAACAGATGACGTCCGCCAGCTCTCTCATTTTCTGCTTCGTATTGCTCGTGGCATCCGTAAACTGATAGTCGGAGAGATAATAACGGAATGTTCCCTGGAGGCTGATATCGTCGATCCGGAACGGGAAAATGCTCTCGCAGGCGGATACCGCAAGCGCGATCTCCTTTGGAACCTGCCTGGATTCCACCGAATGGGAGCTGACAATGACGACAAAGACCCTGGCATTCTGAATCGCCTTATCGATCTCTTCCGCCCACTGAGCGCCCTGCGGAATATTGCGCGGTGCGATCCAGCAGTCGAGGCCGTACGATTCCAGTGTCTCAAGCAGTGCGTATGCGATGTCCGTATCTTTCGTGCTGTAGCTTATGAATACTTCTTTTGCTTTTTCAGTCATGACTGCGCTCCGTCCCGATTCATTCTTCAAGATCCTTATTATTCAGAATACGCAGCCGCTCCGCGACCCTTCTGCCGCATTCTTCACAGGACGCTTCTCCGCCCTGGTCCCGGGGCAGCGTATCTCCTTCCGTAAGCATTGCCTCGATTACATCGATGATCTTCTTTCCCCAGTCTTCATGTCCGAAGAAATCCAGCAGCTGCGAGGCCGCCCAGATCGAAGCGAAGGGACTCGCGATCCCTTTGCCGGCGATATCCGGTGCGGATCCGTGGATCGGTTCGAACATTGACGGGAACGTTCGTTCCGGATTCAGGTTCGCACCTGCGGCAAGACCCATTCCGCCGGCGATCGCCGCTCCGAGATCTGTCAGGATGTCCCCGAACAGGTTGGAAGTCACGACGACCTGGAAGCGCTTCGGATCCTTCACCATAAACATGCTCGCCGCATCCACGAGATAGGAATGCGTTTCCACATCGGGATAATCTTTCCCGACTTCCGCGAAGATCTGATCCCAGAAGACCATGGAATAGTTCAGCGCATTCGACTTTGTAATGCTCGTCAGTGTCTTCCCCTCTTTTTTCGCGAGTTCGAACGCATACCGGATGACCCGCTCGCATCCCTTTCTTGAAAAGACCCCGTTCTGGATCACGACCTCCTGCGGGGTGCCCGGATACAGCCATGCACCGCTTCCCGCGTATTCGCCCTCGCTGTTTTCCCGAATGAACGTCATATCCACGTCTTCCGGAGCCGTGTCTTTGATCGGACAATATGCTCCCCGAAGGAGCTTCACGGGCCGCAGATTGACATATTCATCAAAATCATGCCGGATCCGCAGCAGCAGCTCCCGCAGTGACAGATGATCCGGAACGCCCGGATATCCCACCGCACCGAGCAGGATCGCATCATACTGCCGCAGGATCTCCATGCCGTCCGCCGGCATCATTTCTCCTGTCTCCAGATAATACTGACACCCCCACGGATACGTCGTAAATTCAAATCCGAACGATCCGTCCGCTTCTGCCGCCGCCTCAAGCACCCGCACGGCTTCCCGCATCACTTCCGGCCCGATCCCGTCACCGGGGATCACCGCGATTTTGTAAATATCCATTTTCGTCTTCCTTTTCTGTCTTTTACGTTATTGTGCCCGGTCTTTCCGCCGATCCGGAACGAATGTGCGCAGGATTCCGCGCTCAGCAGTTTCCCGTATATACATATCTGAGATTTTCCTGCGCGATCTCTTTGAGACGGTAAATCTTCCCGACATCCGTCGGAGGCCGGTCCGTCATACGGAACCGCGGGAAGAACCTTGAGATATGCAGCGGGATCTCATTTCCGTCTTTCCCTCCGTAAATGCCGGAAAGACGCGAGATCCATCCGCTGAGCTGCCGCATCTCCTCTTCGGAATCATTTTCTCCCGGAATGATCAGCGTTGTCAATTCGATATGGCAGATTTTCACCGCTTCCTCAATAAACGCCCGGACCATCCCGAAGCTGCCGCCGAGCACTTCTTTGTAATACCTGTCCGTAAAACCCTTCAGGTCGATGTTCATCGCGTCGACATACGGCGCCAGCTCATGCAGAACAGAGAGCTCCGCGGTGCCGTTGGTGACAAGGACATTGACCATCCCGTTTTCCCGGACCAGTTTTGCCGTGTCCCGGACGAATTCATAGCCGATCAGAGGCTCGTTATAGGTAAACGCGACTCCGATATTGCCGCGGCGCCGGTAATAAAGCGCGGTCTCTGCAAGTTCTTGGGGCGTGATCCTTTCCGCTTCCGACGCAAACCGCTTCACCTCCTCCGACCAGGAGATCTCCGCGTTCTGACAGAACGGACACCTCAGATTGCAGCCGTAGCTTCCCGCCGACAGGATCAGACTTCCCGGACGGAAGCGGTTCAGAGGCTTCTTCTCGATCGGATCCAGCGCAAGGGACGTCACCTTCCCGTAATTTGCAGCCCGGACCGAGCCGCCGGCGCAGATCCGTGCCCCGCAGAAACCGAGCTGTCCCTCTTTCAGTTCACAGTGACGGAAACATACCTCACATCTGCTCATCGGTGCCGGATCACCTCGAATCTTTCCAGCCGGTACGGCTCCCCCGGGGAGATCCCGCCTTTCCGCATCGCGATATCCACCTGTTCCTCCACCGTATCCACGCCGTCGAGATCCGGGAGCAGCAGTCCTCTTCTCCCGCCGCAGGAGACGATCACGCCGTAGCGTTTCACGTCCAGCTCCGCCGCGCTTTCGATCGGTTCCGGTGCCGTGAGGATATCCACATTGATCTCAAGGAACGGCAGCTCTTCCGGACGGACCGGGTCAAAACGCGGATCTCTTGCGCAGGCGCTGACCGCATTGCTCATGATCTCCTCGGCGATGCACCGGTGCACCGGCAGAATCGTTCCGATGCAGCCCCGCAGGCGGCCGTGCTCGTGAATGGACACAAAGGCTCCCGCCGCCCTCGTCAGCATTTCCTCCGGAAGTCCCTCCGGAATATGCCGCATCGCCTTTCCGCTCTCCACATATCCCGTTACGCTCTGTCTCGCGAGCCGTACATAAGGATCTTCCTTTTCCCGTCTTTTCCGGTTCTCCTCTTCCGACTCCCGCAGGTATTGTGCAAGGAAATGCCGGCTCTCGTCCTCTCCTTCCGGATAAAACGTACAGATCCCGTAGCCGACGCCGGTCACGTCCTCATGCGACAGTTTTTCCGCCCGGACCGCTTCGCCGTCGAATGCGCCTGCCATGATCACGAAGGACCGGTGCCCGCATTCTGCCGCTTTGTCGCAGAAATTTTCATCAAAATCGAACAATTCTCCGAACGCAGCCCTCTCTGCAGCATCCATGATCCGCTCATCATACTGCGGTCCCTCCGGAGCAAATCCGTACGGCCCGTAGGTCTGCAGTTTATGGGAGAGGTCGCCGCTCGCGATATAGACGGCGCGCCGCCCGGTCCTCTTTACCGCTTCTTTGATGATCTGTCCGAGCTCATAGTGACGGGTCAGGGGCTGCCCGGAAAGACCGATCCGGACCAGTTTGAAATCCCTGTATTTTTTCTCTATGAAATACAGAGGGACCATGACGCCGTGGTCCAGCTGCGGATCTCTCTCTCCCAGCGTTCCCGCCGGAAAGCTCCGGTCCTCCGCGATCTCCTCGATCGTCCGGACCAGCTCCCGGTCGTAAGTCTCCCGGAAACGGACGCCGGAAGCCCGGAACTGAGAAAAGGAACCCTCCGCGCTCTTTCCCGGCGAAATATGGAAATAGTCCGAAAACATAACCGTGTGCGGGCTGGAGATAATAATTGTCTCCGGCCGGAGCGCGGCGACCTCGTCCGCTATGCGCTCATACGCCCGGACCGTTTTTTCGATCTGTTTTTCGCCGCCGCGCCCGACTTCCGGAACGATCATCGGCGGATGCGGCACCATAAATGCCCCTGCTATCGACATATCTGCCTCCTTAGTTATTCAATGCCTGTACCAGAACGGTATGCGAGTGATCTTCAATGCCTCAGAGAACATGGACACTGCTTGAGCGAATTTTGCCAAAGGAACCCGGAGACCCGTGTTTTCTGCTTTGAACGACCTTTCGCATGGGCTCCGGGGGACGACGCCTGCGCGAAAGCAGTGTCCATGTTCGTCAGGACAACGATTCCTCTGTCTTCTCTTCCAGCAGCAGCCGCTCCCTCTCTTCCTCGACGATCTGCACAAATGTCTTTTCGTCGATCTCCCTGCCAAGATCCGCCGCCGCGGAAATATCCGCGAAGGAATCAAAGATGACCTGCTTGTTCTCCAGGATATCCATGATGTGCTCATCGACCGTATTTTCGCAAAGAAGCCGGTACACCAGCACGTTCCGGGCCTGTCCCATCCGGTAGGCGCGGGAGATCGCCTGATTTTCAATGGACGGCTTGAGCTGCGGCTCACAGATAATGACCACGCTCGCCGACTGGATATTCAGCCCGGTCCCTCCGGACAGGATCTGCGCGACGAGGACCGATCCCGCCGGCGCTTTTTCAAACTCGTCGATGATCTGCTGTCTTCGTTCCGGCGGAACGGAGCCGTTGATCGGTCCGTACGCCCGTTCCCCGAGCAGGGAAACCGCTTTCGCGATCGTGTCGAGGAAGAACGAATACACGAGGACCTTTCTCCCCTCGGAGGCGGCTTCCTCTGTCAGTTCAAGCATCCTCCGCGCTTTGGAGGAATCTTCCGCTTTTTCCGCATTCCAGGAGACTCTCCTGATCTGCTGGAACTGCCTCAGAAAGACCGTTTTCCGGTAGATCTTCTTCTCCTCGCTTCCGAGTTCGCACCATTCCTGCACTTCCAGAAG
>DBVZ01000127.1:0-307 GCA_002308255.1 Lachnospiraceae bacterium UBA1251 | reverse complement strand
GCCGCAGCACCTTCATGAGCGAGACCATCTCATCGACCCTGTTCTCGAGAGCCGTCCCCGTCATGAACAGCAGCCGTTCGGTGCGCGCGCACAGAAGCTTCACGTTGACGGAACGCTTTGCTTCGGGGTTCTTGATATAATGGGCTTCGTCGACAACCAGCATATCTAACGGGAATTCCGTCTCTTTCAGAAATTCCGCCGTCTCATAAGTCGTGACCGCGACGCCGTCCTGCCGCATCCAGGTCTTAAGTGCGGCCTTTTTCGCCTGTCCGTGAATGCGGACGACCGCCAGATCACTGTGTTTTTC
>DBVZ01000002.1:5011-5198 GCA_002308255.1 Lachnospiraceae bacterium UBA1251 | reverse complement strand
CAAAGACGGCGGCCGTCCCCCGGCCGATCCTGCCAAACTATCTTGAAGAATTCTATTACAAATTAAAAACCCCGTCAAGACACCTGACTCAAATTCGCAGATACGCGAAAAACAAAAAAAAGCAGCCGCAGCTGTCCTGATCCTCAAAAATCCGCACTGCCGGAATACGGAAAAACTGCCGTTTCCC
>DBVZ01000002.1:4683-4969 GCA_002308255.1 Lachnospiraceae bacterium UBA1251 | reverse complement strand
AGTCAGCACACGGTAATCCGGTCACTCAGAACATCACATTGATCGGCAGACGGTTCGCTTCGATCTCTTCCTGTGTGCAGCCGAAGTGTTCGACATTATACTTGTCAATGATATCCCACATGCACTGGTAAACACCCGGATATACCGAGCCCGGGCCGCCCTGTGCGATGCACGGAATGAAGTTCTTCATACCGCACTGTTCCATAATGCCGATCGTGTGCTTCGCGCAGTTTTCTTCCGTCCAGCCCTCAAAGTCTACCAGATGGTTCTCGATGCCGCCCATGAA
>DBVZ01000002.1:0-4636 GCA_002308255.1 Lachnospiraceae bacterium UBA1251 | reverse complement strand
CCCTGCCACACGTCGATGCCCATCTCGATCATATCCGGAACGAAGGTCGCCGCATAGCTGTCGGAGTGATGGAAGATGTATTTTACGCCGTGATCTTTATAATATCCGTAGATCTCCTTGTACGGTTCCACGTAGAACTCTTCGAACATGCCGACGCTCATGAACGTGCTCTTCTGGGAGCCCCAGTCATCGTGATGGAAGATCGCTTCCGGATGCAGGTGTTCGCAGATGCCCTCCGCCATTTTCAGTTCAAATTCCGTGAGATATTTAATAAGATCATGCATCTCGTCCGGATATTCGTAGAGATTCAGCAGCGTCTGAACGATCTCTCCGAGATGGTGGCACTGTTCAAAAAGACCGGGCGCGATAAATGTGGCTTTCATGCTCTTCTCTCCGTCCACCGCGTCATACATGCCCTTGCAGATGCCCCACTGTTCGTCCGTGAAATCAAGAGAGGGAGCGTGAACATAATCCTGCCAGTGCTCGATGTCTTTGATAACGATCTTGTCCGGCGTATGGACCGGGAAGGATCCCGGCGTTCCTCCGGGGAAGCTGTTATAGACGCCCCATGCGTTCTTGACGTTCATCTGGCCCTTCTGAACCAGCGGATTGGCAAACATCAAAAAGGGGTGGAACAGGAGGCTGATCCCCTCGTACTGGTTCACGAAGCGGTCCGGATTGCCGCCTTTGATACATTCGATCATATTCTGTTTTGCAGTTAACATAATTCTTCCTTTCTGTTCTGCCTGAATCTTTCCGCAGAGCACTCCCGTATTTTACAATAATAAATTTACTACCGGGAAAGCGCCTCCGCAATCTGCATTATGTCTGCTTTTACATTTTTTGGCACTGCATTTTGCAGTGTCTTATTTTCAAAAGCCATGTTATACTATTGAAAAGCCGCGGTCCGCGGCGAAGGAGGTCCCATGCGGCTGCTGAATACGGATGTGCTTTACGAATGGCTCCGTGATAAGGATATCGACGTATCTCATCACGCGAGAGGACTCGGGCATGAATTTTCGGGATACCGTTATCTTACGGAAAAAGAGGAAGAAGATCCGTCGATCCTGTATATCTGTCCGTCGGAAACGCGTCTGACCGCGAAATCATCCGCGGCTTTCTACTGCGGAGACTGGTCTTCGGAAGAACTGCCCGGGGAGACCGACTATTTCCTTTGCCGCAGCATACCGGAAAGAGTGCTGATCAATCTGCTCGAGACGGTTTTCTCGGAATTTCGCATGACAGAAGAAAAAGTCCGCATCGCGCAGGCGTCGGCAAGCCCCCTGTTCGGGCTCTGCGAGGCTGCCGTCGATTACTTTCAGACACTCTGCTACTATCACGACGAGCACTTTTTCCTGCGGGCTTATGACAGGCGCGTGCCGATCGACGACGACCCCGCTTTTGTCTACTCCGCGCAGTACAAATCCTATCTGCAGTCTCCCGCCATCCTCGACGAACTTCGGATCAATCCGGAATTTCAAAATACATTCAAGGCTGAAGGCCCCCGGCTCTGGGTCGATCCCATGACCGATCAGCGCTGCGTCTACGTAAATCAGTTTCACGCAAACCGGTATATGGGAAGGCTCATCATCTTAAAGGACGCCATGACGCCCGGCACAGCACACGCGGCCGAGTATTTCAGCGCAGCTTTTCACGGAGCGGTCTCGGAAGAACTCATTTCCGGAAGCGCCAAAGGGGACCCTCTCGCTTTCCTTCTCCGCAGTTACGCGGAAAAAGAAAGCATCCGGGATCAGATGATCTCGGATGCCGCAGCCTCCTCCGGCTGGCCGCTCACAGGCAGGTATGTCTGCGGAATGATCCGTTTTTACAAAAATCAGGTCAATCAGTACATGATCTTCGGGATCTGTGCCAGCATTCAGGACATTATTCCCGGGTGCAGGATGCACTGCAGAGGCAACCGGATCTATCTGCTGATCAATCTCCTTGTCAGCGGCTTTACTCCGGCCGATATCCGGATGAAAATGTCCGAGCAGATCCGCGAATCCCTTCTCAAGGCCGCTTTGTCGGATCCCTTCGAGGCGCTGACGGATTTCCCGCTTTATATGCAGCAGGCCAGCGCATGCCTTGATTACATGAACGAATCGAACCGGACGGACTGGTTCTGCGAATACCGGCAGATCGCCATCCAGCTCTGGCTGCACAAAGGGACCGGTTTCCTTCCCGAGGAAGTTCTGATCGCCCCGGGGCTGAAAAAGCTGCAGCTGTATGATCAGAAATACGGCACCTCGCTGTATGAGACTCTCGAAACGTACATAAAAAAAGAGCGCAAACCCGTTGCCGCGAGTCACGCTCTTCATATTCACCGCACTTCTCTTCCCGCAAGGCTTGAAAAGATCATCGAGATAACCGGCTACGACCTGGACAGTCCGGGGACGCGGCTTCATCTTCTGATGTCCTTTTCGCTTCTGCGGGAAAACGGAAAAATCTGACCTTCAAAGGATGCCGGCTTTAATCGTCCTCTTCATCCGTGTCTGCATCCCCGTCTTCATCGGATTCGGATTTCCCTTCTTCTCCGTCTTCCGTCTTTTCGTCTTCGGCGAAAGCGGCTTCTGCCTCCGCTCTTGCCGCCTCTTCCTCCGCCGCTGATATTTTCGCCCGGAAAACAACAACCGGTGTGCCTTTATCAACGTTCTTGTAGAGGTATCTTGCGGAATCGTAAGGAAGATTCACGCATCCGTGCGATCCGTCGTAGGTATAGCGGTCCGTGCCGAACTGGGACTTGGAGCGCCAGGTGGCGTCATGCATGCCGTATCCGTGATAGAACGCGAGAAAATAATCCACATGAGACTCATAGGAAGGTGTTCCGTCCTCCCTGAGCGGCCCCCGGAGAACGGTATCGTAATATTTTGCGAACACATCGTAGATCCCGGAAGGCGTCGCGCGGCTTGTTCCTTCCGTCCCGGTGACGCACGGCGTATCAAAATCAAGCTTCCCGTCTTTATAGAAATATACGTGCTGCCCGTAAATATCGATCTCCACGTAAGTCCCCCCGAGCATCGGATCCGTGTGATCGATATACTCGGTGTACGCGAGCAGATGGTTCGCGGAAAAGCAGTTTCTCAGATCATCGGCGATCAGGGTCTTCATCTGTTCCCGGTCGATCGTATGGCCGTGATCTTCCTTCGCATCCATGTGGATGATTCCGAGGCGCGTCGACTGGAAATTGCGGAACGGGCCGTAGCAGTCGTCTTCCGCCGCCATCTCATTTACGAAATCCGCGGCGCACTGCTCGATCATCTCATCCGTGATCGTATATAGGCCGTCCGTCCCGAGCGCAAGATAAGGAAGCAGGACCGTGTCGTCCAGCACTTTTTTCGAGCCGTCGCTCATCGTGACGGTGATCTTCGTATCCAGCAGGCGGTTAACCGACTCCATGCACTCTGTCAGTTCTTTATCATCGGCATAGCGCTTCGGATACTGGTAAATGCCGTCGACGTCCGTGAGGACCAGTTCCGACTCAACCGTCTGGATCGCGTTTCCGGCGGCCTCCAGGAGCTTCTCCGTGTCGATCTCATTTCCCTCTTCCTCGGGAATGATCACAAGCCGCCGTTTTTCATCGAACGAAAGACAGGCGTCGTGCGGGGAAAACTGAACGCTCTTCTGCATTTCGGGAAGGGAAATGATCTTGGTCTGCAGAAGCCCCCTGTCATAAGAGACCGACGTCTCGATCGTCGATTCGTGAACAGTACCGAACACATTGGTAAACCAGGCGAAACGGTTCTGGCTGTGCAGAAGTTCCGGGATCTCCGCGCTCGGAAGCATCGCTACCGAGACCTCGCTGCCCTTTACAGCCTCTTTGGTCCCGTCGGCAAATTTCAGATTCAGGGCATACCCGTTCAGTGTTGACGCGACTGCTTTCTGCGCTTCATCTTCATAAAGATTGCTGACGTCGACCCCGTTGATCCTTGTTCCGGGTATGAACCGGTTTGTATATTGAGAGGTGATCACAAAGTATCCCGCCGCTGCGATAAGCAGCAGCGCGATATCCACAGGGATGATCCACTTTTTGAATCCCTTCTTTGCTTTCCATTTTTCAAATGCTTTCTTCAACCGATTCACCTTCCGGGTTCTTTTTCCACGCTGTTCCGATTATACGACTGTCTTTTCCCAAATTCAATGTCTCCGCCGGCACAAAATCCGGGTCTTTTTGCTGTTCTTCGTAAGAATCCTCTCCTTCTTCGTACCATTCGAGGAAATTGTGGTATTTTTTATCGGTATCCTTATACCCGAGGACTGCACTGAGATGGATGTTCTCCATACTCCGGAAGAGATTGGCCTCCACGCTCGGATTGTATTTTTTCATCTCGGCGATCAGTTTTTTTACGGCGATCCTTTTTGAGGAAGAATCTCCCGTCGCGTTTTCGTGCTGCTTCTCTTTCTCAACGGATGACGTGAACCGGCAGGCGCAGCGGATAAACGTAAGACCGTTGTATGCCGCGAAATGTCTGATGTCCTCTTCCCGGATCAGATACATCGGGCGGATCAGCTCCATTCCTTCGAAATTGTCGCTGCGAAGCTTCGGCATCATTGTCTGCACCTGTCCGCTGTACAGGATGCTGAGGAGAGTGGTCTCGATCACGTCGTCGTAATGATGCCCGAGCGCGATCTTGTTGCA
>DBVZ01000134.1:3272-3397 GCA_002308255.1 Lachnospiraceae bacterium UBA1251 | reverse complement strand
ACGACCGGCGCGGCAAATGATATCGAACAGGCCACCAGGATCGCGAGAGCGATGGTGACGCAGTACGGTATGTCGGAGCGTTTCGGTCTCATGGGTCTTGCCGAGGTTCAGAGCGAATATCTGGA
>DBVZ01000134.1:2823-3231 GCA_002308255.1 Lachnospiraceae bacterium UBA1251 | reverse complement strand
GAGATCGACCATGAAGTCATGAAGATGCTGAAAGTTTCCTATGAAGAGGCCAAGAGACTGCTGGCCGAGCACAGGGAAGCGATGGATATGATCGCGGAATTCCTGATCCGGAGAGAGACTATTACCGGTAAGGAGTTCATGGATCTGTTCTACAAGGCGGAAGGCATCGATCCGAAAACGGTGACCGCAGAAAATGCTCCCCGCATCGAAGGCGGAGAGGCTATTGACGCGGCGGCGCAGGAGACCGCAAAAGCCCANNACCCTGCCGCCGGCGGCTCCCCGCAGTACGCCTGCGCCGTCTGCTCCGCAGAGTACTCCTGCGGGCGGCAGCGGGGCCCCCTCCGTATATGGCCAGGGCAGGATGGTGGATCAGGAAGTCGGACAGGCTTATTTTCCGAACGGGAATAT
>DBVZ01000134.1:2500-2763 GCA_002308255.1 Lachnospiraceae bacterium UBA1251 | reverse complement strand
TCCGCGGAGCCTTCCGGGGAGAATCAGGATCTGAATATCCGGGATCATATCGAAAAACTGTAAATTGAGAGCCGCCGCGTATGCGGCGGCTTTTTCAGACGGAAGAAAAAGTCTATGGCATTTGATATTCAGGAAGAACTGAAAAAACTCCCGGCGAGACCGGGTGTTTACATCATGCACGGCGAACAGGACGAGATCATTTACGTCGGAAAGGCGGTCAGTCTGAAGAACCGCGTGCGGCAGTATTTCCAGTCGTCGCGGGG
>DBVZ01000134.1:237-2465 GCA_002308255.1 Lachnospiraceae bacterium UBA1251 | reverse complement strand
CGTTTTGAGTATATTGTGACGGATTCGGAACTGGAAGCGCTTGTTCTCGAAAACAACCTTATCAAGGAGCACCGGCCGAAATACAATACGATGCTCAAGGATGACAAGACGTACCCTTATATTAAGGTGACACAGGGGGAACCGTTCCCCAGGGTCATCCTTTCCCGCTCCATGAAGAAGGACCAGGCGCGGTATTACGGGCCTTATACCAATGCCACCGCGGTCAGGGAGGTCATCGACCTGACGAGAAAGCTGTTCGGGATCCGCACCTGCCAGAAAAAACTGCCGTCCGGAAAAGAGGAGAGACCCTGTCTGTACCATCATATCGGGGAATGTCCCGCGCCCTGTGCCGGCCTCATCACGGAAGAGGCTTATGCGGAACATGTTGCCGCGGCAGTGAATTTCCTGAACGGAAATGTTAAATCCGTCGTAACCGGGCTGCAGGAGAGAATGCAGCAGGCCTCCGAAAATATGGAGTATGAGAAAGCGATCGAATACCGCGACCTTATCCTGGCGATCGAAGCCATCGGCGAACGGCAGAAGATCACCGGTCAGGACGGAAATGACCGGGATGTGATCGCAATCGCAAGGGATGAGGCGGACGCGGTTACACAGGTCTTTTTTGTGCGGGAAGGAAAACTGATCGGGAGGGAGCATTTCTATATGAAAGCGTCTCCGGATGATTCCGACGCCGTGGTGCTTGAAAACTTTATAACGCAGTACTATGCGGGAACGCCGTTTATTCCGAAAGAGCTGATGCTGTCGATTCCGATCGAAAATACGGAGCTGATCGAATCGTGGCTTGAAAAGAAAAAGGGACGGAAAGTACGGATCCTCGTGCCGCGCAAGGGGATGAAAGAGAAACTTGCGGAAATGGCGCGGGAGAACGCCGTCACCGTGCTTACGCGCGACCGAGAGAGGATCAAGAGGGAAGAGGGACGGACCATCGGGGCCGTGAAAGAGATCGCTTCCTGGCTGGGCCTGTCGGAAATACAGAGGATGGAAGCCTTCGACATCTCCAACATCAGCGGATTTGAATCCGTGGGGTCCATGATCGTGTTTGAGAAAGGGAAACCGAAGCGGACGGATTACCGGAAATTCCGGATCCGGACCGTCAGCGGACCGGATGACTATGCGTCCATGAAGGAAGTGCTGCGGAGACGGTTTATGCGCGCAAAGGAGGAATCCGCAGGGTTCGAGAGACTTCCGGATCTGCTGCTTATGGACGGCGGGAGAGGGCAGGTCAATATTGCCCTTGAAGTGCTGGAGGAGCTGGAACTTTCCATTCCGGTCGCGGGCATGGTCAAGGATGACGCCCACAATACGCGCGGCATATATTATCAGAACAGGGAACTGCCGGTCGACAAAAACAGCGAGGGATTCAAGCTGATCACCAGGGTCCAGGATGAGGCGCACCGGTTTGCGATCGAGTATCACCGCCTGCTGCGTTCGAAAGGCCAGGTGCATTCGGTGCTCGACGAGATCGAAGGCGTCGGACCGGCAAGAAGAAAGGCTCTTATGCGGGCATTCGGGGGAGTCGACGAGATCCGGAGTGCGGATGTGGATACCCTCACCGGGATCCCTTCCATGAACCGGGCAGCCGCCCGGAAAGTCTATGATTTTTTCCATCCCGCGGCCGGAAGCGATACAAACCGGGAATAATGTATGATATAATCAATCCACAGCACAGGACAAGGGAGGAAGCGTATGAAAACAGTCTCCGTAGAAAAGATGGCGCAGCAGATGCGTCTGCAGAATCTTACACAGGATATTGATATTTCGAAGATCTCTATTACCACGCCGGAAATCAACCGGCCCTCCCTCGCGCTGGTCGGTTATTACGACAATTTTGTCAAAGAGCGGATCCAGATCGTCGGTTACGCGGAATACAGCTACATCATGCAGCTGGATCCGGAGAAGAGAAGGGAAAGCTACGAGCGGTTTGCGGCGAGCGGAATTCCGTGCGTCATCTTCACGACGCTCACGGAACCGGACAGCATGATGATCGAGACCGCGAGAAAATACGGTGTTCCGACGCTGACCACCGACAGGACGACGAGCGGATTCATGGCGGAGATCATCCGCTGGCTCGCCGTGGAACTGGCACCGAGCATTTCCGTGCACGGCGTGCTCGTGGATATCTTCGGAGAAGGTGTCCTGATCATGGGAGAGAGCGGGATCGGCAAGAGCGAAGCGGCGCTGGAGCTGATCAAGCGCGGCCACCGTCT
>DBVZ01000134.1:0-158 GCA_002308255.1 Lachnospiraceae bacterium UBA1251 | reverse complement strand
ATCGAGCTGCGCGGCATCGGCATCATTGATGTAAAGACGCTGTACGGCGTGGAGCATGTAAAAGCTTCCACCGCCATTGATCTTGTGATCCGCCTGGAGGACTGGAATAAAGACAAAGAATATGACCGCCTCGGCCTTGAGGAGGAATATACCGAGTT
>DBVZ01000074.1 GCA_002308255.1 Lachnospiraceae bacterium UBA1251 | reverse complement strand
GCAGCGTCAGCTCGTACCCGTGGATCTTAAGCTCAACGGGATCTCCCATCGGCGCGTACTTGATGACTGTCACCGATGTTCCCGGAATCACGCCCATATCAAGAAAATGCTGCCGAAGCGCACCCTCTCCGCCAACCGAAGTAATAACGGCGCTCTCACCGGGCGCCAGATCTTTTAATGTCATGCCCATTTTTTTATCAGCCGTTCTCGGAAGAATCTCAGATTTCCTTTTTACTTTTTTATTATATTACACCGCCGAATGGGCAACAAGCCAAAAAGAACCGCCTTTTGCAGGCAGTTCCTCACGCGTTCCGTTTTTCTCAGGCCGTATTCTTTTTTCAGTACACGAACGGAAGATCCGGCACCTGTTTTTTGTCCAGCGAGCGGACATTTTCCCGGAATTCGTCCCAGGTCCACGAGGTGCTGTAGTGATTATTCGTAAAATACGGCGCAGGACAGTATTTGCTCACGATATCGCCGTGTCTTAAAACATTCTCCGCCGGGATGTGCAGTTCTTTCATAAGGCTTCTCACCAGCAGGACACAGGATTCCTGCGTTTCCTGCGTAAAATACCATTCCGGATCCGTGTCGTCGTCCGCATTTCCGTCGCACAGCGGGCACATTTCGATTCCGATCGTATTCCGGTTGCAGGCATCATTGTGAAGCTGCTCGTAGCATCCGGCGGTCCCGACCTGCCAGGGCACCTTGTGCAGGGAGGCGGACTGGTAGATCGTGCCGTCCGAATAGATATAGAAATGCGTCCCCGTGCCGTCGCTGCTGATCGAATGTCCGTCCGCGGGCACGCCGAGGAAATGGATCGCGATATATTTCTGCTCGTTTCCCTCCTCCGTGATCTTTTCATCCTGCAGATCGCTGATGAAGGCAGGCATGCCGTTTTCCGTCCTGTAAGAACCTTCCTCTGTTCCCACGGAACCTTCCCCCGTTCCGACAGCGTACTCCGCACCCCATCCCGCGCGTTTTGCCGCGGCGCGTGCGATCAGCGCAATGATAAAGAGCGTGGCCAGCACCCTGAAAGCGATCAGTACCGTCACGGTCCGTTTCAGCCGGACGGTATTTCCGTGACCGTTCCTTCGATTCGCCTTTCGTTTTCTGTAAACGGTCTTCGAGCCGTATGTCCTGCTGTTTTTCCGGACAGAAACGGCTCTTTGGCCGGCTGCTCTCCGGGTTCTTCTTCTCACGGTCGTTCCCGCTGTATAATATCCTGTATTCCTCATCCCGTCGTCCTTTTTCCGCATTTGTTTCTTTCAATAATTAATCAATACCTTCAAAATGCATCGTTCCGGCATCATGACCGTATCTGTTCCGCATCATTGCCGCGCTGCCGGCGATGTCTGTACCCCCTGTTCCGGTGATTCCCGGTACATGCGGTATACTCCCGTTGACAGCGGTCCGGATTCAGCATATATTTATTGAAAACCGTTGGATATGAAGGTGGTTTACAATGACAACAAAAGAAAAGATCCTCGCCATTCTGGAGAGGGATAAGGGAAAATGGTTCTCCGGAGAAGACCTCGCGGAAGAGACGCGGGTCTCGCGCGCCGCGGTCTGGAAAGCCGTGAAATCGCTTCAGAACGAAGGATACGACATTCAGGCCGTCACGAACCGCGGGTACTGCCTCTCCCCTCGGACCGACATTCTCTCCCGGAGCGGAATCCTGAACTATCTCGGCATTCTGCGTGGAACGCTGAACTGCCCGGATACTCCCACCCCGGAGCAGAAAGATCTTTTTTATGATCTGCATGTCGTTCCGGTTACCGGCTCCACCAACGCGGATGTCAAAGCAGCGGCACAGACCGGCGCTGCCGAAGGATATGCCGTGATCGCCGCGGAGCAGACAAGCGGCGCCGGAAGACGCGGCAGGAGCTTTTACTCGCCTTCCGGGACGGGCGTATATATCAGTGTGCTTCTGAAGCCGGAAAACTGTCCGGCGCAGGATGCTGTCCGGATCACCACAATCGCGGCCGTGGCAGCCTGTATGGCGATCGAAAATGTCACGGCAGACATTCCCGGCACGGAAAATACAAGGGAAAGCACCGCGGACATGCGCCCCGGCATCGGAGAACGGCCCGGCATTAAATGGGTGAATGACGTCTATCTGCGCGGAAAAAAGGTCTGCGGCATACTCACCGAGGGTGCATTTAACATGGAAAGCGCGCTGCTCGATTATGCCGTGCTTGGCATCGGTTTCAATGTGTACGAACCGGAGGGCGGTTTTCCCGGGGAGATCGCGAAGATCGCAGGAGCCGTATTCCCCGGGGAAACAGAAGACGCGAAGAACCGTCTGTGCGCAGCGTTTCTGTTTTATTTCGAGAAGTGGTACCGGCAGCTGTCAGGCAGAAATTATACGGAGGAGTACCGGAAGCGGAGCATTGTGACCGGGCAGAAGATCCGTGTGCTGAAGGGAATGGAATACATGCAGGGAGCGGATGCCGGAAAAAGTGCGGAAGCGCTCGCCATCGACGATGACTGCCGGCTGCTCGTCCGGTACGAAGACGGATCGGAAGAGTGGCTCTCGACCGGAGAGATCAGTATCCGGCTGAACAGATGAACGATATACAGACAAAAAATGACAAAAAGAGAGAACTTGCGGGAATTGCGATTCTTCTCGCTGCAGCCCTGATCTGGGGAGCGGCATTTACGGCGCAGAGCATCGGCGCGGAACACGTTCCCGCGTTTACATTTCTCGCGGCGAGAAGCTGGATCGGCGCTGCCGTACTGCTTCCCCTCCTCCGGCTGACAGACCGGCGGAAAAAAGAAACAGAGGACGGCTCCGGCTCTTCCGCAACGCGAAAAGAGTGTCTTGCCGCCGGCGCCCTCTGCGGCTTCTTCCTGTTTACGGCAAGCGCTGCCCAGCAGATCGGCATCGCGTACACGACGACCGCAAAATCAGGATTCCTGACTGCGATGTACGTGGTGATCGTCCCGGTGATCTATACGATCATCCGGAGAAAAAGCAGCCTGAAGATCTGGATCAGCGTCCTCCTTGCCGTAACCGGCCTGTATCTTCTTTGCATGACGGAAAATTTCTCTCTCGGCCGCGGGGATCTGTACACGCTCCTGTGTGCCCTGCTGTTTTCTTTTCAGATTATTTGCGTGAGCCGATTTGCAAAAAAGATCGGGGCGGTCCGGCTGACGCTTCTCCAGTTTCTTTTCGAGGCGGTATTTGCGACTGTCCTTTCCGTTCTCGCCGAACACCCGACGAAGGAAGGCCTTATGAAGGCCGCCTGGGCGATCCTTTATGCCGGCGTGATGAGTTCCGGGGCGGGCTATACGCTGCAGAATATCGGACAGACCAGAGTGAATCCCGCTGCCGCTTCCCTCGCCATGAGCATGGAGAGCGTATTCAGCGCCCTGATCGGCTGGATCATTCTCGGACAGACCCTCAGCGGAAGAGAGATCCTTGGCTGCGCGGTCATGTTCTCG
>DBVZ01000138.1:2003-3178 GCA_002308255.1 Lachnospiraceae bacterium UBA1251 | reverse complement strand
GCCTCCGAACTTCTTCCGATCGATTACGCGGAGGACGGCATACATATTTCCGGCTTCATCGCAAAGCCCTCCATCTCCCGCGGCAATCGAAATTTTGAGAACTACTATGTGAACGGCCGCTATGTAAAGAGCCGCGTGGTCTCTCTGGGCATAGAGGACGGCTACGGCAATAAGCTCATGCAGCATCAGTATCCGTTCACCTGCCTGCAGATCACAGTCACCGGGGATGCGGTCGATGTGAACGTGCACCCCACCAAGATGGATGTGCGATTCTCCGACGAACGCTTTATCTTGAGCCAGGTCTCCACCTGTATAAAGGAAGCCTTAAGGGAGCAGGAAATGATCATCCGTTCTTCCCTGAATCCGCCAATAAAACCGGAGCCCCAGAAGAAGGAAGTCCGATACGCGGCACCGGCGCCATTTGAAAAAAACTACCTTAAAGAAAAGACAGGCTACGGGACCGATGTCAAAACTCCGGAATCAAGGAGAGAGGAACCTGCAGCTCCCTCTGCCGGTAATCCGGTGCCCCGGAGCGCCGAACCTGCAGCCCCATCTGCCGGCTATCTGATGCCCAGGAGCGCGGAACCCGTATCCACATCCGAAGGCTTTCCGGCTCAGCAAAAGACTGCGAAAGAGCAGACAGGTGCACATACTATAGTGTCCGCCACACCGGAAAAACCGGCACCGGTCTACACGCAGCAGAGCGTGTTCGAGAGTTTTCCGGATCCAAAGGCGGGACCTGACCGGATCATTCTGGGCTGCGCATTCAATACGTACTGGATCGTCCAGTATCAAAATACCCTGTTCATGATCGATCAGCACGCCGCCCACGAGAAAGTCCTGTACTGCAGATTCATGCGGCAGTATGAAAAGAGCGAGATCACTTCCCAGATGATCACACCTCCTGTTGTTTTCTCCGCGACATCGGAGGAGGAGGCTCTTCTTAATGAATATATGGAAGCTTTCACCCAGGCCGGTTTTGAGATCGAGCACTTCGGAGGAAAGGAGTACAAGATCAGCGCCGTGCCCTATTCGATGGAAGCTCTGGGCTCACGTCAGCTCTTTACAGAGCTTTTGGACAGCCTTGAGATCACTCAGGATCCAAAGAAACTTGAGATCTATGTCCACAGAGTCGCGACGGAGGCCTGCAAAGCAGCCGTCAAGGGAGGAGATAA
>DBVZ01000138.1:1772-1935 GCA_002308255.1 Lachnospiraceae bacterium UBA1251 | reverse complement strand
CACGGCCGTCCTACCATCATTTCCTTCACGGAAAGCGACCTGGAAAAACGTTTTAAGAGAATAGTGTGATGACAGAAAAAGAAAAACCCATGCTGATCGTCGTAGCGGGACCGACAGCTTCCGGAAAAAGTGCCGCGGCAGTGGAACTCGCCCGGATGGTGGA
>DBVZ01000138.1:800-1703 GCA_002308255.1 Lachnospiraceae bacterium UBA1251 | reverse complement strand
CCCCACCACCTGATCGACGTCGCTGATCCCACAGAGAATTTCGACGTTGTCCGGTATGCGCAAGAGGCGAAAGCCGCTATTGCCGACATTCTCTCCAGAGGAAAAATCCCGATCATGTGCGGAGGCACCGGCTTTTACATTCAGGCCGTCACCCGCGACATCGATTTCTCGGAGACAGGGTCACTGCCTGCCTATCGGGCGGAACTTAATGCATTTGCAGAGCAGTACGGAAATAAAGCCCTCCACGATCGCCTTAAAGAAATCGACCCGGTCTCCTATGAGATCATTCATCCGAACAACCGGAAGCGGGTCATCCGCGCGCTGGAATACTTTAAGGAGACCGGCAGAACAATTTCTTCCCACAATGAAGCCGAAAGACTTCGCGAGACACCGTATGATCTTCACTTTTTTGTTCTGAATGACGACCGCAGTGTCCTCTACGACCGGATCGATCGAAGAGTGGATTTCATGATGGCCGAGGGCCTTTACGATGAAGTCCTGTATCTCCGCTCCATGGGGCTCACCCGCGGCATGGTCTCCATGCAGGGCCTTGGCTACAAGGAAATGCTGGACTGCATGGACGGCAAGTACGATCTAGACGAGGCTGTCCGTATCCTCAAGCGGGACAGCCGCCACTACGCAAAGCGCCAGATCACCTGGTTCAAGCGGGAGAGAGACACGATCTGGATCGACCGGGGAGACTTCGGAGGCGACAGCAGAAAAATCGCGGCCTTCATGGCAGAACAAATCGGCCTGCCGCACTCTGCTTTATGAAAGGACAGACATGAATAAAACGAATATATATAAATCGCTCGGCATCGACGAGGATGTTTTCCTTTACGGGGAGGCAATCTGCGGCGAGCTGAGAGACCGCTTTGCGGCCATAGATGAAATTTCTGAGAT
>DBVZ01000138.1:535-663 GCA_002308255.1 Lachnospiraceae bacterium UBA1251 | reverse complement strand
CCGCTCATTGCCTGCGGCACACATGCGCTCGCGACAGCCCTGTTCGGCAACCTGCGGCCGGGAGATGAACTCGTATCCATCGCCGGCAAACCGTATGACACCCTTGAGGAGGTCATCGGCATCCGTCC
>DBVZ01000138.1:0-467 GCA_002308255.1 Lachnospiraceae bacterium UBA1251 | reverse complement strand
GGAATCCGAAATACGCTGAGCGAAAAGACAAGGATGGTCACGATCCAGCGGTCCAAGGGCTATGAAGTGAGGCGCACTCTGTCCGTCGCCCAGATCGGTGAAGCTATCGCCTGCGTAAAGAGCGTCAATCCCGACATAATCTGCATGGTCGATAACTGCTACGGTGAATTCACGGAGACGATCGAACCGTCCGATGTCGGAGCGGATCTCATAGTCGGCTCCCTCATCAAGAACCCCGGCGGCGGCCTTGCCCCGGTCGGCGGCTACATTGCCGGAAAGGCTGAATGTGTCGAAAATGCTTCCTACCGCATGACCTGCCCGGGCCTCGGCAGGGAAGTCGGCCCTTCCCTCGGCGTGAATCCGGCCTTCTATCAGGGCTTTTTCATGGCGCCGATCGTCACGGCATCTGCTTTAAAGGGAGCTATATTTGCCGCAAATGTCTATGAGAGGCTTGGATTCTCCGCCCT
>DBVZ01000072.1:272-13682 GCA_002308255.1 Lachnospiraceae bacterium UBA1251 | reverse complement strand
AAACTTCCGTTTTTTCACACGCCCTTCTTATATTTCCTTTTCCTGCATGCTCTGATAGATCTCTATGATCTCATCCAGTATTTCCTTATACCGGAAATCCTTTGAGAACACGATATTCATCTGCCTTTCCATGCTCAGGTTCTCGATCGGCAGAGCGGCGATCTTGCCTTTTCCGAGCTCATCCATACAGGCACTCTCAGCCAGAATGGAGACGCCGTATCCGTGACGGATGAGGTCCTTGATCGTGGCGATGTTGTCCACTTCCAGGATCACATTGAACTCCTCGATACTCATGCCGAGGCTCTCGAGAGATGCCGCGAACAGGTCCCTGGTCCCGGATCCGCCGGGACGAAGGATCAGGTTCTCTCGCTTCACAACGTCGATCGTGACCTTGTCCTGCCCCGCGAGATGATGCTCCGGCGCCACGATCAGCATCAGACGGTCCGTATCCATCATGCGGCAGTCCAGCTCCGGCAGATAGATCTTCCCGTCGAGGATCGCGAAGTCGAGCTCATAGTTCCGGACTTTTTCCACAAGCACATCCTGCGTATCCGCAGTGAGGACGACCTTGATCCCTTCTCTCATGCTCGCGAACTTCGCCAGCACTTCCGGGATCACATTGCTCTCCATCGTATGCGTGATCCCGATGTTGATGGTCGTAATGCCGCTGCGCCTGCCCTGCAGCTCGTTCTTCATATTTGCGTCGATCGCGAACATCCGTTTCGCGTACTGCACAACGATCGAGCCTTCCCTTGTCAGCGTGAGCCTGCTTCCCACTCTCTCGAAGATCCGCACGCCCAGTTCGTCTTCCAGGGCGCGGATATGCTGACTGACTGCCGGCTGCGTCAGATTCAAAGCTCTGGATGCCTGTGTGTAGTTGCCCGTCTCCACGACTTTTAACAGTGAAAGAATCTTGGTATCCAGCATAAGATTTCCCCGATCTTACTCGGCAAACTCTTCTCCGAATTCCTCCTCGAGATCATACGGATCATCGGAGACCGGTTTGTCCTTCTTCATGGCCGAACGGGCGCGGTTCGCGAGATTTTCCGCCCATCCCGGCGCTTTCTCGGCTTTGCCTTCGGCATTTCCGCTGCCGCCCGTGAATTTGTTGATGATATCCGGGACCATATCGAGCACCTTGCCGACGCCGTCGTTATTCTTGACATCGATCAGTTTCGTGGAGCCGTTTGATACGACCAGCACCGCGCTCGGGGTCATCTTGCCGCCCATGCCGCCGCCGCCGTTGTTTTTCTTATCTTTCGCAAAAGCGCCCGCTCCCACGCCGAAAGAAACATCGACAAGCGGGACAATGATCGTATCCCCGACCGTCACGGCATCGCCGACGACCGTCTTCGATGTGATGAAGCTGTCCATTCCCTTGAACAGTGTCTCAACCGTACTTCTGAAATCATTCTCCGCCATTTGCTTTATCCTCCTTATTTCTTACGAAACGGATCACATATTTGATGTTCTTATTTAAGATGAGCTTCAGACCTGCCCAGACGATCGCTGCCAGAACAACTCTTCCCTTCAGCTCAATATCTCCTTCCAGCGCCTTCTTCTCGAAATCCGGATAAATATCGAGGCTCTTTCCGTAGAGCGGATACGCTGCCGCCAGATAAGCCAGCTGCTGTCCGGTCTTCGAGGGATCGTCGTGTCCGAAGCGGACATATCCCCTGACCTTTTTCGGAAGCAGACCTTTTAAAATGCCGCCGACCTCTTTCAAAGCGAGGGCGATCGCGTCCTGTGTGCGGTCATCCTCCAGGAAATCCGTCCATTTTTCAATGAGGGCAAAGATTCCTTTGAGCTTTTCGATGACCCCTTTGATCTTTCCGACGATCTTCCGGATCACGTTATAGAGCGCTTCGGCGATCCTCCAGAGGAACTCCCTGAAGGAACCCGCTTTCTTCCGGTGCACCTTCTTTTTCTTCGCTGCGGCTTTTTTCTGTGCCTTCTCCGCGGTTTTTTCCTCCTCATCCGGAGTCTCTTCCGCCTGCTGAGGTTCCCCTGCCGCTTCTTCCTGGCCCGTCTCTTCCGGCGCCGCTTCCGGCGGTTCCGCCTCTTTGGCATCCTCCGGCGGTTCCGTTCCTCCGGCAGCCGATTCCGTCTCTTCGGCCGTGACGCCTTCCGCTCCGGCCGTTTCCTCTTCGGATATCTCTGCTTCTTCCTCCGGGACTTCCGCTGTCAGCAGATCTTTCGGCGCGGATTCCGCTTTCGCCTTTTTCTTTTTCCCGTCTTCGGCGATCTCGGAAAGAGGTCTCTCCGGTCCTTCCTTCGCGGTCTTTCTCTTTTTCTTCTTTTCCTTCTTCTTTTTGCGCTTCGATAAGTCGATCCCGAAGATCTTCAGCCCTTTGCTGAGCCTGCCTTCTTTAAAAGACACCCCGAAGGAAATGATATGCAGAAGCCAGGAGATCCCTGCCTGCGCTGTCAGTCCTTCAGTGATCTTCCCGTCCGGACCTCTCTCTTCTTTTACGACATGTGCGTTGTAGCGGATCGGCACAAACAGCACGATAAGAAGAAGAGCCAGTATGATGCACAGGATCACCAGAAGAATGATTCCTATGATTTTTAAGATTGATAAAACAACGCTCACGCTGTCCTCCCGCCGGGAACCTGCCTCAGGGCTCCCCGGCCCGGCATTCTCACATTACCGTGTGGTGCTTCTCGACCAGATATGCGCGCATATCCGTTTCGCAATGCGTCTTAAGGGAATCCATCAGAATCGTTTCGATCATCCGCATCGCTTCTTTTTTGCTTGCCGCCACGCCCACGATCAGAGGAAGGCTCTTCCGGATCCACGACTGTCTGAGGAAAACCGTGTGCACGATATCAAGCTGGTTCTGACGGTTCGTGGACAGCGTGATGAGCCACGCGTTCTCCGCGGGCTTTCCTTCATCGAGGTTTCGGCGGATCTCCGCCGCTTTCCCGCTGATCTCCTCCCCAATATACAATTCGCTCGACCAGTGCAGCATATATTCCTTCCTGTCCGGACGCCGTCCGGCTGCTTTAGCAGCAATCAACACATACACAGATATTGTAACACATCACAGTGAGAAATCAAATGCTCAGCGGACCAAAAAAAGCTTCCCCTTCCGTATGCGGAAAGGGAAGCTTTCTGTAAAGATGTTCCGAAATGCTATCTGTTTGCGAAGTATTCCTTCGTGAGCTTGATCACTGTTCCGGAAAGCAGGAGCAGGGCGATCAGGTTCGGGAGCGCCATAAGTCCGTTCAGAGCATCGCCGATCGTCCATACAAGGTCAAGACCGAGCGTGGAACCGATGATGAGAACGACACAGAACAGAACCTTGTAAACAAGCGTAGCCGGTTTGGACACCTTGCCGAACAGGAATTCGCAGCAGCGCGCGCCGTACAAAGACCAGCTGAGGATCGTGGACAGAGCGAAGAGGCTCAGACCGACCGCGATGATAATAGCACTGAACTTTCCTCCGAACACGCCGGAGAACGCAGCGGCGACCATCTCACTGCCGTGGCTTACGCCCCACTCGATGCCGTTGATGCCGACCTGTCCCGAAAGGCCCATAAGCAGTGCGAGGGAGGTCAGTGTGCAGATGACGATAGAATCCATGAAAACTTCGAAGATTCCGTAAAGGCCCTGTTTAACGGGATCCACATGCGAGGTCGCTGCATGCGCGATCGGAGCAGAACCAAGACCGGCTTCGTTGGAGAACACGCCTCGCGCGATACCCTTCTGGATCGTTGTCATGATGCCTACGCCGAGAGCGCCGCCGGCGATGCCGCGCGGGCTGAAAGCGCCTTTGAAGATAGCGCCGAGCACAACGCCGATCTGTCCGATATTGCCGAAGATAACGATAAGAGCCGCGATAATATAAATAACCGCCATGAATGGGACGAGCTTTTCCGTGACCGCGCCGATTCTCTTAATGCCGCCGATGATAACGACTGCCACGATGATCGCTACGATCACGCCGATCGCGATCCGGAAAGCGTTGCCGGTCACACCGCCGAACGCCTCGACTGCCGTATTGAGCGCCGTCGCAATGGAGTCGACCTGCGTCGTATTGCCGATACCGAACGATGCCACCATACCGAAAAATGCAAACAGATAAGCAAGCCACAGCCAGCTCTTTCCGAGTCCGTTCTTGATCGAGTACATCGGTCCGCCGACCCAGTCTCCCGCGGCATTTCTCTCACGGTATTTGACAGCAAGAAGAACTTCCGAGTATTTCGTGATCATACCGACCAGCGCGGAGACCCACAGCCAGAACACGGCGCCGGGTCCGCCGATGAAGATCGCGCCGGTGACGCCGGCGATATTGCCGGTTCCGACCGTTCCGGCAAGAGCAGTCGTCATCGCCTGGAACGGAGTCACCTCTCCTTTTCCGGCTTTCTGCTTCGAGAACGCTTTGCCGAGCGTATTTTTCATCGCGTAGCCGAATTTTCTGAACTGCAGCGCGCCGGTGCGGGCTGTGAAATAAACGCCCGTGCCGACCAGCAGGATCAGCATGACGGGTCCCCACGCGAAATCATCGAGCGCTGTTACAAATTTTGTAAAACCTTCCATATTTCCTCTCCTTCTCTCCCTCCATGAAAAAAGGCCTGTCCGCGCGTCTTTCCGGCAGGCAGGCCATTAATCACAATACACCCTTCGATGCATATCGCAAACGGTCTGTCCTTTTGCCTGAGAGATTGACGCTTCCGAGCGCTTGCCCCTTCGGCCCCTGCCCAAAACCGGCAGGCTTCTCCAGAGTGCCTCCATCCGCAGTCCCGCTCTTACGAGCTCCTGAGAGTTTTTCCCCTTCGGCATGGTCCATAACCAACTTTCCTGCGGACGTCATCGGCCTTTATTCATTTAAAGTGATAAAACAATTATAAAGAGAATATAACGAATAAAGAAAAAATGCAATAGCCACTTTCTGTTTTATTCAAAATATGCGTCGAACACTTCCCTCGCGATCGGGACCGCCGTCCCGCTGCCGCTCCCCGCACCTTCCGCGAGTACCGCCACTGCGATCTTTTTTCCGTCCTTTACGGCATATCCCATGAACCAGGAGTGCGTCCCGATCGTGCCGTCCGTTTTTCCGAATTCCGCGGAGCCGGTCTTGCCGTATGCCGTATAGCTCCTGTCCGCCAGTTTGGAAGCCGTTCCCTCCGTGACGACCTTCCTCATCAGTCCCTCAAGGAACGCCGCTTCCTGCTCCGAGATCAGCTTTTTATACGATTTCGGGTCGGAACGGGAGATCTCGAGCCCGTCGGCATTTTCCACATGGTCGATAAGATAAGGCTGCATCAGCGTGCCGCTTTTTGCGACCGCAGAAGCGATCAGAGCCATATGCAGCGGCGACGTCAGGGTTTTTCCCTGCCCGAAGGCAGTCTGCATGATCAGGAAGTCCTCGGCGTTCACTTCCAGCTTGAAAGAGCTGTTGTTGCTGAGCAGCAGAGCCGAGGGAAGAGACGCGTTGAAGAGCAGGCTTTCCGCCGTCCGGCGAAGCTGCTGTACGCCGACCTGTTTTCCCATATAGGCGAAGGCGCAGTTGCAGCTGTTCGTAAATGCCTCCTCCAGCGTCTGCTTTCCGTGGACCGCGCCGTTCGAGCAGTGGATCGTGTGTTCTCCTACGGTGATCTCCCCGGTGCACTCATACGAAAATGCTTCCGTCGAACCGAATTTTCTCAGGTAGGACAGCACCGTGATCACCTTAAACGTCGATCCCGGGGCATAGCGGCCCTGCGTCGCGCGGTTGACCAGAACGCTGCTGCCCTCCTCGCCGATGATCTCATTCCAGTCCGAAGCGATCGTATTCGGGTCAAAATCCGGTTTGCTCACCATCGCGAGGACCGCGCCGGTATCCGGGTCCAGTGCGACGACGGCACCCTGATGTTCCCCGAGATTGTGGTAAGCAGCGCTCTGAAGATCCTCCCGCAGCGTGCTCACGACGGTGTCGCCGTTGTTTTTCCTGCCCGAAAGGTCATGAATGATCTGCTGGACCACCGATTCGTCCGATGTCAGCAGTTCATAATTGGCGATGCTCTCGATCCCGCTCTTCCCGTGTGTGTTGTATCCGACGACATGCGCGTACTTTCTGCCTTCCGGATAGACCCGGTAATCGTCTCCGTCCCCGTCCTGCTCCGTCCTCGCAAGTACCGTTCCGTCGATGCTCTCGATCTTTCCCCTTGTCGTGTATTTTGCCTGCGCGTCCTGTCTCTTGTTGTAGGGACTGCGCATCACGTCATCGCGCAGCCGGACGTTGAAATAGATCATATAACCGACCAGCGCGAGGAAGATCAGGACGAAGAAATACGTCACGGTGTAATAGACCGCATTTCTTCTCCTTCTCTTCTTTGCGGCGGCTTTCCGGATCTCCGGATCATCCTCCGGAGGCGGAAGGGGGACGCTCACGCGGCTCTCTCCCATGAGGGCGCGCACATCCTCCCCGAGTTCTCTCTCGAGCTGCCGTGTATCGTTTCCGGGCACACGTCCCCGGTTCCCGTAATCTATGGAATTTTCCTGTTTTTCCCGTCTTCTCAATGTTCTTGTCCTCTGTCGGAAGGCACCTGGGAAGCCACCGCCCTGGTGAGTTCGTCTTCCTCATCCTCCCGCAGGATATACAGTCCCTGAATGATCGCCAGCATGAAAATGGTGCTTACCACGGAACTTCCCCCGTAGCTGACCAGTGGGAGCGTGATCCCCGTGAGCGGAATGAATTTTGTGACCCCGCCGATGGTCAGGAATACCTGGAATGCGTACTCCACACCGAGTCCCAGCGAGATCAGCTTGTAAAACCTTCTGCGGATCTGCATGGACATATTGACGATCAGAATGAACATCGACATGCACACAAGGATCAGGCAGATTCCGAAAACGGTGCCGAATTCCTCGCAGATCGCAGCGAAGATCTCATCTTTTACGGCTACCGGAATCGTCCCCGGAGAGCCCTGGCAAAGGCCCGTGCCGAACCATCCTCCGGCTCCGATCGCGAACAGGCCGTGCACGATCTGATAGCCGGCGCCGTCATAGAGCGAGAACGGGTCGCGCCACGCCTGCACCCTGAGCCGCACGTGCGAAAACAGGAAATAAGCCGCAGCTGCCGCCGCTCCTCCCCCGAGGATCCCGATCGCGGTATAATGGGCTTTCCGCGTCGCCGCGAGAAGGACCGCCAGATAGGCGATGTAAAAGACCGCTGCCGTTCCGAGATCCCTCGACAGGACCAGGAGGCCGACGTGCATGAAGGCCACGACCGTCGCCACAACGACGCTGCCCCTCGAGGTATCCCTCGCGAGTTTGGAGGCAAGGAAAAACACCAGCGTGATCTTGACGATCTCCGAAAACTGGATCGTGATGCCTCCCACTTCAATCGAGAGCTTTGCCCCGCCGCTGATCGTCGCCAGCGCGAAGACCGCTCCGAGCGCGAGAAGACCGATGACGGCATACAGCCAGGTCAGCCGCTGCAGGATCTTTACTTTTCTCACGATAACGGGCACGAGAAGCGCAAGAGCGGTCCCCGCCGCCGCGATAATGAACTGCTTGATCGCCTGTGTGAGGTTGATCCTCGCGATCATCACGAATCCGACCGACAGCAGCATCAGCATATTGTTGACGAGCAGGATGGAAGCCTTCGGGTACAGCACCTTGTAGAAGACCGACGTGAAAGCCATGTAGATAAAGATCCCCGCCAGAAGCAGCGCGACTTTCATATCCCAGGTATTCATGAAAATGATGCCGAACCCCAGGATATCGAACACGTAAATATCAAAGAGCTGCCGCCCTTCCGCCTTCCGCCTTTTCTCCTCCGTGCGGTACCGGAAATAGGTGTAATCCCGCAGGGAGAACAAAAGCAGCAGTATGATGAAAAGATATTTTGCAAGCTGCGTTACGATGAGCAATTTACAACTCCTTTACTCTATTCCACACCGTTCCGGAAATGCCCCTTTGTATAGGCTGATGCCGCCTCTTCCGGAGAGGCTGCCCCGGCTTCCGCTGCCTTCGCAAACGCATTGACGAGGGAATGCACTCTTCCGGCGTCCTCGTCCGTAAAGAGAAGACGTAGCGCGGCAAACCGCATTTTCCGGATCGTTTTCATTTCCGTCAGAAGGGAGAGCGGCACGGCGTTGCAGATCACGTTATAACAGAACGCGCACTCCCTCTTTACCGGAAATTCCTGCCCTTTCCTGTCCCGGAGCCGGCCAAAGCCCGGTTTTCTCCGGCACATGCCGTTATTGCGGACGGGACACTGCGCCGTCACCATAAGAGGGATCCTCCCGTAAACACAAAGGGATGTGCGGCTGTTGTCCAGATCCGCCATCTCATGGACCGTCAGTTCAAAAGATGCGGTATCCCCGAGAACAGCTTTCTTCCGGATCACGTTCCGGGCGGCCCGGTTCAATGTATAGAGAGAACTGTCCGCCAGCGTCCTGTCCGAAAGGCCGGCCCCGGCAAGCAGGGCGAGTCCCTCGGTATCCCTGGCAAGGAATCCGTCGATCCCGGTTCCGGAAGCCGTTTCGGATAAAAGTCCGGCATCGATCCGGTATCCTTTCCGGCTGCATTCCGCCCCTGTCCTCACGACCGCAGGCAGCGCGAGGAACGCTTCTTTCCCCGCCGCGCGGCATCCCTCCGCAAATACGCGGATCTCCTGCAGCGAAGCCGGCCGGGACGGTTCCTTTGCAGGCGCCGTCCATTCGGCGATGATCCTGATGACGGCGGGCTCCTTAAGAGCGGCTTCCAGCTGTTCTTTCGAAGAAACCAGCACTTCGAGAACCGGCATGCCGTCTCCGTCCCGGGACACGGTTTCCGCCAAAGCGGCCGCGGAGCCCGCCTCCCCTTTCGGCGCACCGGAAGCTTTCTCCTTCTCCGGGAACGGTTCGTAAGGAGCGGGCATCTTTCTTCTGTAAGGAGAAAGCATTTCCTGCCGCAGCGCCTCTACGGCGTCTCTCCGGAGACGGTTGAGCGCACTCACGGGGAGGAAGCATTTCCCGTCCGTTTCGACTTCGATCTTTTCGAAAATATATTCGGAATCACCGGTTTTTCCGAGCTGCTGCGCGATCCTCTCCTCCGTCACGGGCTGCCGGAGGGCCTCCTCCGGCGCATCCCCCGATACGCTCACGGAAATATCACCGCAGCGGACCGTGAGGCTCAGCGCTTCCTTTGCCCGGCAGACCGCCCGGGCTTCCGCCCTCAGTTTTCCGGGCTCCGGGAGTGCCGCAGATGTATTTTCCGCGTTTCCGGGGTTCTTCAGCCCCCGGTCTGTTCCGCTTTTTCCCTTTTCCCGGGCACCCCGGACCGTTTTCAGGTTCTTCTGCGCCATCATGCCGGACGTCTTTCCGGTGAGATAGCCGTCGGTGAACCCGTCCCTGTTGAAGAGCCTCCAAAGCTCCTGTCTGTCTTCCTCCCGCACCCTGTGGGGCTCTCCCATCGCAAGGCGGTCCAGGTATTTCCGGTAGATCGCGGTCACCCCGGCCGCGTACTCCGGCTTTTTCATCCGTCCTTCTATTTTCAGGGAATCGACGCCCGCTTCGATCATCCGCGGCAGGAGATCGATCGTACAAAGGTCCTTCGGACTGAGAAGATCATGTTCCCTTTCGGGATTGATTCTTTTTCCTTCCAGAAAGAGGTCGTAAGGAAGCCGGCAGGGCTGCGCGCAGCGTCCCCGGTTCCCGCTCCTGCCTCCCAGCATGCTGCTCATGAGGCACCGTCCCGAGTAACAGACGCAGAGTGCCCCGTGCGCGAAAACCTCGAGTTCCATATCCGTCTGACTCCGGATCTCCGCGATCTCCGCAAGGGAAAGTTCTCTCGCAAATACGATGCGGCGGACACCCATCTCCTCCAGCATGCGGATCCCTGCAGGTCCGGTCACGGACATCTGCGTGCTCGCGTGAATCGCAAGATCGGGAAATGCCTGCCCTATCACCGACAGAACACCGGGGTCCTGTACGAGGACGGCGTCCACACCGCACCGGTAAAACGGTTCGAGATACTCGCAAAGACCGTCCATTTCCCGCTCCTTGACGAGTGTATTGACGGTCATATGCACGCTGACGCCGTGCAGATGCGCGTAATCGATCGCTCCGCACAGCGCTTCGGTGTCCGGATTGTCCGCATAAGCGCGCGCCCCGAATTTCGGACCTCCGATGTAGACGGCGTCCGCTCCCGCCGCGATCACCGCCTTCATCATTTCCACGGATCCGGCGGGAGCAAGAAGCTCCGGTATGCTTTTGTTTCTTCTTCGTTCAGTCATTTTAAAAATAAACGGGAGATCACCTCCGCAATCTCCCGTCCTCATTCATTTCCGGCTGCAGCCGGGACCGCACTCAGCGACGCGGTCCGTTCTGCGTCTGTTGTTTTTTCGCTTTTTCAAGCTGCACTTTCAATTCCACGATCTCGTGCTTTAAGTCGTAGATCTCGCTGTCTTTTTCCTGCAGCGATTCTTCCGACCGGTCCGCACGCTCTTTGGCCTTAAAATAATCGTCAGCGATATTCAGCGAAAGCAGCTGGCCCCGCAGTTCTGAGGACATATGATTGTACCCGCGCAGCTCGCGCAGTTCCGTCGTCTTATGACTCAGATAAGCCGCGACGCGCTGCAGGTAATCTTCACTTTCATATCCGGAGATCCTCATGATCTTTCCGGCGATCAGTACTTCGACCGTATTTTTTGACGCCATAGCTTCCCCCTGTGCCCGGCACTGTATCCAGACTATTTCTTATTATAATCAAAAGCTCGGGAAAGGACAAGACCTATCTCATTCCTCTTTTTCCGGGTAAGGAAAGCCCAGATGCTCGTAAGCGCTCCTCAGCGCGACGCGTCCGCGGGGCGTGCGCACCATAAATCCGTTCTTGATCAGATACGGTTCCCAGACATCCTCGATCGTCCCGGAGTCCTCGCCGATCGAAGCCGCCAGCGTTTCCAGTCCCACCGGCCCTCCTCCGAAACGGACGATCATGGTCTCCAGGATCTTTCTGTCCGTCTGGTCCAGTCCGAACTGGTCCACGTTGAGCAGGTCCAGCGCCTCCGACGCCACCCTGTCCGTGATCACCCCGTCATAGCGCACCTGTGCGAAATCGCGCACCCGGCGCAGCAGCCGGTTGGCAAGGCGGGGCGTGCCTCTCGAGCGGCGTGCGAGCGCATTTGCCCCCTTATCCTCAATCCTGACCTTCAGGACGTCGGCCGAACGGAGGATGATCTCTTTCAGCTCGGCGACATTATAGTACTGCAGGTGTTCCATGACACCGAAACGGTCCCGGAGCGGCGCGGAAAGCATTCCCGGCCTCGTGGTCGCTCCGACCAGCGTGAAGTGCGGCAGATCCAGACGGATCGATTTTGCCGCTGCGCCTTTTCCGATGAGGATATCAATGACAAAATCCTCCATCGCCGGATACAGCACTTCCTCGACCTGCCGGTTCAGACGGTGGATCTCGTCCACGAAGAGAATATCATTCTCCTTCAGATTATTGAGGATCGCTGCCATTTCCCCCGGCTTTTCGATCGCCGGTCCGCTCGTGACTTTGATGTTCGAACCCATTTCCGAGGCGATAATGCCCGCGAGCGTCGTCTTGCCAAGACCCGGCGGCCCGTACAGAAGGACATGGTCCAGCGCGTCTCCGCGCATCTTCGCGGCGTCGATATAGACCTGCAGCGTATCCTTGATCGTCTGCTGTCCGATATAATCTTTCAGAAAGCGGGGCCGGAGGCCGGATTCGTATTTTTCCTCCTCGACGCTGCTCTCCGTTTCGATAATTCTTCTTGCCATGCTGCTCCTCTTTTATAATTCCTTCAGCGCTGCCTTCAGGATCTCCTCGACGCTCATGTCCGCCGTAATGCCTGCATTTTTAAGAGCACTGCGCGCCTCCGACGGCCGGTATCCGAGGGCGGTCAGCGCTTCCAGCGCCTCCGCGACGGGACCTCCGTCTTCCGACGGCAGAACGGTTCCCGCGATCTCTTCACCGATCCGGCTGCCCCACACATCCGCGGCATCGATCTTGTCCTTCAGTTCCAGGATCANNCGGGCTGTTTTTTTGCCGATGCCGGGCGCTTTCGAGATCGCCGCGTCATCCTCCGAGAGGATGGCGAAGCGAAGCTCGTCCGGTGACAGCGCCGACAGGATGCCGAGCGCCCCCTTCGGTCCGATCCCGGAAACCGTGATCAGCATGCGGAAGAGCTCCTGTTCTTCCTTCGAATACAGTCCGTACAGTGTCATTCCGTCCTGTGTCACCGACAGATGGGTCCAGATCTTCGCCTGATCGCCGATCTCGAGATACGGCGCTTTCGGTCCGGACGGGACCAGGAGCAGGTAACCGATCCCTCCGGTCTCCACCACGATCTTCCCGTCTTCGATCTGTGTGATCTCTCCGCTGATATATGCTATCAAAACACGCTCCTTTTCCGCTCTGCGCGGTCTTTACGTTTTCTCGATTATACCAGACTTTTCGTCTCCCCTCTACTCATTTCTGTGTTATAATCTTTTGTCAGTGAGAAAGGAGTCATTATGGAGCACCTGGTTCATACGTGCAGCCCGCAGCCGCATCCGCTTGCCGGCGATCCGGAAAAGACAGCTTATCTGGATCTTGTCAGCGACGGCCATTTCTGGCGGACCAGCTCGATCCTCTCCGCCTCTTATACGGTCCTGGAGGACGGGGAATACCGGACGCACGCATTTTCGGCCGATCCGGCGAAAGAAGAGGATGAGTTCGAGCTTCTTTCGGCTCTCGTCCCCATGCTGCGCGGCGAGGGCATTTTCTATACTTTTAACGGGACCAGCTTCGTGATGCCGTACCTCGGCAGAAAACTGAAAGCCTACGATCTCCCGAATCCGCTTGAACATGCTGTCCACCGCGACCTCTACCGCATTCTGAAGCCGCTGTACTATATGCTGCGGCTGCCCTCCCGCCGCATGTCGGATTATTATCCGTTTACCGGCTTTCCCGAATTCTACAGCGACGCGCTGCCCGCTCTCACGCACCTGTTTCCGTTCCTTGTCTTCCCGGGCTCCGAAGTGATCCCGGAGGAGGTGAAGCCCCGCCTCGAAAAGATGACCCGGGAGGATCCCTGCGTCTACATGACGATCTCTTTGCCGTACGCGGTGCCGAAGAAGATCTCCTACTCCGCGGGACCTTATTATCTGATCGCGGACGGAGACCGGATCTTCTGTTCGGTCCGCATGGAAAATGAGACGGTCCGGCGGTATTATCCCGACTATGAAAACTACGCGTATCTTCCTGTCGAAGGTTACGCCGTTCACCGTTCCGTCGCCTCCTACGTGCCGAAGGACCGGCAGATCCCCGCGCAGTGGGACAACTGCTTCACGAGGATCCGGGTGACGGATGAGTTCCTCGGCAATGCGGAAATGCAGGAAGCTTATCTCTCCTCCATCCGCTCCCTGATCCGGACGTCTGTCACCGAAAAGACTCCTTTTGCGGAATGCGTGCCGGAAACGGAAAACTCT
>DBVZ01000072.1:0-183 GCA_002308255.1 Lachnospiraceae bacterium UBA1251 | reverse complement strand
GGCGGCGTGATCAGCCGGATCGTCCAGCCGGAAAAAGACGAACTGATCCTCACGGTCCGGCAGTATAAAAACCAATACAGAGTCCTGATCAGCGCGAGCGCCTCCCTGCCGCTCGTCTATCTTTCGGATACCAATAAGAACGCGCCGATCACCGCCCCCGCCTTCTGCATGCTGCTCCGCAAG
>DBVZ01000081.1 GCA_002308255.1 Lachnospiraceae bacterium UBA1251 | reverse complement strand
GCAGACCATCTGGTAGGACCTATCGCCGTAGCGGCATACTCGTATATGTCACTTGTACCGATCATACAGCCGCCCATTATGAAACTTCTCACGACAGAGAAGGAACGTAAGATCAAAATGGAACAGCTTCGTCCCGTTTCCAAGCTGGAGAAGATCCTCTTCCCGATCATCATTACGATCGTGGTATGCATGATCCTTCCGACCACTGCACCGCTCGTCGGTATGCTGATGCTCGGAAATCTCTTCCGTGAGAGCGGAGTTGTTCACCAGCTTACGGAGACCGCTTCCAACGCGCTGATGTATATCGTCGTTATTCTCCTCGGCACTTCCGTAGGAGCCACAACGAGCGCGGAAGCTTTCCTCAACATTGATACCCTTAAGATCGTTGTTCTCGGTCTGGTCGCATTCGCGTTCGGTACCGCGGGAGGCTGCTGGCTCGGTCAGCTGCTGAAGGTGGTCACCAAGGGCAAGATCAATCCGCTGATCGGATCCGCCGGAGTTTCCGCGGTGCCGATGGCGGCACGTGTATCACAGAAGGTCGGCGCGGAAGCTGACCCGACAAACTTCCTGCTCATGCACGCGATGGGCCCGAACGTAGCGGGCGTTATCGGAACTGCGGTAGCTGCGGGAACCTTTATGGCAATCTTCGGTGTATGATCCGTTATCGAATTTGAAAGGAGTCAAAATGGCTGATATCGTAAAAAAACCTGTTCAGATTACTGAAACTATCCTTCGCGACGCGCACCAGTCCCTGATCGCTACCAGAATGACGACAGACGAGATGGTTCCGATCGTTCCGAAACTTGATGAAGTCGGATACCGTTCCGTCGAATGCTGGGGCGGCGCGACCTTTGACGCTGCGCTCCGTTTCCTGAAAGAAGATCCGTGGGACCGCCTCCGCAAATTCCGTGACGGCTTCAAAAAGACCAAGCTGCAGATGCTTTTCCGCGGCCAGAACATCCTCGGCTATCGTCCTTACGCGGATGACGTCGTTGAATATTTCGTACAGAAATCCGTCGCAAACGGCATTGACATTATCCGTATCTTCGACTGCCTGAACGATCTGAGAAACCTCGAGACGGCTGTCAAGGCTGCGAATAAGGAAAAAGCGGAAGCACAGGTGGCGCTGTCCTATACACTCGGTGAACCCTATACACTCGAGTACTGGGTTGAAAAAGCAAAAGCCATCGAGGATATGGGCGCTGACTCGATCTGCATCAAGGATATGGCCGGTCTTCTTGTGCCGAAGGCTGCTACCGAGCTGATCAGCGCGATGAAGGAAGTCACAAAGCTTCCGATCCAGCTGCACACCCACTACACTTCCGGCGAAGCTTCCATGACCTATATGAAGGCCGTTGAAGCGGGCGTCGACGTCATTGACTGCGCGATCTCCCCGTTCGCCCTCGGAACATCCCAGCCGGCTACGGAAGTGATGGTCGAAGCATTCCGCGGCACGCCGTATGATACCGGTTATGACATGAAGCTTCTCAATGAGATCGCGGAATACTTCCGTCCGATCCGTGAGAAATATCTTGCGAACGGTATGATGAACCCGAAAAATATGGGCGTTGACATCAAGACGCTGCTTTATCAGGTTCCGGGCGGCATGCTGTCCAACCTGACCAGCCAGCTCGACGGCCTCGGAGCTGCCGACAAGTTCTATGATGTTCTTGCGGAAGTGCCGAACGTCCGTAAAGAAATGGGCATGCCTCCCCTTGTTACTCCGTCTTCCCAGATCGTAGGATCTCAGGCGGTCATGAACGTTGTTATGGGCGAGCGCTACAAAGTGGTCACAAAAGAAACGAAGGATCTGTTCCTCGGAAGATACGGAAAATCCACACTTCCGTTTGATGAAGAGATCCAGAAAAAATGTATCGGAGAGGAAGAGCCGATCACCTGCCGTCCGGCAGATCTGATTCCGAATGAGCTCGAAACTCTTGAGAAAGAGATCGCCGAATACAAACAGCAGGATGAAGATGTCCTGACCTATGCGCTGTTCCCGCAGGTAGCGATCGATTACTTCAAATACCGCATCGGCGAAGGCGAAGGACCGGAAGTTCCGGCCGCTCCGGCTGCCCCGGCAAAGGAAGCACCGAAGACCGCTTTCGAAGGCACGAAGTACTATGCGATCAACGTCAACGGCGTGGAGTACAATGTTACGGTTGAAGCGGCGGCAGAAGGTGCTGCTCCCGCTCCGGCGGCACCGGCAGCAGTCCCCGCGGCAGCTCCGGCACCGGCACCCGCTCCGGCAGGCGGCGCGGGCAGCGTGGAAGTAACGGCTTCTCTTCCCGGAAAAGTCTTCAAAGTTGAAGCAGCTGCGGGCCAGGCAGTAAAAGCCGGCGACGCGATCGTAATTCTTGAAGCTATGAAGATGGAAGTTCCGGTCGTTGCTCCGCAGGACGGAACCATTGCCAGCATCAACGTCAGCGTAGGTGACGGCGTCGAAGCCGGAACACTTCTCGCGACGATGAACTGAGAAGCGATTTTCCTCAAAAGATGAAAATGATAATAATCAGGCATCCGTTCGGATGCCTGATTTACTGTATCGCCCCTTTCCGGCCGGGGCGGGGCGTTTAAAGAGAAAAGACCGGAACTTACGGCAGGTGTACTCTCATGTCAGAACGTGCAGTAGTGATCGGCGGCGGTGCCGCCGGAATGTTTGCATCGATTCAGCTCGCAAAACGCGGAATGGATGTAACGGTTTTGGAGAAAAACGAGAAACTCGGGAAAAAGGTCTTTATCACGGGCAAAGGTCGCTGTAATTTCACGAATGTCTGTGACGAAGAGACTTTTTTCCGTTCTGTCATGAGAAACCCAAAATTTCTTTACAGCGCTTATCACGCTTTCAGAGCGCAGGATACTGTTGAATTTTTTGAAAATGCCGGGATGCCGGTCAAAGTGGAGAGAGGCCGGAGGGCATTTCCCGTATCCGATCATGCCTATGACGTTACCGATGCCTTAAAACGTCTTATGAAGCGTTACGGCGTCAATGTCCTTCTCAATACGGAAGCGGTTCGGATCGAAACCGGAGGAGAGAAGCAGGTGACCGGTGTTTATTTCAGATCAAAAGAGAAAAATACCGACTCGCAGGAAGAGATGGGATATGCTGCCGCGGAACGCGTCATAATCGCCACCGGCGGACTGTCTTATCCGTCCACCGGTTCTACGGGTGACGGATACCGGTTCGCCCGGGAAACCGGTCATACCGTAACTGACTGTACGCCGTCTCTGGTGCCTTTGCTTACGGAAGAAAATGTTTCCGAACTGGCAGGCCTGTCATTGAAAAATGTCACCCTGACGATTTTGAAACCCAAAAAGATGAGTTCGGAAATCGGGGAAATGCTGTTTACGCATAAGGGTATTTCCGGACCTCTGGTCCTTACGGCAAGCAGCATTCTGGCCGGAGAGAAATGTACTTTTCCGGTCGGGGCGGAGATCGATCTGAAGCCGGGGATCACAGAAGAGGAGCTGGACAGGAGGATCGTTCGTCTTTTTGAAGAGCACGGCGCTAAAAACCTCTCAAACCTCTTGCGTGAACTGTTCCCGGTCAGTATGATTAACTGGATGATCCGGCTTTGCGGACTGGACGGGACGGAAAAGGGCAGGGACGTGACCCGAAAAGAAAGAAATATTCTTGTCAGGATGACAAAGCATTTTCCGCTGATGATCACGGGAAATGCCGGATACGCGGAAGCGGTCATCACAAAAGGCGGCGTCTCCGTAAAGGAGATTGACCCGAAAACCATGATGTCAAAGAAAATAAAAGGTCTGTACTTCACCGGAGAAGTTATTGACACGGATGCGCTGACAGGAGGTTTTAATCTTCAGATCGCCTGGTCGACGGCATTTGCCGCAGGAAATGCCCCTGATTGAGAAACTCCGGGAAAGGAATTGTCATGAATCATAATATTGCCATTGACGGCCCGGCCGGTGCCGGGAAAAGCACAATCGCCAAAATCGTTGCGAAGGAACTGGAATCGATCTATGTCGATACCGGGGCTATGTATCGTGCCATCGCCATTTTTCTGATCCGCAGAGGATTTTCCGTGCAGGAACTGAATCCGCGCGATGAACGTTATGAGGAGAGTATTGTCCGTGTGGAAGAAGCTCTCAGGGAAGCGGAAGTCTCCATAGAGTACCGTGACGGCCAGCAGATCGTTCTTCTGAACGGAGAGAATGTCACGCCGCATCTGCGCGAGGAGTCGACCGGCAACATGGCAAGCGTCAGTTCCGCGATCCCTGCTGTGCGTGCGAAGCTGCTGGACCTTCAGAGGGCACTTGCCGCCAGAACCGCCGTCGTGATGGACGGCAGGGATATCGGGACGGTCGTTCTCCCTGACGCACAGGTCAAGATCTTTCTGACAGCGAGTGTGGAGACCCGTGCGCAAAGACGTTACAGGGAGCTGATCGGGAAAGGCGAGACGGCGGATCTCGAACAGATCGCAGCGGATATCGCGGAGCGGGACGAGAGGGACATGAACCGGCCGATCGCGCCGCTGAAACAGGCAGAGGACGCGAAACTGGTCGATTCCTCAAATCTGACGATCCCGGAAGTGACGGATGTCATTCTCCGTTATTTCTGCCGGAAAAACAATATTGTCATTGCGGAGAGCGCAGGATTCTGCTTCGGAGTAAAACGTGCGGTCCAGCTCGTGCATGACTGTATTGACGAAAAAGAAAAAAACGGCGGTACACCCGGTTCCATTTATACTCTGGGTCCGATTATCCACAATGAATATGTTGTGAAAGAAATGGAATCGCACGGCGTGATCACGCTGCAGGACGAATCGGAGCTGGAGCAGGTTTCGGAGGGGACTGTTGTACTCCGCTCGCATGGTGTATCCAAAAAAGTAGTGGAATCTCTTGAGGAAAAAGAAGACGTCACGATCGTGGACGCAACCTGTCCTTTTGTGAAAAAAATACATAAGATCGTCCGGGAAGAGAGCGGGAAAGGAAAGCAGATCGTGATCATCGGAGATCCGCAGCATCCGGAAGTAATCGGAACGATGGGATGGTCTGAAACCCCCTGTATCGTGATCTCCGAAAAGGAAGAAGCGGCTGCTTTGAAAGTGCCGGAAAACAAACCTTTATGCGTCGTTGCGCAGACGACATTTAATTTAGAAAAATTTAAGGAATTGGTTGAAATAATCAAAAAATTAGGATATGATATAGTAGTTCTGAATACTATCTGTAATGCTACCAGTATGCGTCAAACAGAGGCCAGATCACTGGCGGAGTCCTCGGACATAATGCTTGTGGTCGGAAGCGGCACGAGTTCCAACACACGGAAGCTTTACGAGATATGCCAGGAAGGTTGTGCGAATACTTACTACATACAGTCACTCGACGATTTGAATCCGATTCAATTCCAATCCGATAGTTGCGTAGGTATCACAGCGGGGGCCTCAACCCCAAATTATTTTATCCAGGAGGTTTCACGTTATGTCAGAAGAGCAAAGCTTTGAGGAGATGCTCGAACAAACTTTCAAAACTATCAGGAACGGAGAAGTCGTCGAAGGAACTATCATTGATGTTAAGCCCGATTACATGTATCTGAACATCGGCTATAAGATCGATGGTATTCTGACCAGAGAAGAGTACAGCAACGACGTCCAGGACCTTACCGAGATCGCAAAACCCGGTGACAAAATGGAAGTCAAGGTCAAAAAGGTCAATGACGGAGACGGGCAGGTCATTCTTTCCTATCGTCAGCTTGCGGCTGAGAAGGGAAATCAGAGACTGGAAGAAGCGTTCAACAACAGGGAAGTCCTGAAAGCAAAAGTCACGCAGGTCCGCAACGGCGGTCTTTCCGTCACTGTGGAAGAAGCCCGGGTATTTATTCCGGCGAGCCTTGTTTCTGATACGTATGAGAAAGATCTCAACAAATATGCGGATCAGGAGATCGAATTCGTCATTACGGAATTCAATCCCCGCCGTCACCGCATTATCGGCGACCGCAAGCAGCTTCTCCTTGAGCGCAAATCCGAAGCTGCAAAGGAACTGTTTGCACGCATCAACCCGGGTGATGAAGTCGAAGGCGTTATCAAGAACGTTACCGATTTCGGCGCATTCATCGATCTGGGCGGCGCGGACGGACTTCTTCATATTTCCGAGAT
>DBVZ01000001.1:3696-4434 GCA_002308255.1 Lachnospiraceae bacterium UBA1251 | reverse complement strand
GGCTGCGTCGTCAACGGCCCGGGCGAGGCGAAAGAAGCGGACCTTGGCATCGCAGGAGGCATCGGTGAGGGACTCCTCATCAAAAAAGGAGAGATTATCCGGAAAATGCCGGAGAGCGAACTCCTCGGCGCCCTTCGCGAGGAAGTACTGAACTGGTAAGGATTATCCTATGGCAGAGACAAGACCCTTTAAAGACGTGTTTTCCGATATCAGAGTGAATGAGACCCTCTCCGGGCTTCTCGACACGGTTTCCGTGGAACGCGTGATCTTCAACCGGCAGAAGAAGATTCTGCGGGTCTTTTTGCTGTGCGGAAGCTGGATCAAAAAGCAGTATATCTACGAGATCGAAAAAGCCATCGCGGAACAGATTCTGCTGGAAGAGAATCTGGAAGTAAAGGTCGTTGAGAAATTCCGCCTCTCGGGCCAGTTCGTGCCGGAGAAATTTTATGAGCTGTACCGGCCGGGCATGATGCTCGAACTGAAGAAGAACAGCCCGCTCCTTCATGAACTTATGCGGGAATCGACGCTGGAGTTCCCGGATCCGGAGACGATCGTCCTGCGGATGCCGGAAAATGTCGCCGCCCGTTTGAAAGGCGAAGAACTGCTTGCTTATCTTGAGAAAGTATTTGTCGAGCGCGCCGGATTTCATGCGGAGTTCGAAGTCAGAAAGAAAGAGGGCAGTCAGGAGAATGTCTTCGAGGACGACGAGGAATTCATCCATGCCCGGGTGCGCGAAGT
>DBVZ01000001.1:2946-3644 GCA_002308255.1 Lachnospiraceae bacterium UBA1251 | reverse complement strand
TTTATTTCCCGCGATCCGGACCTGATCTACGGGAAAAGCCTCGAAGGGGAGCCGGTCCCGATCGCGCAGGTCCCGGATGAACCCGGGGAGGCGGTGATCCGCGGGGAAGTCTTCCTGGTGGAGGAAAAAGAGACGAAGAGCGGGAAGACGATCTTTACGATCGCCCTGACCGATCATACCGACAGCATCCGTATGAAGCTGTTTTCCGATCCGGACGACGTTCCGCAGTTCCGGGAAACGTTCCGCAGCGGCGCCGCGTTCCTTGTGAAGGGAATGGTCGCGTTCGATCCGTTCGACCGCGAAGTCATGATGAGAAATGTCTACGCGATCAAGCGCAGCGCGCCGATCCGCAGCTTCCGCAAAGATGAAGCCGCAGAAAAGAGGATCGAGCTGCACTGCCATACGAAAATGAGCGATATGGACGCCGTTTCGAGTGCGAGAGACATCATCCGTCAGGCATACGAATGGGGACACAAAGCGCTGGCGATCACGGACCACGGGGTCGTACAGGCATTTCCGGAAGCGCTGCATACGTTCGGGGATAAAAAGGGGATTCCGGCCGACGCCGATTTCAAGGTAATCTACGGCATGGAAGCCTATCTTGTCGACGACGGGAAGAATCTCGCGCACGGCGCGACGGAGGAATTCCTGACGGATCCGTACGTCGTTTTCTCGACGGTGACGACGGGCAGAAGCCC
>DBVZ01000001.1:0-2902 GCA_002308255.1 Lachnospiraceae bacterium UBA1251 | reverse complement strand
TATACAAAAGTCGACCCGAAGGAGCCGGTCCCGTTCGCGATCACGCAGGTGACGGGCATCAGCGACGACGACGTGCAGGGCGCGCCGGGGATCAATAAGGCCATGTACGCGTTCCTCGCGTTCGCGGACGGCGCTTACCTTGCCGCCTACGACGCGGAATACGAGATGTCGTTCATCGAGCATGCCTGCCGCGAACTTGGCGCGGAGGCTCCGGGCGTCTATGTCGACATCCCTCAGATGGCGCAGCTCTTCAACCCCGATCTCGGGCGCGTGAAGTTCGAGAAACTCGCGAGGAGCATGCACGTGGAGTGCAAAGACATCCAGCGGGCGCAGGACCGCGCCGACTGCATGACGGAAGTCTATGCAAAACTGGTGCGGATCAGCCGGGAGGAGGGCATTGACCAGCTGCTCGGGCTGAACTTAAGGAACCATTCGACGACGGAGAGCATCCTGCAGGCGAAGTACTATCATGCGATCATCCTCGCGGCAAATGAGCAGGGCCGGCGCAATCTGTACCGTCTCGTATCGGAGTCGCATCTCAATTATTTCCGCAAAAGGCCGAGGATCCCCAAGAGCCTTATGCAGCAGTACCGGGAAGGCCTGATCTTCGGGTCCGCCTGTTCCGCGGGGGAACTGTACCAGGCACTGCTCCGCGGGGCTTCGGATGCGGAAATCGCCTCGATCGTAGAATTCTACGACTACCTGGAAGTCCAGCCGGTCGGAAATAATGCCTACCTCGTCCGCGACAGGATCATGGGCATCGAGTCGGAAAACCAGCTCCGGGAGATCAACAGGCGGATCGTCAAGCTCGGCAGCCAGTTCGGAAAACCGGTCGTCGCGACGTGCGACGTCCATTTCCTGAACCCGGAAGATGCCATTTACCGCCAGATCATCCAGGTGGGTCACGGCTATCCCGACGAGGAGCAGCCGCCTCTCTATCTGCACACGACGCAGGAGATGCTGGAGGAATTCGCGTATCTCGGCGAGGAAAAGGCAAAAGAGATCGTTATCACCAATACGCGGAAGATCGCGGATATGTGTGAAAAGATCTCGCCGATCCATCCGGACAAATGCCCGCCCTCCATCGAGAACGCGGACCAGATCCTGGAGGATTCCTGCTATGCGAAAGCGAAAGAAATGTACGGGGACCCGATCCCGGAGATCGTGGAGTCGCGCCTTAAAAAAGAGCTGACTTCGATCATCGGAAACGGTTACGCCGTCATGTACATCATCGCCCAGAGACTGGTGGCGAAATCAGAGGAAGACGGCTATCTCGTCGGTTCGCGGGGATCTGTCGGATCTTCGCTCGCAGCCACGATGTCCTCGATCACGGAGGTCAATCCGCTGCCGCCGCATTATTACTGTCCAAGCTGCCATTACAGCGATTTCGAGTCGCCGGAAGTCCGTGCCTATGCAGGCCGCTGCGGGTGCGACATGCCGGACAAAAACTGCCCCGTCTGCGGGAAACCGCTTAAAAAAGACGGATTTGACATCCCGTTCGAGACGTTCCTAGGATTCAAGGGGGACAAGGAGCCGGATATCGACCTGAACTTCTCCGGGGATGAGCAGGGCGTCGCGCAGGCGTACACCGAGGTCATTTTCGGAAAAGGACAGACGTTCAAGGCCGGCACCATCGGTACGGTGGCGGAGAAAACGGCGATCGGATTTACGAAGGGGTTCTTCGAGAAAAGGGAAGTGCCGAAAAGAATGTGCGAGATCGAGCGTCTTGCGCAGGGCTGCACCGGCATCCGCAGGACGACCGGGCAGCATCCGGGCGGCGTCATCGTACTGCCGAAGGGAATGGACATCAACTGGTTCACGCCGGTCCAGCATCCCGCCAACGACGTGAATACGCCGATCATCACGACCCATTTCGATTATCACTCGATCGACAGGAACCTTCTGAAGCTCGATATCCTCGGACACGACGATCCGACCATGATCCGCATGCTGCAGGACCTGACCGGGATCGACCCGGTCAAGGATATCCCGCTGGATTCCAAAGAGGTGATGAGTCTGTTCCAGAACACGTCGGCCCTGAAAGTGACGCCGGAGGACATCCTGGGCTGTAAACTAGGGGCTCTGGGAATTCCGGAGTTCGGAACGGACTTCGCCATGAACATGGTCATTGAGGCAAAGCCGAAGGGCTTTGCCGACCTGGTCCGCATTTCCGGGCTTTCCCACGGGACCGACGTCTGGCAGGGCAACGCGGAGAAACTGATCAGCGAAGGGACCGCCACCATCCAGACCGCCATCTGCACACGCGACGACATCATGCTGTTCCTGATCAAGAAGGGCATGGATCCGCAGGAATCTTTCAAGATCATGGAGTCGGTCCGGAAGGGAAGAGGACTCAAACCCGAGTGGGAGACCGAGATGCGCGAACACGGCGTCCCCGACTGGTATATCGGCTCGTGCAAAAAGATCAAATATATGTTCCCNNGCGCACGCCGCCGCCTACGTCATGTCGGCGATCCGGCTCGGGTGGTACAAGATCCATTACCCGATGGAGTTCTACGCCGCGTTCCTTTCGGTCGCGCCGGGCGGCTTTGACGCCGGGATCGTCATGAAGGGAAAGAACGCCGTCTTTTCCACGATCAACGAACTGTCGAAAAAGCAGGACGCCACCCAGAAAGAGCAGGAAATGGTCACCACCCTGCAGCTCGTCGGCGAGTGCCTCGCCCGCGGGATCCGCTTCCTGCCCCCCGACCTGAAAAAATCCGACGCCGCCTTCTTCCTGCCCGAAAACGGGATGATCCGAATGCCCTTCAACTCGCTGTCCGGGCTGGGCGACACCGCCGCGCAGAAGATCGTCGAGGCGCGGAACGCCGGCGAGATCTGGTCGGTCGAGGACCTGCGCCAGCGGGCGGGTCTGACCCGCGCCGTGATCGACGTTCTGCGG
>DBVZ01000082.1 GCA_002308255.1 Lachnospiraceae bacterium UBA1251 | reverse complement strand
CGCAGGGACAGGCAGCTCAGCCCGCCGTCGATCTTGCGGAATTCCGAAGTGTCCGTTGTAATGACGGGATATCCGGCTCCTTCGACTGCTTTTTTGACTGCCGGGTATCCTTCCGGCACGATCACGGTTCCGTTCATCCAGATACAGTTGGCGGCATAGGCTTCTTCTTCCGGGATCGCAATCTTCTCATAATCCCTGAATTCCGGCTTGTCCGTAAATTCTCCCGAGACCAGCATCTTATTGTTTTCCAGATAGTTGATGCCGGTCTTTAAGTGCAGTACATATTCAAGCGATACCTCTACTGCCTTGAAGCCGTATTTTCCGAAAAATTCAGCAAACTGCCGGAACCCCTCCGCGTTGGTCCTTGCGGACAGTCCGACATAATAGGTGTCGCCGCATTTCATGACATCGCCGCCCTCCAGAGTGCCGGGGGCTTTAATATACCCGATCTGATCCTCTTTGAAGAACGTTTTGATCGCTGAGACAATGCCCTCCGTCTCCCCTTTTCTCGTATCGGCGCCCGGATTGGTGATCAGAGCGCATCTGTCGTTCACGACAGCGACGTCTTCCACAAAACACGAGTCGGGATATTCTTCCATCGGCGGGAGCGTCAGGACATCGACACCGCATTTCTCCAGGGCTTCAATATATTTTCTGTGCTGTTCCAGCGCTTTTTCATAGATCGGCTTTCCGAGCTCCGGCGCCGATGTGATGCCGTCACAGACTTTCTGACACGGGGTCCTTACAATTGCGTGCTTAAACATTTGCGTCAGCTCCTTTTCACAGTACTTTTGACAGGAAATCTTTCAGTCTCGGATTCTCCGGTTTGTCAAAGAAGGCCTTCGGCTCATTTTCGGCCGCGATCTCCCCTTCGTCCATAAAGAGCACCCGGGTCCCGACTTCTCTGGCAAATCCCATCTCATGCGTGACGATCGCCATCGTCATCCCGTCGTCGGCCAGTTCCTTGATGAGTTCCAGCACTTCCCCGACCATCTCCGGATCCAGCGCGCTCGTCGGCTCATCGAAAAGCATGACGTCCGGCCCCATCGCCAGCGCTCTCACGATCGCGACTCTCTGTTTCTGCCCGCCGGAAAGAGTGGACGGATAGACGTTTGCCTTGTCCGCAAGCCCGATCCTGGTCAGCAGACGCATCGCCGTTTCCTTCGCTTCCGCATCCGACATGAGCTTATGATATTTCGGCGCAAGCGTCATGTTCTCAAGGATCGTCTTGTGCGGGAACAGATTGAACTGCTGGAACACCATCCCCATTTTGCACCGGACTTTGTCAAGATCGGTCCTGATATCCGTCAGGTCCGTTCCTTCGAAAATGACCTTCCCGGAAGTAGGCGTTTCGAGCAGATTCATGCACCTGAGCAGCGTACTTTTGCCGGATCCGGACGGACCGATAATAACGACGCGCTCGCCTTTGTCTATATGAAGATCTATGTTTTTCAGCACCTTCAGGTCGCCGAAATCCTTGCACAGTCCTTTAATGTCTATCACTTTGCGCCAGCCTCCTTTCCAGTTTCTTAACAGCCTTGGAGAGGCCGAACACCAGAATGAAGTATACCACCGCGACCGAGATCAGCGTAAAGTACGGCGACATGGTCCTGCTTCTGATCAGGTCTCCCGCGCGTGTCAGATCAACGACGCTGATCAGTCCGCAGATGGATGTTTCCTTCAGGACGGCGATTCCTTCGTTGCACAGCGCCGGCAGTATGTTCTTGATCGCCTGCGGCAGGACGATCAGCCGGAGCGTCCCAAGCTCGCTGAGCCCGAGAGAACGACCGGCCTCTGTCTGGCCGATGTCAACGGAAGCGATGCCGCCTCTGATGACCTCGGATACATAAGCGCCGGAATTGACTCCGAACGCGATGCAGCAGACCAGGACCTTATTCGGGAATCCTCCCATAACAATAAAGGTCATGATCATCAGCTGGATAGCAAGCGGAGTCCCCCTCATCACCGCCACATACGCCGCGCAGAGCTTGTCCAGCGCGGTGATCAGAACCGCGCCGGGCGTATGGCTTTTTTTATTTCTGGCATTGTCGGCAAGGGAATGGATCAGCGATACGATGACCCCGATCAGGATACCGATCACCGCTGCGGCGATCGTAATGACGACCGTATTTCTGAACCCCTGGACGAACACCTTGTAACGGTTGTCTCTTATAAAGGTTTTTATAAATCCCTGTTTAATAGACTCAAACAATTTCTGCACCTTCCCGGCGCTCCCTGCTTTTTAAAGCTTGGAAGCGTCCTCACTGTACTTAATGATCCATTTGTCAATGGTGCCGTCGTCAATGATCGGCTTCAGGATCTCGTTGATCTTGTTGACAAACTCTTCGTCGCCTTTGTCCATGGCGGCGGCAATATTTTCCGTTTCGGGATTCTTCGTCGCATCATCGTATGTCACAGGGAAGCATTTGAAAGCACCGTTGTTGGCTTCCACAATGTTCTCCGCCAACACGGAATCGCATACGATCGCGGTCAGCTCGCCGCTCTTGATCGCGAGAGCCGCGTCCGGAAGGGCTTTGTACTGCTTGTTTTCGGCACCGGTTCCCGCCAGGACGCCGCTTTCGATCTCGTCGCTCATCAGGAAATCGCCCGTGGTTCCGAGATGCGTTCCGACAGCTTTTCCGGCAAGGGAATCAATCGTTACGGTATCGTTATCATCTGCGAGGACGACCATATACTGCAGGACAGTAGTGTAGGGATTCGAGAAATCCATCTGCTCTTTTCTCTCATCCGTCACGGTGATGCACGCCAGTGCGATATCCGCCTCACTGTTATCGAGATAAGTCGGGATCGAATCAAAGGCTACGTTGGAGATCTCCAGTTCCACGCCGAGTTTTTCCGCGATATATTTGCCGATCTCAATATCAACGCCCGTCACCTCGCCGTTTGCTCCGATATATTCGAACGGTGCCCAGGCAGCGTCCGTGCACATCACGAGCTTGCCTTTTTCCTGGATCTGCGCAAGTCTGCCGGATGCAGCGTCTTTCTTGCTTCCGCCGCAGGCTGCCAGTGCCAGCGTCATGACTGCCGCGAGGATCACTGCGATTACTTTCTTCATACTGCTCTTTTTCATTTCTTTTTCCTCCTGGTTTCCCGGATTCTAATTCATTACTCAGGCCCTGAAAGAATAACTTCTTTAGCCATCCGCCCGAATAATGCATATTTATTCCGTCTATCGTGCATAGAATATAATACTCATTCCTTTTTTTGTCAACCTAAGAATGACTCTTTATCACTTCTTTCCTAAATTAATGTGTTTTCATGGCATCCGATCGAAACACATCCGATTCATGGTCATCATGCATAAATCTGCGCCTTATGATATAATAATGCTTATCCTGCTGACACGCACGCCCGGTTCCTGGTAAAACATCAGGGAAACAAAACCGGGAAAAAAAATACACATCAAAATGAAAGAATACACTATTCTGAGAAACGAGAACTGCACAGAAGGCTTTTCCGCCCCGGAAGCCGCGATCGACACGGTCCTCTGGCTCCCGGACGCCGGGATCCGGGCAAATGCACAGGTCTCCTGGAATAACGAGGCTCTTTATGTGCGCCTCCGCGCAATAGAAAAAGCCGTACGCGCGGAACACACCGGGAGATACGGCATGCCCTGCGAGGACAGCTGTCTTGAGTTTTTCTTCCGGCCTCTTCCCGAAGACAGCCGCTACATCAATCTGGAATTCAACCCGAACGCAAGTTTCTATGCGGGCGTCGGCCGCTGCGGCAGGGATCTCATCCGTACGCTGCCGGATCCGGCTGTTTTTCGGGCTTCAACCCTCCGGACAGAAGACGGCTGGGAGATCTCCTATCAGATCCCCTTTTCCTTTATCCGAATGTTCTTCCCTTCCTTTTCCCCGCGTACAGGAGATATTATGTACGGCAATTTCTTTAAATGCGGGGACCTTACGGAACAGGCGCATTATCTTTCCTGGAATCCGGTCACATCGGAACAGCCTGATTTTCACCGCCCGCAGGACTTCGGCCTTCTGCGGTTCGGTTGATCCAAAAAAGGCCGGTCCGCTTCGCCGCGGACCGGCACTTTTTTCACTTCTTAACACTTTCAAAAACAAACCCGGATTGTTTTTCAGCCTTTCATGACAATATTTACGATCTTGCCCGGTACATAGATCTCTTTGACGACCGTACCGGTAAGTTTGTCCGCGACGGCTGCCTTCGCCATCGGCAGGACATCCTCTTTTGCGGCATCCCGTGCGATCGCGATCGTCCCGCGGACTTTGCCGTTGATCTGGACGGCGATCTCGACGGTCTCGTCGATCGTCTTCGCCTCGTCGTAGGAAGGCCACGCGGAGGTCGTAAGGAACGTCACTCCGTCCGGGTTCTGCCCCATGCTCTCCCAGATCTCTTCCGTGAGATGCGGCGCGAACGGCGACAGCAGTTTAATAAATGCGATCAGGTCATCTCTCGTGATGCTTCCGGCTTTATAGAAGTCATTGATCAGCGTCATGAGTGCCGCGATCGCAGTATTGAATTTCATGTTTTCGATATCTTCACTGACCTTCTTGATCGTCTTGTGAAGCTTCGACTCCACCGCCTTGTCTTCTTTTTCCGCCGCCGCGATATCGACGAGGCCTGCCACCCTCTCGAGGAACCGGCGGCAGCCCTTTACGGACTCGTCGCTCCAGGGAGCCGCGCTGCCGTAATCGCCCATGAACAGGACATACGTCCGGAGCGTATCGGCACCGTACTGATTGACGATATCCACCGGGTCGATGACATTTCCTTTGGACTTCGACATCTTCTCGCCGTCCGGCCCCAGGATCAGCCCCTGATAGGTGCGCTTCGCGTAAGGCTCCGGAGTATTGACTTCGCCGATATCGTACAGGAAATGATGCCAGAAGCGGGAGTAGATCAGATGCCTTGTGACATGCTCCATACCGCCGTTGTACCA
>DBVZ01000017.1:9230-10282 GCA_002308255.1 Lachnospiraceae bacterium UBA1251 | reverse complement strand
ACGATGGTCATGCTGATGAACCGTGCCGGCGGTTCAGCCGCATTCGGCCGCTGGTCCGTCGAGCATGTCCGGACCAAAGTCGGTGCACAGCTCGCGACGGTCGCTCTGGGCGTCCTCATTTTCATCGACGACTANNACTATTTCAACTGCCTGACGGTCGGTTCCGTCATGCGGCCGCTCACGGACAAACACGGCATTTCCCGTGAGAAACTCGCGTATCTCATCGACGCGACGGCAGCTCCGGTCTGCATCATCGCACCGATCTCCTCCTGGGCGGCAGCCGTCACGGGATTCGTGGACGGTGTCAACGGCCTGACTCTTTTCGTCCGTGCCATTCCCTACAACTTCTATGCGCTGCTCACCATCGTCATGATGCTGACGCTCTCGATCGGCAAATTCGATTACGGTCCGATGCGCCTCGCGGAAATGAGCAATAAGCTGAACAGGACCAAAGAAGAACCCAAATCGGGCAGATCTGCCATGACCGGTGCGGAGGATCAACCGAACCCGCCCATCTCTCCGAAAGGGAAGGTGATCCACCTCGTTCTTCCGATCGTCTGCCTGATCGTATGCTGCGTCATCGGCATGATCTACACCGGCGGCTTCTTTGAAGGCGAGACCTTCGTGGATGCGTTCTCCAATTCCGACGCTTCCGTCGGTCTGGTATTCGGGTCCGTCGCTGCGCTGATCATCACGATCATTTTCTTCCTTGCCACGAAGGTCCTCAATTTCAACGAATGCATGAACGCGCTTCCGGAAGGCTTCAAGAGCATGGTCCCCGCGATCCTGATCCTTACGTTCGCCTGGACTCTGAAATCCATGACCGATTCCCTCGGCGCTGCGGAATATGTCGCCGGACTCGTTGATTCCGCCGCCTCCACCGGCGCCCTGATGAGCATGCTTCCCGCTGTGATCTTCCTGATCGCCGTCGGCCTTTCCTTCGCGACGGGCACATCCTGGGGCACCTTCGGCATCCTGATCCCGATCGTCGTCAAGGTCTTCCAGGGCAATATGGGCAACGAACTCATGATCATCGCGATCTCCGCCTGCAT
>DBVZ01000017.1:4470-9207 GCA_002308255.1 Lachnospiraceae bacterium UBA1251 | reverse complement strand
GATACCACGATCATGGCTTCCGCCGGGGCACAGTGCGACCATATCAAACACGTCTCCACGCAGCTTCCTTATGCGATCACCGCTGCGCTGGTTTCCTTTGTCGCGTATATTGCGGCGGGCTTCATCCGCAACTGGCTGCTCTGCCTGCCGATCGGCATCATACTCATGATCGTGACGCTTCTCGTCATCCGCAGGATCGACAGCGGAAAAGCCGTCAAAGCCGCATAATAAAAACTGAGGAGACTGCCTTCCGGGCAGCATCCGCAGTTTAATATCCGAAATTGAATGATGAACCAGCCGACAGCCGGGGCAGACGACAGGTCGCCCCGGCTGCTGTTCGCCCGCCCGGTCTCAGCGGCTTTTCATCCGAAGCGTCATCAGCGCGATCAGCGCGCCGACCGCTGCGGATCCCATCGCCGCCCCTGTCATGACCGTTACCGTAAAATGTCCGAGGATCAGCCCTCCGGCCAGATTTCCGAAACAGCCCCCGAGCATGAAGGCAGACATAAATACAGTCTGTCCGCGCACGGCATCTGCCGGCCGGACCTCCTCCTCGGCAAAATGGACGACCGAAGGCGCATAAAAGCCGAAAGTGACCGCCTGCAGCGCCTGCGCACCGTACATAAACGGAAGGTTCGGAGCTATATGGAACAGGATCCCCTTGAAGAAGAAGAGACAGGCAGTCAGCACCATCCACCTGCTTGCAGAGAGCTTTTTCCGAAACCGCTCATAATTGAAAACAACGGCGAACTCCGCGACATTGGCGATCAGAAGAGCGGTCCCCGCAGTGCTGCTGTCGCCGCCGAGACGCTCCATCATATTGAAAATATAGGTTTCCGTCATCGTATGGAAGACAGCCGTGAAGAAAAAGCCTGCCATGAGCACCGTATAACGGGGATACCTCCGAAGGAAGGACAGCAGATCGGGGCTTTGTTCCCCGCCGGCCGGACGTGTGTCCGTACGTCCGGCTGCCGCCGGATCACTGCGCGGGATCTTTTCCGGCGAAACCTCTGTTCCCGGAAGTGACCGCCGGCCGCGTTCTGCCCCCGCCGGAAGCACCGGCGGCAGCAATGCGACCGCCCCGCAGCACAGAAGCAGGACTGCCAGCGCAAATTCCGGAATGATGTCCGCGCTCCGCCAGCGGACCGCGTATCCGAGCGCAAAAGAGGACAGAGCGAAGCTCAGGGAACCGATCCCCCTGCTCATCCCGAAATCGACCCGAAAATGATGCCTCTCATAGTATCCCGACATCGAATTAAGAAAAGGCTCCGGAACGGCCGCCATCACCAGGGCTGTAAAATAACAGAAAAGAAAGACCGCACCGGACAGCTGCCGGGCGGAAACCGCTCCGGAAACAGTTCGCTGCAGAGGGATCAGGATCAGAAGGACCGCCGCGAGGATTCCGGCAGCCGCATAAAAGAAAAACCGGAGTCCGTGTTTTTCGGACCGGTCTGCTCTCCCTCCGAGATACGGCATGATCAGCGCGGGCATCACAGAGACGACGGCGAGAAAAATCCCGGTAAAGGACGGCCCGACTCCTTTTTCCTGCAGATACAGGGCAGAAAAAGCGGTCAGTGCGCAGCGCACTGACCAGAAAAAACACTGTGCGAGGGCATACCGTCCTGTCAGTTGACTTCCGTTTCCTGTTTTCAAGCCCTTATCTCTTAAACATATTGGCGAAATTCGCAAGCGGCTCCAGTACATCCGACAGCTCGGCGATGGATTTGTTCAGCTTGTCAAAATCGATCTCGTTGATCTTGCTGATAGATTCCGTCACGGTTCCCATATTTTTTTCCACGAGGCCGTTAACGTTGCTGACCATGGTGTCGATCCCGGAAAGGGATTCATTCGCGCCTTCCACCAGTTGATTGGTGCCGGTGACGAGTTCCTGCGTCTCTCCGATCAGGGTGTCCGTCTGCTGGATGAGAAGATCCGCCTGGCTCAGCGTGTAGGTCACGCGGGGCACGACGATCGAGAGCGCAATAATAAGAGCTGCAGCGATTGCGATCACCGCTGTCATTATGATCCGCATGCGCTTCGCGCTTTTCCGCTCGAGACCGATCAGTTCCGAAAGCAGTTCGAGCTCATTTTTCTCCGGCGCCTTGATTTCCGTATTTTCCATCCTATCCTCCCGGCAGCCCCTCCGTTCCTGCGCTGCCTGCAGCCCGTTCCCGAAGGAGTTCAATCAGTGCAGATCCACATGGCTGCCGATCTCTTCAGCCATCTCCTGCCAGTGCTTCATGCAGGCCGCGAGTTTTTCCTTTGACTCTTCATCCTCGCGGAAAGCGATGAGCGTCCAGTCCATTTCATCGAGTGCCCGGAAGAACTCCGGGAACTTACTGAACGGGATCGAGATCATCCGCAGTCCCGCAGGATAAGCTTTCCGGCGTTTCAGTCCGTGATAGAGTCCTGTCGTGATATGATTCGGCTTTTTTGAGATCAGGGGATAGGCATACATCCACGTACAGCTCATGACGGGGCTCGATTTGGACTCCCAGAGATCTCCGGAGAAATAGGAGGTCGCCCGCATGATCACGTCGCTCTCTTCCGTCGTCACCACAAAAAAGAGAAGATCCGGCTTAAATGTGCAGGTCACCGCGGGAGCGTATTCCACGAAGCGGATCGTCCCTTTCGGCAGCATCGGCAGGTCTTTGTAGAGCAGCCGGTTCGGCATCTGGGTATCAAAGCACCCGAAGTCTTTTCCGGCTTCCCCGCTCGCCGTGACCGGCTGCAGATCCGCCNNCCGCCATGCCGAGTGAAAGTTTGCCGTAGCAGGCGTCGTCCTCCGCCGTGATGTAAAAGTGTTTGCCGGTGTCCTGGGCAACCTTCAGATACTGGCAGAAAGCCAGTTTTTCTCCCTCGTAATGTTCCGCGTCCGCGGGTTTTTCCAGGCAGAACTTGATCGCAACGGCGGGATAAGAGGTCTGGAGCTTTGCCAGAAGACGGCTGTCATTTTCATTAACCATAACGGAACTCCTTTCATTCTGTCAGTTGAGGGTATCCTGAGCCGCTTCGATCAGCAGCATTTCCGAAGCAGCGGTCTGCACTGCTCAGTAAATGATCACGGGCATCGCTGTCCAGACCAGATCGAACAATTCCTTTGCTTTTTCCGGAGGCATGTTGACACAGCCGTGGGAGCCGCTGTCAAGGTAAATGTCTCCGCCGAAGGATCCTCTCCAGGAAGCGTCATGGATCGCACAGCCCGTCCAGTCAAAATTCAGGAAATAGTGGCAGAACTGACTTCCGTAGGTTCCGCTCATCGTATAATCCCGGAGCTTGCGCAGAATGCAGAACACGCCGGTCGGCGTCCTTCTTTTTTCTTCCGAGTATTTCCCCGTCACGACGTCGCTGTCGAAGACCAGCTCATATCCTTTATAGAGCCACAGATGCTGTTCCTTGATGCTGACTTCGATGTAGGTCCCGCCGATGTCGCCGTTTTCCTGATCTCTTGTGAGAGCATTGACCTTCCACGCCGTATCGATCGTCTGCGGTTCCCATGTCACGATCGTGTTGTAGATCCTCTCCGCCATGCGCGGGCAGTCCATCCAGAATCCGTAGGTGTCGCCGCCACCGCCGCCGACCACGATCGTCTCGCCGCTGTGCGTGACAAAATTCCGCTGCGTCTGGTAGGTGCGGTACTTTTTGTCCATTTCCTCCACATACGGGAGGATCAGGGACTGGTCGACCGAGAACGTCTTCCCGTCCCAGACGAGCCAGGGTTCTATGACGGAGTAATCGATCACCTCCGTCGCCTCTACGAGATCAATGGTAATACTCATATTCTTGATCTTATCAAGTTCCGCGAGGATGGGGGCGAAAGAAGGATCGTCTTTGGTGATCTTCGGTTTTACGTAGCAGTCATTCGCGGCGAGATCCGTCTCGAACGAGCCGTCTCCGATCGCCGCGGTCACAGCCGCAATGACTTCGTCCTTGTTGAGAAGGGAGCCTTCCTTTTCGGGAACGACACCGTAACCGTTTTCCGTCTTTGCAAAATAAGCGTCTTCCGGAAAGACCATTTTCTTCGGGTCCAGCGCGCTGAGGGCGCCGACTTCCTTCGCGATCATTTTATCGTCATAAACCGGGGCGGCCTCTATCGTGTAGGACCGGGTCTCCCGGATCGAGAGCGGCCATTTTTTCAGTTCTTCTTCGCTGATCAGCGATGCGGGCTCCGTGTCCAGATTCACTTCCGAGATCACGTCAGTGCGGGCGATCTTCTCCTCCGCACCGTCTTTTTCATGAATGACGATCTCTCCCTGCACGGCCTCTTCTTTCAGCCACGTCTCGACGGATTCCGGCGTCGTCATGGAGACGTCTTTCCCGTTGATCGTCGTGCCGGGCAGATAGACGCCGGTGTATTTTTTTACTCCCTGCGTATACCAGTAGACCGCCGCGCCGCCTCCCGCGCCGAGGATCAGCAGAATGATCAGAGTGATGACCGCGCCTTTTTTCATATATCTTTTCTCCTTCCGTAAGGGATTTTCTGTCTGTATATTATCATTTTACCATCTTCAGACATCTTTCTGCCATCGGAAGCTGAAATACCGGAAATTTTTTTAATCTCCGCCGCTGTTCTCCTCTGTCTGATTCTTTTTCACCACGACCCGGCGGACCCGGCGCTCATCCATTTCAAGGACCGTTACGGAAATGCCGTCGTACGAAAACGCATCGCCCTCTTCCGGGAAACCCTCCAGCATCTCGATGCACCATCCTCCGACCGTCTCGGAGTCGAAATCAAAG
>DBVZ01000017.1:1678-4407 GCA_002308255.1 Lachnospiraceae bacterium UBA1251 | reverse complement strand
ACAACGTCCGTCTCATCCCAGATCTCACCGACGAGCTCCTCCAGCACGTCTTCCATGGAAACGACGCCGAGCGTTCCGCCGTATTCGTCCGTAACGACCGCCAGATGCTGCTGCGCTTTCTGCAGCGTCTCAAAGACTGCCGGCAGCTTCATTGTCTTATATACATAGCAGGCCGGCAGCAGGAGCTTCCCAAGGTCCACCGTCTCTTCCGAAATCAGCGCGCGGAGCACATGATTGAGCGGCAGCATGCCGATCACGTTGTCTATACTGTCCTTATAGACCGGAAGCCTCGAATACGGCGATTCCGTGACGGTCTCCATGATCTCGTCCCAGTCGTCGTCGATATCGATCGCCAGAATATCCACTCTCGCGGTCATGATCTCCGACGCGGAAGTATCCGAGAAGTCGATCGCCGCGCTGACCAGTTCGGAGGCGTCTTCGTCCAGGACATTTTCATTTTCGGCTGTCTCGATGATAGAGTGGAGTTCCTCCACGGCAGCCTCCTCGGCCTCCTCCTCATCGATCGTCTCGCCTTTCATGCCTTTGGTCAGAAGATCGACCAGGCCGACCACGGCAAATGTCACCGGCCGCAGCAGGATCATCAGGAAACGGATGACCGGCGCAAATGCCAGCGCATAACGGTTCGCATTCTTTTTCGCGGTGATCTTCGGGATCGTCTCCCCGAAAATAATCACTGCCGCCGTGACGGCTGCGGTCGCCACCCAGGCATATTCCGAGCCCAGCGTCAGCAGCACGGCCACGGATCCCAGCGACGAGGCCGCGATATTGACCAGATTGTTGCCCACCAGGATCGCCGAGAGGGCATTGTCGAACCGGTCCAGGATCCGGAGAACGGTTTTGGCCGCCCGGCTGCCGTTTTCCGCGGCGTGCTCCATCCGCACGCGATTGAGGGCGGAATAAGACATTTCCGACGCCGAAAAGAACGCGGACCCGATGACGCACAGCACGACGGCTGCGATATAGATTCCGATCATACCGCACCGCCTTTCCGGACTTCCTGTTCCGGATCCCCCGCATCCGCTTTCCGGACGCGCACTCTCAGGATCCGGTTGTTCCGCATGGACTGCACGGTGATCTGAAGCCCGTGGAAATCGAACCGGTCTCCTTCTTTCGGGATCTCCGGGAAGTTTTCATACACCAGTTCATTGATAAGCTTGCTGCCGATCTCCTCCGATTCCTCCTCATCCACGTCGATATCCAGCTCCTCGAGCATATCCATGACATGCTCATCCGCGCTTACGCTGAGGGAATCGTCTTTCAGGCGGACGATCTTCCGGACGGCGCGGTCGTCCTCATCCCAGATCTCGCCGACCAGCTCCTCAAGGATGTCCTCGACCGTGACGACGCCGAGCGTGCCTCCGTAATTGTCCGTCACGACAGCCATGTTGATCTGCTTCTGGGACAACGTCTTGAGAAGGTCGTCGATCTTCATCGACTGATGCACGAAATACGGTTCGTCAAGAAGAGGACGCATCCTGAGCGCCGGGGCTTTCTCCTTCCCGGCGTGCCGCGCCGTACTTTTTCCGTTGTTCTGCCCGGCGCTCTCCCGGTTCTTTTTCGACGCATTCAGATAAGCCTTGATGTATTTCCGGACCTGCAGAATGCCGATGATATTGTCGATGGTTCCCTCGTAGACCGGAAAACGGCTGTGAGGCTGCCCTTTTATAAACGCGAGCACGGTCGCCTGTGTCGCGTCCACATCCAGAGCGGCAACATCCACACGGCTCGTGAGAATGCTCTCCACCGTCACGTCGCCGAACTGCAGGGCGGAGGAAATAAGATCGCCCTGCTCCTCGTCCAGTGTCCCCTCCTCGGTCATATCCTCGATAATGTCGTAGATCTCCTCTTCCGTCACGGAGACCTCCGGATCCCCTTTGGTGAGGGAGGCGGCCGTATTTCCGAGCCATGTCAGCGCGGATGAGAGAGGTCTGAAAAAGCTCATCAGAAAACGCAGTGACGGAGCTGTCTGAACGGACAGCTTCTCACTGTATTTCCGGGCAACACTTTTAGGCAGCATTTCCCCGAAGAAAAATACTGCCAGTGTCGTCAATAAAGTAGAAACGGTAACCGCGGACAGGCCCCATGTTTTCGTGACGGTCACCGTCACGATGGAGGCCGCTGCCAGATGGACAATATTGGTCCCGATCAGAATGGTCGTAATGGCCCGGTCAAAATTGTCCTTGATAAACAAGGCGTGCTTTGCCCTCGCGTCTCCTTTGTCCGCGCCGATCTTCAGGCGGTTCCGGGATACCGACGCGAACGCCGTCTCCGCGATGGCAAAGTACATTGCCGCTAAAAGCAGCAGGATAACGATGAGCCAGGATATTCGACTGCCGTCGTCCATAAGGACTGATCACACTCCTTTGCAAAACCAGAATGTAGTCTTCTCATTCTTCTGCCGTATAATTGTCGAAATATCCCTGTACCAGCACGACCGGCGTTCCCTTGTCGCCCGAGCCGGAGGTGAGGTCGCACAGGGATCCGATCAGATCCGTGAGCCTTCTAGGCGTTGTCCCCTGAGAAGCCATCTGACCCTTGAGATCGCTGTCCTTTTTGCGGATGCTCTCGGAGATCGCGTCACGAAGTGCTTCACCGGACAGATCCTTGAAATCATTGTCTGCGAGATATTTCAGCTTAAGCTCGTTCGGTGTGCCGATGAGGCCGTCCGTATAAGCCGGAGAAACCACCGGGTCCGCCAGCTCCCAGAT
>DBVZ01000017.1:428-1647 GCA_002308255.1 Lachnospiraceae bacterium UBA1251 | reverse complement strand
TCGCCGTAGACCATGACCTCGACGTGTTTTCCTGTCGCGTCCAGAATTCTTTTCTGGACGTCCAGGATCATGTCTTTGCACTCGCGCGGGAACAGTTTGATCGTCTCCTCCGTGGATTTATTGGAGCCGAGAAGCCCGTATTTTTCATTGCAGCCGCTGCCGTTCACCGGAGCGTTCATGATCTCGTCGAGCGTCAGGACTTTTTTCGCACCGGCCGCTTCCAGGATCCTCTTTGTTCTTGCTCTCGTATGAATATCGCAGGCGATCACCTTGTCCGCGTAGGCAAGGATCGCTTTCGGCTGATTCGCGAAAATGATCTCTACTTCCGTCCCGCACTCCCTGATCAGACTGCCGTAATAATCGACGTAATCGACACCCGTGAACGGGTGAATATTGACGCCGAACAGCTCCCTGTACTTTTCAAGGGAAAGCACGTCGCTGTAGGGGTTGACGCCCGCTTCGTCGATCTTGTCGAGGCTGACGAGTTCATTTCCGACCTCATCCGACGGATAGCTCAGCATCAGGACGATCTTGTCGACTCCTTTTGCGATGCCGCGGATCCATACCGCAGCGCGGTTGCGCGAAAGGATCGGGAAGATCACGCCGACGGTTCCGCCGCCGAGCTTTTCCTTTATATCCGCGGCGATATCATCGATCGTGCAGTAGTTTCCCTGTGAACGCGCCACGACCGATTCTGTTATGGCGATGACGTCCCGGTCATGAATAGCAAAGTTCTCTGATGCAGCTGCGCCGAGCACGCTGTCCGCCACGATAGCAGGCAGGTCATCACCCTTCCTGATGATCGGGCAGCGGATTCCCCTGGATACGGTACCGACACGTCTTTCACTCATAATAATTCCTCCTGATAAAAAATTTCCGCGATGCTTGCTTGCACCGCGGAAATTATAACACTGATGCACCGGTTATGAAAACACTTTTTTCACGGGAATGTTCCCTTTGCCGGCTGTCTGCCTCCCGTGCCGCTTACAGGTCCGTCTTCGGCAGCATCTGCAGTGATGCCTGCAGTTCTTCATCGGTCGGAATATAGTCTTCCATCTGTCCGTCATGATATTTTTCGTAGGCGACCATATCAAAGTAACCGGTTCCGGTAAGTCCGAAGAGGATCGTCTTCTCCTCGCCCGTCTCGGCGCATTTCTTCGCCTCGTTGATCGCCGCGCAGATCGCGTGCGAGCTTTCCGGTGCGGGAAGGATGCCTTCG
>DBVZ01000017.1:0-342 GCA_002308255.1 Lachnospiraceae bacterium UBA1251 | reverse complement strand
GCGGAGACCGCCGGCATGATTCGGGGCCGGAATGAAGCCGGATCCGAGTGTATACATCTTGGCGAGCGGACATACCATGCCGGTATCGCAGAAATCGTATGCATATACGCCTCTCGTGAAGCTCGGACAGGAAGCGGGTTCCACCGCTATGATGCGGTAATCCGCTTCTCCGCGGAGCTTTTCGCCCATGAACGGGGCGATCAGACCGCCGAGGTTGGAGCCGCCGCCGGCGCAGCCGATGATCATATCCGGTTTGACGCCGTATTTGTCAAGAGCCGCCTTCGCCTCAAGACCGATCACGGACTGGTGAAGCAGGACCTGGTTGAGGACGCTGCCGAGAAC
>DBVZ01000113.1 GCA_002308255.1 Lachnospiraceae bacterium UBA1251 | reverse complement strand
AAATGATCCATTACTTTTTCGCTGTATAAAGCCATGATGGTTCCTCCTCTGGTGCTATTATGAACCGCTCCGCCTCCGGGAAATTGATCTCTTTTCCGGGAGAGAACGATGATTCCCGATATTACAGAATAAACTGTTTCTTTCCGGCCTGCAGATCCCGCCAGATCGGCGAAAATCCTCTTAAGTATTCTACCACTTCTTTGACGGATTCGATCATATAATCCGTCTCTTCCGGGGTGATATCCTCTCCGATCGTCAGCCGCAGCGAACCGTGCGCCACGTCATGCACCCTGCCGATGGCCAGCAGCACGTGGCTCGGATCCAGAGAGCCGGAGGTGCAGGCGCTTCCGGAAGAGGCCTGAATGCCCTTGTCGTCCAGCAGAAGGAGCAGGGATTCGCCCTCGATTCCTTCAAAGCAGAAATTCACGTTGCCGGGAAGTCTTTTTTCCGCGTCTCCGTTCAGGGCGCAGTGCGGAATTTCACTAAGACCTTTGATCAGACGGTCTCTCTGTTCCGTCAGTATTTCCGTGTTGCGGGCCATGTTTTCATTTGCCTCTTTCAGCGCGGCTGCCATTGCCACGATAGCCGGAACGTTTTCCGTGCCTGCCCGTTTTCCGCTTTCCTGCGCGCCGCCCTCGATCAGATTGAACAGCCGGATGCCTTTTTTCACATACAGGAATCCGATCCCCTTCGGCCCGTGGAATTTATGGGCGGAAGATGAAAGCATATCGATGGGGTCGTTCTTCACGTCGATCGGGACGTGTCCGACAGCCTGCACCGCGTCGGTATGGAAGACCACGCCGTGCCTGCGGCAGATCTCACCGATCTCGCGGATGGGCTGAATCGTGCCGATCTCGTTGTTCGCGTACATCACTGTTACAAGCGCCGTATCCTCCCGGATCGCCGCCTCCAGCTCTTCCGGCCGGACAAGGCCGTCCTCATGCACGTCCAGCAGCGTGACCTCAAAGCCTTCCTGTTCCAGCTTTTTCAGCGTATGCAGAACAGCATGATGCTCAAACGCAGTGGAAATGATATGCGTCTTTCCCTTGCTTTTCCCCGCCAGCGCCGCGGAACGGATCGCCTGGTTGTCGGCTTCGCTGCCGCCGGAAGTAAAGGTGATCTCCCTCGGATCCGCGCCGATCACGGCCGCGACATCCTCTCTTGCCTTCTCCAGGATCTCCTTCGCCTTCTGTCCCGTCTCATAGAGGCTGGACGGATTGCCGTACACCTCTTTCAGGCACGGGATCATGGCGTCCAGCGCTGTCTGGCTCATTTTTGTTGTCGCTGCGTTGTCTGCATATATCTTCATGTTGTGATTCCTTCCTGATGTCACCATTATTGTCTTTTTATCGACCCGGACCATAATACCACATACTGACCCGAAATACACTCTTTATCTGAACCGATTATACCTGAACGATCTCATCGCCCTTCCGGACGACCCCGCCGTGCAGCACTTTGGCGAACACGCCTTCCCGGGGCATAATGCAGTCGCCCATCACTTTATAGATCCGGCAGTGGCTGTGGCACTCCTTGCCGATCTGGGTCATCTCGAGCAGGACGTCCCCGATGCGGAATCTTGTGCCGATCGGCAGTTCCCGGAAATGAAATCCTTCCACGATCAGGTTCTCCCCGAAGGCGCCGAATTCCACCTGCGCCCCTCTGGCGCGGAAATCCTCGATCTGCTGAAGGCCCAGCAGGCTGACCTGCCTGTGCCACTTGCCGGCATGGGCGTCTCCTTTTATGCCCCAGTCTTCGATTAATTCCGCTTCCGGGATTTCCGATTTCTGTGTGCCCTTTTTCTCGCTGATGCAGATTCCGCGAATGATACCCATGCTCTCCTCCTGTCTGTAACGCCGGCCACGAATAATGCTCATGCTCTCTTTCTGTCTGTAAGGCCGGATCAGAAAATTTGTTCCTGTCACTGCCCGCTTTCCGGGCCGTTTGCCGGCATTTGTCCGGCTGCATTCTCACTTTACATCCTTTTACCTACTGTGTCAATAGGTTTATTCCTCTGAAAGGCTTGACTTACCTATTTACCCTGCGGTATAATAGGCAAAGCTTCGGATAAGCCTGCCAACCGGAAAGGAATAAAGTTATGATTTCAACAAGAGGACGTTACGCGATCCGCGTCATGATAGACCTGGCAGAACATGAAAACGGCAGCTATGTTCCGTTAAAGGACATCGCCGCCCGTCAGGAGATCTCGAAAAAATATCTGGAGATCATTGTCAAAGACATGGTCGCCGGCGGTCTCCTCACCGGTGCCAGCGGCAAGGGCGGCGGCTATAAACTGTGCCGGAAGCCGGAAGAATACACTGTCGGTGAAATCCTGGAGCTGATGGAAGGGACCCTCTCTTCCGTCGCCTGCCTCGCCGGCAAGACCAATGACTGCCCCCGCAAAGCCACCTGCCAGACCCTTCCCATGTGGGCTGACTACGACAACATGGTGCATGACTTCTTCTATGGAAAAAAGCTCAGCGACCTGATGGAAACACACGTTTCCGATCCGGCCTGATCAAAAGACTTCCAGCAGGCCCTTCAGGCCGTACTCTTCGTAAATGCCGCGGTAATAGCGGACTTCTTCGCCGATGATGTCGTCGATCACGCGCATGCCGAGGAGTTCCACCGGGGCTTTGTCGTCGGTGAGGATGTGGTTGCCGGCATCGTATTCAAGAATATCCCCATAAATATCGTTCATCCAGTCCAGCAGTGTCTGCTCCCTCATCCGGCCGGAAGCGGTGTTATCCTGACCTGAACGGTCTTCTGCCTCATTGACCCGCTCTTTCAGAATGGAAATATTCCGCATCCCCCTGCTCAGCGCAGCCGGGTCGGAAGTGGCAAAGAGCTCGCGGTTAGTCTCTCCCGGGACATCGACCGTATAAACATAGGGGAACACTGCAGCTGTCGTATCCGACAGATATTCGTTGATATTGCCTTCTCCCGTGCCCTTCATGTTCATATTGATGACCATCACGCCGTCGTCCTTCAGATGCTCTTTCACCAGGGTGAAGAATTCGATTGAGGACATCTGGAACGGGATGGTGATATCCTGATAGGCATCGACCATGATGACATCATACTTTTCATCCGCCGCGTTTAAGTATGCGCGTCCGTCATACGTGACAACGTCCGTGTCTTTCGGAAGCTCAAAATAGGTAAAGGCCAGATCCGTGATCTTGTCGTCGATCTCCACGCCCTTGAAAAAAACGTTATCAAAAAAACGGCCGCACTGGGTCGCGTACGTGCCGCTGCCCATGCCGAGGACCAGCACTTCCAGGCGATCCTTTTCGTAAACGCCGCTCATGAACGGCGCGGCCATGGCATAATCGTAATACATACCGGTGAGCTTCGTATCGTCCTTGATCAGAATGGACTGCACGCCGAACATGACGTTCGTCGAAAGCGTTACGTCCTCTTCCGTTTCCTTCACCTGAAGATAGTTGTAGACCGACTCGCCTTCATAAACGACATCATTCTCCCAGAACGCCAGCTTCCCGCTGTACCCGAAGATACAGCACAGCACGAACAGGATGATACTGACGATGCACTTTTTATACCCGGTCCTGCAGCTGAAAAAGTAGACCAGCGCGAGCGCCAGCAGAACGCCGGAAAACAGGAGAAATGAAATGGCTGTTCCGACAGCGGGAATCGTTACGAAGGTCGGCAGGAAAGTACCGATAATACTGCCGATCGTGTTGAACGCGCCCAGCGTCCCGACGACTTTTCCGCTCTCGTCCACGCTCTGGACCGTGTACCGCGCGAGGGACGGCGTGACCGTTCCCAGCAGGAACAGCGGGAACACAAAAATGATCATGCAGGCCGCGAACGCTGCCCAGATCAGAAAATTCGTATTGACCGAAAAGATCACGACCGCCGAAATCCCGAGAATGATATATTTTCCGAGGACCGGAATTGCCGCGATCCAGATCGCCGCGATCAGCATCCTTTTGTAAAGCTTATCCGGATTCGGATCCTTGTCCGCGCTCCTGCCGCCGTAGATATTGCCCAGCGCCATGGCGATCATGATCGTCCCGATAATGATCGTCCAGACGATCTGCGACGAACTGAAAAAAGGAGCCAGTAATCTGCTGGCCCCGAGCTCTACCGCCATCACCGCCATTCCGGAGAAGAATTCGGTGAGATACAGGTACAGTTTGTTTTTGAGAATTCTTTTTTCCAAACAGAACACCCTTATTCCTGTTGAACTGCCAATTTCAGGATTAAAATGCTTGCGATGAGGCACATCCTCCAAAGGAGCCCGAAGACCGCGCGAGTGCGTCCTTAGTCGCTCTGGCTGAGGGACGAAGACGTAGAGCGACTGACTTCGAAGCCGAATGCCCATCACCAGCAAGAGTGAAGGGCTGAGGGGGACGACGAGTGGGTCTCATCGCAAGCATTTTAATCCGTGACATTTATTCAGACAATAAAGTCCTTTTCATAAAGCACAATTTTCTTGTTCCGTGATCCTTTGCGGCCCTTCCGTCCGGTCCGTCTCGCGTGGGAAATCGCGCTGTCGACCATTTCCTTGACGGTCGTGATGCTGACCGGCTGTTCTTCGGACTGGTTGTTGCTGATCAGCGTGTAGAGGGCCAGGATGCCCATTTCGTCCAGTTCGCAGTTGTTCTCGGCGCAGTAGGTCCGGGCGAAAGTCACCAGTTCATCGTTGGTGAAGGCCGGGATCGAGATGCGTCCGTCGAATTTTTCCGCGAATTCGGGGTATTTGCGGAACAGCGCGCGCATGGAGTTCTTTTCATCTTCCAGGATGACGATCATGCAGTCGGTCTTGAATTCCATGGCCCGGTTCAGCTTGTCGATCGTTTCCGGAAGCATATCGCCGGCATTTTCGATGGCGAGGAAACCGCCGGCCATATTGGCGACGACCGCTGCCGGATCCAGCTCGTTCATGCGCTCTCCGTTCAGTCTGGCGATCTTCGCCGCGTCAAGCTGCATATCCTTGCACATCATGACAATGAGGCCGTAGGTCAGCCGGGTCTTTCCCATGCCCGCGGCGCCCATAACGGCTAGATTACCTTTTTCGGAGTTGTGCTCTCCCGCATGTTTGTAAACGTTGGTGACCGCTTCCAGGATCTGCGTATCCATGCCCGGGATCCTGGAGAAATAGGTGAAGACCTGTCTCTGTTCGTCGCTCATCTTTGTCGGGGTCGCATTGTTCAGGATCCGGATCCGGCGCTCTTCCGGTGTTTCGTTGCGGAGCACCTCTTCCACGGAGATCGGAACGGTATTCTGGCCGACTTTGCCGAGCGGGATGGTATGGGATTTCCTGACTTCTTCGCTTTCCTCGGGATCCGGGATCTCCCAGTCTGCCGGGAAGGTCGGGGCGGGCGCGTCTTTCTTCGGCAGGCCGCTGTCGATTTCCGGCTCGGCTTCCGCGGCCGGTGCTTCC
>DBVZ01000057.1:293-2912 GCA_002308255.1 Lachnospiraceae bacterium UBA1251 | reverse complement strand
GCAGACTGGAACGGATATTCCGGATCGATCTCCGGTGCCTCTTCGCCCTCGGTGTAAGCGATATTGCCCATGCCGTCCACGTTGATGTTGACGAAAATGGTGGCTTTCGGCATATCCATCACGGCAAGATGATACGTCTCCCCGCCCTCAACGGTGAGCTGCACACCCTCTTCGCCGTCTTCGGAGACGGTGACCGTCAGGTCATCCTTTTCTCCGCCGGAAGGCAGGCTTCCCTTCAGAGTATTTCCTTCTGGCTGCAGGATGCCGCCGTAGGAATCCTCGATCGGATCTTCCCCGAGCATTACGCCGACGTACCAGCCGGGTTCATCAATGTCTTCCATCCAGGTTACAGAAAGGAAATTCCCGTTCTCATCCTGGAAATACCCCTCGCGGGTCCAGTCACCCGCCTCAGCGGGTTCCGCTGCGGCAGTCTCTTCCGCTTCCGGTGTCTCCTCCTGTTCCTGCTGTGAGGAGGCTTCCTGCGGTTTTTCCGATTCTTCCCCGGGCTTTGTTCCGCCGCAGGCTGTCATTGCCAGCAAAAGGGAAGCGGTAAGCAGCATACAGATCAGTTTTTTCATGTTCCTTCTCCTTTTTCATAAATAGACTGTTTGGTTGACAGCTTATCTCACTTTATGTCTCCGATCCCGAGATATCCGGCAAGTGCCTCTACAATAAGCTGGTGATCCAGCCGGTGCGGAAGTCCGGAAACGGCAATCGCGCCGATGATGCCGGTCCCTTTCAGCCGGATCGGGAAACCTCCTCCGATGGCTGCATATTCTTCAGGATCGAGCCCCCAGTCTTTCAGCATATCCTTGCCTTCGGCTTCTCTTTGCTGCATGCCGTGCAGACTGCTCACCTGGGAAGCCCGGACCATGTTGGCTTTCCTTTTCACCCACATGCAGTTCCTGCCGTTTGAACCCGTCATGCTGAAATGGAAAATGACGAGTCCGTTGATCTCGATCTCGATTGCGACCGGCGCGTATTTTTTTTCGGCCAGTTCTTTGATCGCGAGACCGAGGCGGAGGGCATCATCATAGGAGAAACTTGTGAACTGAAGCAGTTCTTCTTCTTTTCTGCGGATATTTAATTCTTCCTGAATGTTCATAATGACTCCATTCTGCCGCGGCGCGGCTTAAAATACTGTTTTTTATTATAAACGATAATCGGACTCAATACTATCCGGAACCGGTTGAATTGACGCTCTCTTTATGGATACCGCCCCGAAGATTTGATATAATTAAACAACACGGAAAATGACTCCGGATGCAGGAAGAAACTGCTGAAAATCTAAAAAGGAATTCATCGGGAAATGGTCGGAAAATACAAAGTCATTACCCTTTGCGGGAGCACCCGTTTTAAGGACGCGTTCATGGAAACTCAGAAAAGGCTGACGCTGGAAGGCAATATTGTTATCAGCGTCGGGCTTTTCGGCCATTCGGGCGACAATGAAGTCTGGGAGGGCATGGACGAAGGCACGCTGACGAGGACCAAGGAGATGCTGGATGATATGCACAAGCGGAAGATCGACATGTCGGACGGGATCTTCGTGATCAATCCCGGCGGATACATCGGCTCCAGCACCCGGTCGGAGATCGAATACGCGAAAGCGGCCGGGAAAACGATACAGTATCTGGAGGAAGAGCAGTGAACGAAAATATGGACTGTGCTTCCGAAGAGAGGTTTGAAAGAAGCCCGATCGAAAGCAAGATCGCCCGGGATACCGGAATCTTTCCGGACGATCTCAATGAGGAAACGCTTGCGGAGTGGCAGCTTGCGGAAATACGCGGTCTGCTCCGTTATCTTCCGCGGAGCCGGCATTACCGTGAAAAACTTGCCGGGGTCGACCCGGAAGAGATCAAAACGCTTCGGGATTTCGAAAACCTGCCCCTGACATCGGAAGAGGATCTTGCCGGGCATGAAAATGATTTTCTCTGCCTCAGCCCGGGAGACGTCGCGAGAATGGTGACCGTTCCGACGACAGGAACGACGGGCGGGAGCAAAAGGCTTGCGTTCACAGGCAGCGACATCGCGCGGTCTATGGATTTTATCACCGTCGCTTACACGACCTTTATGCGTGCGGGCGACCGGCATATGGTGATGATGTCCGGCGGCACGCAGGGGAGCATCGGAGATGTCGTGAAGCTCTCCATGGACAGAATCGGCGCGGAGACTTATATCTACGGGCCGGTCTCGGACATAAAAGATGCGTATGATACGATCTGTAAATGGAAGCCGGACGTAATCACGGGAATCCCCGTACAGATGGCGGCTCTGGCAAGATACAGCGAGAGGAAGGGAACGCCGCTGAAGGTCCGGGAAGTGCTGCTCAGCGCGGATGATGTGCCGGACGCCGTCTGCGAAAGACTGCGGAAAGTCTGGGGAGCCGGAGTGTTCCGGCATTTCGGGATGACGGAGCTGTGCATTGCGGGCGGCTGCGAGTGCTGCGCGGACAGGGGATACCACCTCCGGCACAGCGACCACTATTTTGAAGTCCTCGACCCTGACGGGGAGGGATACGGCGAGATCGCCGTGACCACCTTTCATCATGAAGCCATGCCGCTCCTTCGGTACAGGACAGGAGATTTCGGACGGATCGACAGGAGCGTGTGCGGCTGCGGA
>DBVZ01000057.1:0-212 GCA_002308255.1 Lachnospiraceae bacterium UBA1251 | reverse complement strand
GATCCCGCGGTGATCGATTTTGAATGCGAAACCGGAGGGACAGAAGAAACAGGATATCGGCTTGATTTGCTGCTGAAGCATTTCCCGGGCGATGAACCGGATCTTTCGGAGGTACAAAGCGCTTTAGCCGGCATTTCCGGACTCGACGGCGCTGAAACGGTTATAACGCTGCAGGAAATGAATCATTTTGAGAAGCAGTATAACAGTAAGAA
>DBVZ01000109.1:3015-4301 GCA_002308255.1 Lachnospiraceae bacterium UBA1251 | reverse complement strand
GAGAAAAAAGTCATCCACATCTTAGGCGCTGCTGAGCGTGCGTTTTGAAGAAAAAACGCGGGTGCACACCCGAGAAATCGAGTGTCTGCACCCGCGCTTTTTCTTTGCGATAACAAAGAACTAAGCTGATAAACAGATAATTGTTTTAGAGACTTATATTTTCAGAACTCCCCGTTAACCGAAGCAACCTCCAGCTTCCCGTCTCTCAGCCGGATCGTGCATTGCCCGACCGCATTATGGGAATAATAGTCGCCCATCTCATAATCGACCAGGAGATATTCCCCGTCTTCATCTTCCCTGACCACGATTTTTTTCAAAGCGTAGGCCCGGTCAATCATGTCTTCCAGCTCTTTGTTTCCTTTGTACAGTGTAACCTGGATATAGCTGGGAGCCTCGTCTCCGAGATCATTGTATTCAAAAGAGATCTCTTCTTTGACACCGTCCCCGTCTGCGTCCCACTTGATCCAGTTCCATTTCGGATCGGAGACATCAAAATCGGTTTCATCGGAACCGCCGGCAGCGGAAGAGCCACCTGCAGCAGAACTGCCGGCAGCAGCGGAATTTCCGGAACCATCGGGATCCTCGGGATCCGGCGCATTCGCAAGCAAAAACTGAGCATAGAACGTATAGTTTTTATTTCCGTTGTCGCGGTGATCGATCACGGTCTTTTCCATCCGGTATGTGCCGGGGGAAAGTGTTCCGTAGAGCCATTCCCAGTTTGTCTCGATCTCTGACTGCCCTTCCGGAGGAATGATATAGCCTTCCTCGGTGAATGCGGCATTTTCGATGATCATGGGAACGGGTTCCCAGCTCTCGCTGCTTTTCTTTTCCAGGAAAAAAGCATTTCCGTAAATAAGTTCGCCCGTCTCGCGCTTGTCGTACTGCCGGAACCGGACGGTCGCGCCGGTAGGAAGAATGTTGTGCATCTCCATAATGACGCCGATGTCGTCATTCTCCGATTCCCGGATGAACTGACCGACGCCGCCCTGTGCTTTGGACGGATCGAAGCGCATCGAGTCGAGGATGGCGATCGCCTCGTCCCACATTTCCGGTGACCAGGTGCACTCTGTGTGCTGGGCCACGATCTGGACCGAGGATTTGGCGGGATCATTTTCGCCGAAAATGATATAGTCCCAATGCTCATGATCGTCATAAGTATCGTATACCGCCCGGCCGCCGGCAAGGGTGCCTTCTTCCTGCACAAGTCCGGTGCCGCACACGCCGAAACTGTCGGTGCAGAAAAGATCAAGCCGTCCGCTGGAAGCAAGCGCCGGATACAGGGTGAG
>DBVZ01000109.1:0-2962 GCA_002308255.1 Lachnospiraceae bacterium UBA1251 | reverse complement strand
CCAGATCCAGGTGTCCGGGACATTTACGGAAATCTGTCCGTACGGGCCGTTTACAAATGCATTGCCGGCTTCCTGCTGTTCGGAAATGCCGCCGCCCGGCGCGTTGGAATTGCCGTTATCGGGCGCCCCGGAAATGCCGTTATCCGGCGCTTCGGAAATGCCGTCATCCTGTGCGTCAGAATTTCCGCCCCCATTCTGCGCCCCGGCATCAGGCCCCGCACCTGCTGCCGCATCCACGATCTGGATACTGATTATTTTCTCAAAACCGGCCGGATAAGTCTCCAGAATGCCGCCCTCGTAGATGATCTCAACGATGTCGCCCTCAAACGGTTCCGGGGACGAAGGCATATTCTGCAAAGGGACATGGAAGGCGTCCGAAGATCTCAATTCATCAGAACCCTCAACCGGTGTGACAAGCATTGTCCCGTTGCTGATTTCGGTGATGGTGGCGTGGCACACATGCTGTTCCGGCTTCTTTTTCCCGCAGGAAGAAAGAAGCGCGATCGTCAGGAGGACGGCGAGCAGGGGAATGCTCCGGGAAAACGGTCTCTTTATTTTGATATTCATAATGAAATGCTCCTGTTAATTCTCTGAAATGTTTTATCTTTTAAATCGGATTTTTTCGGGTGAGCCGGACACTCGGGCGGAGTGCCGGCTTCGGATTTGCCATCTGTACTAAAAGACAGGAAAGAGGATCTTTTATTACACTGCCGGCAAATCCGCCGGGAATGCATAAATTTGCTCAAATCCGCGGCGGGTTTAAAACGAGTCCGTAATTATATGGCAATAATAACAAAAATCCGCCTGCTTTCCTATTCCCGTACGGGCAAATCCGATAAAAAAATGCGAAATAAGGATAGAAAATATCCGAGGAATCATTTACTATAAAGAATGAGGCTGAAGTACTCAAAACGTCTTTGGGCGGATCTGTTGATAATCACATATTAAAAAGAGGGAAAAACTATGGAATTTCGTTATCCGCATTTGTGCAGTCCGATTACGATCGGTCGGACAACGTATCGCAACCGTATGTTTGGCGCGCCGCTGGGCGGCACGGATATTTCGAATGACGGCTGTATTGGGCCGAAATCCAGAGCATTTTATGAACTGAGGGCAAAGGGCGGCGCCGCTGCGGTGACGATCTCGGAGTGCATGGTACATCCGGCGACGGACGGTTCACATTCTTATCATCTGGATGAAAAGATCCTGAATTCTCTGGCAAATGCGACCTACGCCGCCGATGCCATCCGCAGGCACGGGGCGATGCCGTCGCTCGAGCTGTCGCATTCCGGTATGTTTGCCGGAACGTATATGACGGATAAATCCAAACAGAAATCCATGAATCAGTGGGGACCGTGCGATACCGTGAGAGCGGACGGCGTGCCGGTAAAGGCTCTGACAAAGGAAATGATCGACGAGATCGCGGCGTCTTACGGCCACGTGGCAGGGCTTGCGAAACGCGCGGGCTTTGAGATGGTGATGGTGCACGGCGGCCACGGATGGCTGATCAATCAGTTCCTCTCCCCGCTGTTCAACCACAGAGAAGATGAATACGGCGGATCGCTGGAGAACCGCTGCCGGTTCGCGATCCAGGTCCTGAAGTCGATCCGCGAGGCGGTCGGCCCGTTCTTCCCGGTCGAGTTCCGCATGAGCGGCTCCGAATTTGTCGAAGACGGCTATGACCTTGACGAAGGCATCAGGATCGCGCAGATGATCGAGCCCTACTGCGATATTATTCATGTTTCCGCGGGTACTTATCAGAAGACCTTCGGGATCACGCATCCGTCGATGTTCACCGAGCACGGCTGCAACGTCTTCCTTGCTGCGGAGATCAAGAAGCATGTATCCAAACCGGTCTCGACGATCGGCGGTCTCAATGACCCGGCGCAGATGGAAGAGATCATCGCCTCCGGCAAAGCGGACATCGTCTACATGGGCCGCGCGCTGCTCGCGGATCCGTTCCTGCCGAACAAGATCATGGCAAATAAAGACGAGGACATCGTCCGCTGCCTGCGCTGCTTCACCTGCATGGCGGAGCGCGCTTCGACGTCGACGCGCCGCTGCGCGGTCAATCCTCTGATCGGCAGAGAGGATGAGGGCGACGTCATTTATCCGGCTCCGGTCAGAAAGAAAGTCCTGGTCGCCGGCGGCGGCCCCGGCGGATTATATGCCGCGTATACCGCTGCGAAGAGAGGCCATGAAGTCATCCTTTGCGAGATGGAAGAGCGCTGCGGCGGCATTTTGAAGAGCGAGCAGGCGCTGCCCTTCAAGCGCGAGATGTACATGCTGGCAGGAACCTATGAGAAATGGTGCCGCGACGCGGGCGTGGAAATCCGCACAAATACGAAAGTAACGCGCGAATACGTGGAAAAAGAAGCTCCGGATGCCCTGATCATCGCGGTCGGGTCAACACCGCTCACTCCGCCGATCCCGGGACTTGACGGGGACAACGTCGTCATCGTAAATAACTACTACCTCGAGAAAGAAAAGGTCGGAGACGAAGTCGTCGTATTCGGCGGCGGTCTCGCCGGCTGCGAAGCGGCGGTTCATTTCGGCATGGAAGGCAAGAAAGTCCGCCTCGTGGAAATGCGCGATTCCCTCGCTCCGGACGCGAACGTCCGCCAGCGGCCGCTTCTTCTTAAGGAAGTTGATAAATATGCGGAAGTATTTACGAACCACCGCGGCCTTAAGGTAACGGAAGAAGGCGTCATCTGCGAGAACGTGCAGGGCGAGGAAGTCCTCGTTCCGGGCAAGACGGTCATCTGCGCACTCGGCCAGAAATCCCGCATCGATTCCGTCAACGAACTGAACGGCTCCGCTCCGTTCGTCCGCGTGATCGGCGATGCCGCGAAGGTCGCGACCATCACCAACGCGGTCTATCTCGGCTACCACGCAGCTCTTGATATCTGAGTCGGGGGACGCTTCAGCTGACTCAAAAGAGTCGGGGGACGTATCAGGTGAC
>DBVZ01000075.1:7404-13616 GCA_002308255.1 Lachnospiraceae bacterium UBA1251 | reverse complement strand
CTGATCCGAACCGGCTGAACCTCCGGCTCCGCCGCAGCCCGCCAGGGCCAGAATCATTGCAGCCGCAAGGATCACTGCGGCGATTTTTCTCCATTTCACGCTTTAACCCTCCTGTGCCTGTTTTTCAGCCGCTTCTTTTGCCTCCGCCTTCATTTTGCTGTTCGCTTCGGCGCGTGTTTTCAAAAGGGCTTCCGCCTCTTCCTTTTCTTTTTCCGAGGCCTTGCCGATTACATCCTGATAGCATTTTTCCGCCTGCTCCGTACAGCCGAACAAAACGCCGTACACTTTATACCATTCTGCTGCCGCCAGGCTGTTCGCCTCATCTTCGCTCCGGTCGATGAACATTGCCATCTCCATCTGGGCGGAACGCTGGCCCAGACGGACCAGGTTTTCCATATCCTCCTCGATCGTTTTTTCATCTTTCGGAAGGATGTCGGAAGACTGTACGGCAAAGTTCAGTTTCTGCAGGATGAACTGGCGAAGATCCCAGTCGTCATAAGCGCCCGCATAGGCAACGGCGCCGTCTTCTTTCTTCATCGCTTCGGCGATTTCCGGAACCGTGACATCTTTCTCCCCCAGTCCGACCGCAGCGATATTCTCCGCCGCGCCTAGCGCTGCCAGCATTTCCAGGGCGCTTGCGGAAGAAACATAGGTCTTGTCCAGCGGCTGGCTGATGATGATCACTTCTTTATCCAGGCCGGCGGGGACTTCCTTGCCTTCCGGGATCACCAGATATTTGATGATCTCGTTTTCATAAAGCTTCGCGATCTTATCGCTGATGCTTTCTACAGCTGCTGATGAACTTCCTTCTTCCGCTTCTTCCGCCTCATTCTCGGTTTCCGCCGCGCTTTCTTCCGGCTTTTCAGCCTCTTTCATCGCCGCAAGCTCCAGCTGTGTACGCTGCTCCACCGTATCCCGAGCGGTATCCCTTACCGCGTCGATTTCAACCAGGTAATAACCGCCTTCATAATTGAAGATCTTTACCAGATCGGAATAATCCGTTTTCGTTTCTCCGGCCGACACCAGTCCTAAGATGGAAGGCGCTTCCTCATCCATTTCGGTCAGGTTTTCCGACAGATCATTTCCCTCTTCTTTTGTTTCCTTTCCCGGTTCATCCATTGCGATGAAGATGGAATACTCGATCCAGTGCGGCACGGACATGGCCGTTGTCCGGGCAACGATCTTATTGTTGGCATTCAGCTCCACCGGGATCGTAAAGACATTGGAGCCGCTGAGCTCCTGACCGTTGGCCCTCAGCCTGTCTACGCTGGCCGCTCCGCCATCGGGTTTCGCAAAACGGATCGTCGCGTAGGCCTGGCCGCCTTTGATCTCCAGCTTGTCCAGCAAAATGATCACTTTTCCGGTCCCGCCGGAGAACGTGAAGCTCTTCGGGGTATAGACGCCGTCCGCCAGCGTGGTCCCGCTGTCAACGGCAGAAGTACCCTTATCACTGTCATCCTTCTGTTCCGGATCCGGTTTTTCCGGCTCTTCGGGCGGTTCTTCATCTTTCTTCAGCGCCTCGATCGTTACGGTGGAAGCCGCTTTATCAATCGTCAGTTTATAGTCCGCCCATTCCTTTTCCTTCGTGTCATAGAAGGCTACGGCAATGGGTTTTTTATCTTCAAACGTGACGTTCTTGCCGTCGCTGCCGTACGAATTCGCAAATTCAAACGAGAACTTCCCGTTATTCAGTTTGATCGGCTTCGATCCCTTTTTCGCAGCGTTCTTGGCCGTCCCGACAAAGGCTTTGCTGAACCGTTTGTCCTGCATGGTGATTGTGGGCTTGCAGGCATAATTGTTGGAGTTCGGTCCGCCGACCACTTCCATTTTGCCCTTTTCTTTTGCCTTGAATTTCTCCGTTTTGCTGACGACGGTGATGTCCACGACCGCGTCGTAATCTCCGGCGGTCAGGGTCTTTTTCTTCAGATCCAGGACGAGCTGCCGCGCATAGAACGCGTTGCCCAGTTCCTCTTCGCCCTTTTCCACTTTCTCAAGGCGCGACTGGGAAATGGAAATGACCGGGATAAAGGTCTCGGATTCTCCCAGCGGAATGACAAACTCCCACTTACCGTCCGAATTGACGCTGCCCTTGATCCAGTTCTTTTTGTTCAGGCCGTTGGCCAGCGCCTCTTCATAGGTGCCCTTGTACAGATAGTGGTAGCCTTCGCCGTTTAAGGAAATGGTCAGCGTGGTCCTGGACTTCTTGCTCACCAGCGTGCCCTTTACCACTTTGAACATGCCGGTCGTATTGAACAGGTTCGTCTTGGAAGGATCCTTTGTGTTCTCTTTGAAAATAATGGTGCCCTTCGGAATGATCTCCTTCGGCTCCAGTTCCAGCGTCAGGGTCTCTTCCACTTTCGGCGTGTAATTTTTCCGGACCGCGTCTTCATAGTTCTTCGCGGTCGCTTTGATCGTGTAGGTCCCGTTTTCCAGGCTGTACACGCCGTCCGAATCGGCTTTTACCGTCTTGCCCTTTTCGTTCGTGACCGTAAACGTCGCCTTGCTGATCTTCTTGCCGGTGTCTTTGTCAACGGCCTTTAATTTGATCGTCAGTTTCTCTTTTTCAAGCGCCGCTATGGCTTTTTCGATCGCGTCCGCAAAAGCGTCCACCCGTTCCTGCTCGGAGGCATACAGGCCTTCCACAACATCGGCCAGCGCGTCTTTCAGGGTCTTTACGCGGACTTCCTGATAGATGCTCAGGTCTTTCGGGACTTTGGCCTTTGCGGCTTCCACTTTTGAATAATCCGCTTTTTCCCCTTCCTTTAAGGTCAGCGTGCCGGCTGACGTATCCACAGTCAGGGACGCGTCGTGCCAGATCTGATCGGAGGAGGAATAGAAAGATGCATCTGTCTTTTCGTTTGCCGTGAACGGGCTGACGGAAAAAACATTCTTATCGGAAAGATCGAGCGTTTTTGCCCCGTCTTTCTGCGCGTCTGCAGCAGTGCCGAGGAACAGCTTTGTAAAAGTCTTATCGCCGGCGGTCATCCGAAGAGTGGTCCTTCCGGAGTTTTTTCCGACTGCCAGCTCGGCGGACCTGATGGTCAGGCCGCTGACATCATTGGTGACTGTCAGCGCTGTGACCTGTTCTTCTTCCGAATCATCGATCGTGATGGTGTATTCATACTGGATCCAGTGCGGCGCGGACATGGCAACGGAGCGCATCGCCACTTCTGTTTTTTTGTTCAGACAGACCGGGAAGGAGACCTTCTGATCCGTGATCGCTTTCACGCCGTCTCCGCAGGTATCCGTGGCCGGATCATAATAGACAGGGTCGTCGTCCTGGCCGCTGGTATGGCCCAGATAATAGACATGGGATAACGTGTCGGAAGACGCGGTGAAATACCCGGTGGCTTTTCCGCCGGATACGACGATCTTCGTCAGCGTCAGTCTGGCTTTTCCGCTTCCGCCTTCCCAGAGCCATTCAAAATCGGTATATTCCCCGTCCGAAAGGGTCGTGGAATTATCCACTGCGGCGGCATTGGCACTGCGGATCCGGAACTTCTCCTCCAGGGTGCTCTTTGCCGTCAGCGATCTTGCTTCTTTTTCCTCTTTCGATCCGGCAGTCTTTTCCGCCTCGGCCTTTGCTGCAGCATCTTTCGTTGTCTGGCCGGTCTTTTCCTGCGCTGCCGGTGTTTTTGCGGTTTTTGCGGACGGATCGTCTTTCTCCGCTTTGGTATCGGCTGTTTCGGTCTTTTTGCTGTCCGTTTGCCGGTCCTTTTCCTCTACTGCGGACGGATCGTCCTTCTTTGTCTGATCCGGTGCTGTCGCAGTTTTGTCCGGCGCAGCGGTTTCTGTCTCCTCAGTGACAGCTGCCTGCGGCTCCTCCGTCGGTGCCGTTTCCGTCTCTTCCGGCTCCTCTGCCGGATCTTCTTTTCTTTCTTCCGGGATCGTCTCCGGAATATCAGGCTCTGCTTCCGCCGCCGGTTCTTCCGTAACGACGGCCTGCGGCTCCTCTTCTGCCGGTTCCGAAAAGACCGTTGCTTCTGCCACCTGTTCACCCGGTTCCGCTGCCGTTTCCGACGCAAATGCCGGCAGGACAAAAGAGACTGTCATGGCCAGACAGATCAGCAGCGTCATGATCCTATTATGGAAAACTTTCCTTCTCATAAAGATCGTCTTTCTCCTTAAGATATAAAAACCCGCCTCCTTAAGAGACGGTCATTCTTCGAAACCGGTGATCAAACACCCGCGGGCCTGCCGGGGCGGCGCGCCCGTCCTTTTCGGATAACTGCTTTCTTCGGAAGCTTTTCCGCTTTTTTCAGCAGGTTTCCTGGCTCACAGCTTACACTCCTTTGCGCCTTCTCGCGACAGACTCTGATTCCCTTCGGACCAGCCGCCTGTTACCCCTTTTTGCAATGGCATCCGCATCGGATCCGCTGCTCACAGTGACCGGATCGCCCGGGACTTTCACCCGGTTCCCTTTTACCCTTTCGGCACTGAAAAAATCACTATTCGATTCGTGTAAAATAATATCTTTTTTTACGGTTTCTGTCAACAATCGGGCCCTGCCCGGGCGGCCCGCTCCCGCCGTCTTACTGCAATTTGCCGAAGCTCTTGTTTCTCGCGTTCTGAAACGACCATTCCGTATAGACTTCCAGGAAAAACGGCATCAGGCAGAACAGGGCGTAAGCGATGTAAAAGACGTAGGAAAGCCCGGTCGGACGGTTCCACAGGATACGCGGATCGTAGATCATGACCGTCTGTTTCAGCAGCACGCTCATAATAATGACCGTCAGAAAGGTGAACATGACGACCACGTAGCTTCTGTCCCGGTTGTCGAACCGGTAAATGGAAAAGGCGGTCCTGCCGCGAAGGGAACTGCCCCTGGCGCGCATGGAATCCGAACCGGACGTCAACGTCTGGATCGTCCAGGTGATCATCATGGAAAAGATTCGGACCCAGTTGAACACTCTCCGGAAAAAATTGCCCTGGTCGCACCCCCGTCCGATCCCTCTTTGCGCCGCGTTGATCTTCGACGCCTCTTTTTTGATCCGCGGGATCAGGCGCAGAAGGACCGCGAGGAAAAGGCTCAGCCTGGGGCTGACCTTCCCGAAGAGATAGACCACTTTATCGGTCGTGAAAACGGAAAAAACGCAGCCCATCCAGATCAGAAAAGCCGCAATGGACGCACCCAGCACCAGCCCGTAGACCATGGATTCCAGGGTCACGCGGTTCCCGATGATATTGGTCCGCAGCTCGGTCATCCCGAAGTGGTGATAGGTGCTGTAATAAAGGGCAAACAAAAGGATCAGCGGGATCAGGATCAGCGTAAATATGACCGCTTTTCTTTTGTTTCTTTTGACGCAGTAAACGACCGCGCAGAAAAAAGCGATCCCCAGATAGACCGGATGCCGGAAGACAAGCGCGCCGGCGATCACCGCCGCGAAATAGAGAAAATTGACTGCCGGATGGCTCTGTTCAAATCCCATAGGTGTGGTCCTGTCTCTATTTGAGAAAAAACTAGCTTTCCAGAATGCCGTACTGCTGCTTGACGCGATCCAGCTTCTCCAGGATCACCTCGCCGAACAGCAGAACCGTGATCGAACTGCAGGTCGCCTGCAGCAGGTTGACCGGCAGGCCGGAGGCCAGGATCGGCAGGATCGTCTCTTTCGCGAGAAACGGGACGGTCAGGAAGACCGTGCTGAAGTCCAGGATCGGTCCGACGATCGCAACTGTCACGACAAAGCAGAAGATCGTCATCGGGATCCGTTTTCTCTGCAATAAGTGAAGCTTATAGGCCAGTCCGCCGAGCAGGCCCATCATGCCGTATGCCATCATCTGCCAGGGCGTGAACGGCCCCTGGCCGTAGAAAAAGTCGCTGCCCAGCGCGCCGATCGCCCCGACCAGAAAGCCCGTTTCGGGACCCAGCGCGATCCCGGAGAGCAGGATCATGGCATAGGTCGGTTTAAAACTCGGAAGCGGCACGGCCACGCGGGCGATCGTGACGATCGCCGCCATCACAGCGACGGTCACCAGCTCCCTCGCCTGCGGCTTCCTGCCTTCAAACGAAAGGAAGAAGGGGATCAGGATCTCCAGCGCCACCGCGGCGCTCATCAGATAATACGACCGGCCCGGCAGCTTCAGGGAAACATACAGCGTGATCGGGACCGCGATAAACGCGACCAGGAACAATGCGATCGTTGACTTCTTCTTCATTCTGAACGTTTCTTCCTTTCAACTGTATTTTTCCGGCACGGGACTGCTTTTCCGGG
>DBVZ01000075.1:7214-7391 GCA_002308255.1 Lachnospiraceae bacterium UBA1251 | reverse complement strand
ATCATTCCTGCGCGCCCGTATTCGCCAGATAAAGCTCCACCACGTTTTCCGCCGTGACCGCCTGGGAAAAGACGTGGCGGCTCATGCGGTTCGCGGAGGTCGTGTAAAAACTGTTGTTGCCGAAGAACCGGCGCGGCGTGTCGGTGGTGATGATCTGGCCGTCGAAGAACATGCTCA
>DBVZ01000075.1:6647-7149 GCA_002308255.1 Lachnospiraceae bacterium UBA1251 | reverse complement strand
ATGCCCTTGGTCGGTTCGTCCAGCAGAAGAAGGCGGGGCTTTGTCAGGAGGACTTTCGCCAGCGCGGCCCTTTGCTGTTCGCCGCCGGACAGATCATAGGGATGGACGTCCATCAGATAGTCCACCTGGCAGAGCTTCGCGATGCGCTCCACTTCCTCTTTGTCCTTCGTCATCTCTTCTAAATCCTCCCGCACCGTCTTTTTGACAAAAAGACTTTTCGGGTCCTGCGGGAGCATGGAAAGGCAGTTGTTGAAAAGTTCCTGCGCCTTGTATTTTCCGACCGGCTTGTCGAAGATCTGCACCTTTCCCCGGTACGGCCGGTTGATGCCGCAGATCGCGCGCAGCGTGGTGGATTTACCGGAGCCGTTGCCGCCGACGATGGCGTAAAGCGAGCCGGTGGGCACTTCCATGCTTACCCCGCGGCAGACGTCCGGGCTTTCTTTTTCATAACGGAACCAGACTTCCTTTAAAGTCAGGGCAGCCGGCGCGTCTTCATACGGCA
>DBVZ01000075.1:0-6547 GCA_002308255.1 Lachnospiraceae bacterium UBA1251 | reverse complement strand
GCGCCGTAGAACACGCGCACCGGGGTGGGCATCGCCGCGAACATGGCATGTCCGTCCTCATACAGCTTCCGGCCGATCTTCTGCGGCTTGTCATCCGCGATGATCTCCCCGTCCTCCATCACGACCGCACGATCCGCATAGGGGAAGATATCCTCCAGCCGGTGTTCGGTGATGATCACGGTCGTTCCGAGTTCGATATTGATCTTCCGAACGGTATTTAAGAAGTCCGAGGCCGCGATCGGATCCAACTGGCTGGTCGGCTCATCGAGGATCAGCACTTCCGGGTGCATCGCCATGATCGACGCCAGATTTAAAAGCTGCTTCTGCCCGCCGGACAGCGTTGCCACATCCTTATGGAACCAGTCCTGGATACCGAAGTAGCAGGCCATCTCCGCCACACGGCCGCGCATGGTCTTCTGGTCCTCGCCCAGGCTTTCCAGCCCGAAGGCAAGCTCGTGCCAGACCTTATCCGTCACGATCTGGTCGTCCGGGTTCTGCATGACATAGCCGATCTTCGCCGCCTGTTCGCGATCGGACAGCTCCGTGATCTTTTTCCCGGAGAAGAAGATCTCCCCGCTCCTTTTCCCGTGAGGGGCCAGGACCGGTTTTAAATGCTTTAAAAAGGTCGTTTTCCCGCTGCCGCTCCGGCCGCACAGGACCAGATATTCGCCTCGCTCGATGTTCAGGGTGACATGTTTTAAGCGGTCTTTGTCCGGTGCGGACGCATAGGAAAAGGTCAGATCCCGGATCTCGAAATGCGCCATGATATTGCCTCCTTCAGGTATAAAATCGCCGGCATCAGCAAAAAGATACAGTAACAGACGAATCCGAAAAGATTCGCGCCTGTCACCGGTTCAATACTCATTTCGGGCGTATAAGCCGCCGCCGTGGCCCCTCTTACGATCAGCGTAATGACCGCGGCTGCCAGAAAGCCCAGCAGGATCAGCAGAAGGATATCCCGCTTCTTTAACGTAAAGATCTCAAAATTCGTCCGTTTCCCGCTTCCGTAACCGCGGGAGGTCATGGCGTCCGCGGTGATGATCCCGCCTTCCAGCGCCCAGGTCAGCAGGGCGGAGATCACGTTCAGCGACTCCAGGATCTTCTCTTTCCTGGGATTGTTCTCCTCCACGCCCCGGCCGATGCACCTGCGCGCGCCGGCGATCTGCTTTGTCTTGCGGATCATGTTCGGGATGAGCCGCAGCACCATCAGAAGCATCATCGAAACGGTGGGGATGAGCCCGCCGAAGAGCGACATGAACTTATCCGACGTCATCACGGCATTGTAGCACCCCGCCCACAGGAGCATGGCTACCAGCATGCCGGCGATCACCATCCCGTAGAGCAGCGCCTCCAGCGTATACGGTCTGCCAAACACATGGGTCAGGACATGCTGTCCGTCTGTGTTGACGAGCGGATTGATGAAGGAAAGTACCAGGAAGACCGGTATGGTATAAAGCAGGACCTTGCGTCCCTTCGAGCCGTGCAGCAGGAAATAATAGGCCGCCGCGCCGACGATCGAGGCCAGCACATAAGCCGGGTGCAGGATCAGCGCGCCCATTCCGATAGCCCCGATGAAGAACAGAAAACCGACGATCGGGTGGCATTTTGAAAATTCATCATTTTCCAGTCTGTTCACCGGATCTGTTGCCTCCTACGCCAACGCCGCCGACATCCACGCCCAGACCGACGCATGTGTAACACCAGACGATATCATCGCCCTCCTCCAGGGTATAGGACGAGCAGCCGTAATTCGGGAACCAGCCGTTGACCTTGAACATCCAGCCGGATTCCGAGCCGCAGTCAAATTCATAAAGATGATTGATGCCTTCGATGTAATAGGCGTCGTACAGCGGGGTCCAGCTGTATTCCAGCTGCAGGCCGCAGGCCGCGCAGACCCGCTGAAGGACGTCGAAGACCGTTTCCCCGTCCGCGAACGGGACTTCCGTCGTTTCCAGAAGGATCCCGTCATCCGGCACGAACTCCGCCTTTGCCGGATCCAGCTTGTCTTTGTTGTCGAGGATCGTGTCGCAGACGATGGTGATCGTGCACTTGTGGCTGAGATCCTTCTCCTCGTCTTCCGCCATCACGCTCTGCGCTGCCTGCGCTTTCGCCGCGGCACGCTCTGCTTCCAGCGCGTCGAGGTCTGCATTCGTAAAGCAGGTCTCCCGGATCTCGTTGAACCCGCGCAGCTGTCTGACCGCGAAGGCATTGAGGCTTTCGATCTCCAGCGCGGACTGGTCTTTCCCGCCGGCAGACCAAAGAACGGTCTCGCCCGCGGAGGCCCCGCCGGCGCTGCCGGCATAGACATTCAGCGTAGCTGCGCCGCCGCTTTGCACGGAAAGGGATACGACAGCGTCCTGCACGGTGATCTCTTCATCAGCAAATTTCAGCATGACCGCTTCCTTATCCGCGGTCGCGAACAGTTCTCCCGCCGTAATATTCGCCGTAAATTCCTTTTCTTTTTCCTTTTCGACCGAAAGGGCCGCTTTCTGGCCGATCGCGAGCGCGCTGCCCTCTCCGATGCGGATCGCCGCGCTGCCGCCGGCCTCGCAGACGATCTCGTCGCCGGCGCGAAGCTCGGTCTCTTCCGAGACGGCGTAGGTCACGCCGCTCCTCGTCAGATTGACGATGCCCCGCACGTCACTGAGTCGCGCCGCATCACCGCTGTTGCCGAACCAGCCGAGGATAAAGCCGGCGGCCGCGATTCCGGCAGCAACGATCACGACGATAATGAGGACCATGATCAGATTGGCAGTCTTCTGCTTTTTCTTTTTATTCATCTCCGTCCGCCTTTCTTTTCTTTCGTCCCATGTAAATGACCAGCCAGATCAGGGCGGCGCCGACCGCCGCGACCAGGATCAATGCGGGCACCGGGTTCTTTTCCGGTCTTTCCTTCGCAAGCGTATCGGAGACCAGCGCAACTTCTTCGTCCTCTTCGTCCGTATCCGCCGTCAGCTCAGCTGTTTCCGCGTCTTCCGCCGCCCCGCTTTCTTCCACTGCGAAGGCCTCTTCCTCCGGCTCGTCCGCCGGGGTTTCCTCTGCCGGCTTACTTTCCGGCTCTTCTTCTTTTTCTTCTTTCTCCGGGCCGATTCCCGGCACATCCGTCATATCATAAAGGGAAGTCTTCCCTTCTTTCATCCTGAAATAAGCGGCCAGCGCGTAATAGGCCTGTTCCGTGGCCATTCCGTCCACCTCTCCGTCGGAAAGATGTTTAAAGCCGCTGCCCTCCACATAATACTCACAGAGGGCCGAAAGCACGGAATTCCCGTTCTTGACAAACCGCGCGTCCGACGCCGCGTCGATCCCCAGCGCGCTTAAGGCGACCAGGACCTGGGCGGTCGATTCACTGGTCGGGGTCAGCCCGTCCCCGCCAAAGGTGGAAAAGCTTCCGTCTTTATTCTGCATCTCGGAAAGCCGCTCCAGCGCCTTGTCCACGGCCTTTTTCACTTCGGGATCGGTCTCGTAATACGGAGCCAGCGCCGTCAGCGTCATGCCGGTGATATCCGAATCGGCACTGCTGCCGGAAAGCGCCCATCCGCCGTCGGACAACTGGACATCCAGCAGGGCCTGAATCAGGTTCTCCCGGGTCACCTGCTCTTTGGCGTCCGGATTCTGCGGGATCTCATACTGCCCGGTATCGAAGGCGATCAGCGCCCAGATCGTGCCGTTGATGCCCTGCTTCTGTACGTATGAAAGGTCGGTCAGACCCATCAGCAGGTCGTGACCTTCCACATCGGTCACGTCATATCCGAGCGCGGTCAGCGCCGCGATCTCCCCGGAGTTTTCCGTCGATTTCGCGAAATGCAGCCGCTCGTTTTCATCGATATTTTCCGCGACAAACGCGGCAACACTGTCATAATAGGACTTTGCGACTTCCCTGCCGCTTCTGGCCAGCCCCATCGCCATCCAGCGTCCGCCGACAGTCCCCTGTGCCGGATCCCCGAGGGATTCGAGATAATCTCCCGTGGCTTTATAGATCTTTTCCGCATTCTGAACGGAAGCGGCCTGCTGCGCCGGCGTCAGCGGGGAAGGCGTGGTCTGTTTGTCTTTATCCTTTTCTTTGTCCGTACTGTCTGACGAATTCCTGTCTTTCTCTTTTTCGTCATTATTATTGCCTCCACCGGAACCGCCGCTGCTGCTTTCACTGCCCTCTTCCTTCGTGTAATCATCCGTATAATGGAAGATGATCTTATCCCCGTTCTTCACATACCGCTGGGACACGCCCTGCAGCGGATGGGAACCGTTCACTGTGTACATCCAGCCCGATTTCGCGCCGTTGGTGAACTCGCCCAGGGTAACGCCGCCGCGCTTTAAGGCGGAAATATAGATCGTGGTGTTCCCCGAAGTGACCGGGGTGATATTATTCGCGGCAAAAACGCGCTGCAGCACGTCCCAGACAGTCTCGGAGGTCTTGGCCTCCACCGTGGTGGCGGAGACCCAGGTCGAAAGACCGCCCATCGCGAGGCCGTGGACTTTCCCGTCCTCATCGCTGTCGTGAACGCTGTCGCCCAGCACGGTCACCGTGACCGTAGTCTTTCCGCCGGAGCTGTCATCCTTGGGTTTTACCGTATAAGAAAGCAGCACGCTGCAGCCTTCATAGGAAAGCGTGATCTTGCCTGTACCCGGTTCCTTGGATGAAAAACCACTCTTTTCGATCTTTTTCAGCGGGATATTCTGTGTGGTCCCGTCGCTGTAATGCGCGGTCACTTTCAGCCCGTCCAGATCCATCGAATCGCCGACCGAATACTCGGTTTTGTAACTGCCGGATGTTGTGAGCTTTGTTATGTAAACCTTTTCCGGTGAAAACGTACTCGTCAGCTTCGACGCGTCCTTCCCGAGCGGATCGTCCGTCCGGTTATGATTCTTTCTCGCGATATTGGTATAAGCGCTGTCCGGATTCAGGTCCTGTTTGATCCTGCGGACATCGTCCTCGGAGGTGTCGAATCGATAGACCCCGTTCTTCCAGCCGAGGGGCTTCGAATTGTCATTTGAATAAAGATCCGAATCCACGTAAAGAACGGACCCGATTCCTTTTTTCGCGCCGCAGTCCTTTGCGTAGAAGTTGTTTTCAATAATGGTATAACGGTTCAGAGAGCGGTAGTAGCCCAGGATCGCTCCGACATCTTCCGAGCCGCTTACTGTTCCGGTAAACTGGTTGTTGCGGATGTAACCGATCCCGTTCTCCCAGGCCTGCCAGATTCCGGGCTCGCCGCCTAAGATCCCTCCAACCCCGCTCGAGCCGGAAACCGTACCGCTCACCGTGCAGTTCTCAATGCAGACGCAGCGCGCATTCGGCGCGGATTCATCGTTATAGCCGGAGCCGACGATCCCGCCCGCGTAATTCCCGGAAGCCGTAACGCTTCCGGAAAACGAGCAGCTGTCCACGCTGAAATCGCCCATGCTGGTGTCTTTGTAGCCGACCAGCCCGCCGACATAGTTTTCCCCGTATACGGAAGCCGCGCTGCGGCAGTTCTCCATGGTCCCGTTGAAATGCCCGGCCAGGGAGCCGATGCAGCTCTTGTTCTTTCCGTAACCGATGGTGACGCCCGATTCCACGGTACAGTTAGAGAAATAAAGCAGATTCTGGGAGGAACTCTGACTGTATTTGCCGGACCCGCCGGAGGAATCCGCGCCGATGATGCCGGAATACAGGGTCTTCGTTCCCTTTTTGATCGTGATGTTCTCAAAGGTCGCTGTCCGGGAGGCGGAGCCGGTGTAGGTCCCGCTCTCTCCGTAATCGACCGTATAGTTCGCAACGAGACCGTCCGACGCGATCTTGGTCCCGTAGATATTCAGATTCTTAATGGTTGCGCCGCGGACATAGCCGAACAGGCATTTCCCGCCCGAAGCGACCGTGAGCAGATGCCCGCCTCCGTCAAAGGTTCCCGAGAACGGCAGAATATTCTTTCCGTCCGCCGGGGAGGACGTGCCTTTCTTCAGCGTCCCGATGGGCGTCCAGTCCGCCGGGATCGTGATGTCCGCCGTCATTTTAAAATACTTGCCGGAGAAGTTCTTCCCCTTTGTATTCACGGCTTTCTGCAGTTTTTTCAGATCCGAAAGATTTTTGATCAGATACGGATTGGACTTCGTTCCTTTCCCGGAGAAACCATCCTCGCTGGTCTCTTCCTGCTCTTCCTCCGCCTTCTTCAGCTCCTCCAGCTTCTTCTCCGCGCTGGTCAGCGTTTTCAGGCTGGATACCCGGTTCTTCTGGGCTTTTGTCAGCCGGTCATATTCTTTTCTCGCCGCCTTGATCGCGTCCTCGCTCTTCAGCGTGACCTTCCCGATCGCGGCGATCTTCTTTTCCACGGCAAGCGCGGCCTCGGCGTCCGTCAGATCCGAATAATTGGTGACCAGCTTTTTCTGCTTTTTGGTCAGTGCGTTGTAGGCCTCTTTGGCCTCTTTGATCGCCTTCTCATCCGAAGTCTTGACTTTACCGATCGCTTTGATCTTCTTGATGACCGCATCAGCAGCGGCCTGGTCTTTCGCGGCCTGCGCATCGGCAATGATCTGCGCATAAGCCTCTTCCGCATCGGTAAGGGTCTTTACG
>DBVZ01000059.1:10845-15581 GCA_002308255.1 Lachnospiraceae bacterium UBA1251 | reverse complement strand
TCCTTCAGGACCGGGAGCGCATTTTCAAGGGAAATGGAGGCGAGGTCGCCGAGGCCTCTGCCCGCGTGTTCGATTTCATTTCCGTCTTTATCATAGAAGCCGAAACCGAGAGCCTGCAGCATGCCGATGCCGCCGTCGTTGGTCGCGCTTCCTCCGATTCCGACGATAAAGCGGCGGCAGCCTTTTTCAATCGCGTCTTTGATGACTTCTCCGACGCCGAACGTCGTGGTGAGAAGAGGATTTCTTTCTTCTCCCTGCACCATCGTGATGCCTGCGGCGCCGGACATCTCGATGACCGCCGTGCGGCTCGATTCGATGATGCCGTATTCACAGTCGACCGGCCTGCCGTGCGGTCCTGTCACGGTCGCAACCACTTTTTTTCCGTCCATGGCATATACAAGCGCGTCGACAGTGCCTTCCCCGCCGTCCGCGAGCGGGCGGATGATCGTTTCCGCGTCCGGAAATACCCTTTTCAGACCTTCGGCCGCCGCGGTGCCGCCTTCAATAGAGGAAAGGGAGCCTTTCATGGAGTCAATGGCAAATACTGCTTTCATAGTCGGTATCCTTTCTTATAAAACCTGTTCCGATATGCGCTGTCAGAAACCGAAACCGTAGGTCCGGCTGTTTTCAGTATAGTTCGAACAGTGGACAATTTCAAGCACGTTATCCGGCGTACATGATATTGTTGAACACTTCGTTCACGTCGATCCCGTTTACATAATCCGGCGGTCCGGGCGTATATTCGAAACGGACCAGATTTCCGTCCTCTGTCGTGATCTCCACGAATGTCTCAAAGTCCGTGCGGTACGGATCGACGCCCAGCCCTGCGGGAAGGGAGATCTTTCCGCCGGGCTCTCCCGTAGACGGATCGATCTCATCGCCCTCCATGTCCCTCTTCAGCGTCATCGGCTGCTCCGGGAAATCACGGAGAAGGTAAATGCCGTCGTCCACGACAGGCGCCCCGTCTTCCCCCGCGTGCACATACGCGTAGGCGGGATTCGTGCCGAGGACGTCCGAACGAATGCCGAAAATGCTGTATTCCGGGTCCGAAAAAGCATAGCGGTAACTGGTCTGCGTCTCCTTATCGAACCTGACATACGGGCGGAATCTTGTCCTGCAGGAGCCCGCCGGCGTACCGCCCGTGAGGTCATAGACCGCCGTCTCGGAAACGTCGTCGATAAGGCCGTACTCGATATACAGGAACGTCTTTCCTCCCGTACGGGCAATATAGGAGGTAAAATCGAACGCGTACAGATCCTTTTCCGTAACGCTGTTTCCGTCAAGACTGATCTGAAGATCATCGACGACTCCGCTGTCCTCCTCATTCATCTTCGGATACAGTTCCAGATGTTCCGGAACTCCGTCGCCGTCCACGTCCAGATCGCAGGTACGCTCCACAAGATCAAATCCGTAGCTTTCCGGGACGCTCAGGTATTTCTCATTGAAAAGGGATTCGTTGCCGGCAAACGGAATGGAGACGATCTGCACTCCCTCGGCGTAAGCGCCGATCTCGCCCGCGCCGAACCACATCTTGAAGCTGTCGTATCCCATCGTCCAGGCTTTCATATCCGCTATGCCTTCCGACACCATGTCGGCGCTGTCGATCAGGTTCTCCTCCATGCCCGGAGCCTGCTGCGCAAGGAGTTCTTTTACCTTATCCATCAGCGCGACCGGGTCTGACGCGATATCACGCACCGCCAGCTCCCTTCCGGTTTCGGCATCGAGGTTCAGGGAGGCGTAGCCGTACTGGCCGTGCGCTCCCCCGGTAAAGCTCCAGACCGGTCCGCACAGACTCAGGATCCTGTCATCCGCGCGGATGACGGAAAAAGTCTTCTCATCGGTATAGCCCATGAAATACTCATCGTCGATATTTTCGTACTGTCTGACGTCCGCTTTGAGCGTTTCGAAAACATTTCCCGCATCCCGTCGGAATTTTTCGTTTTTCGACTCGAGTGCATTTTCAAGATCGGCGTACCGGACTTCGTCGCCGTTCGCAAGCAGCACCGTCGGATAAGTAACCGTGCAGACCGGTTCGTAACTGTCTTCCGATTTGTAATCCACAAGGCTGGTCGTGCCGATCTGCACGGACAGCGCCCTGCCGCCTGCCGGTCCGGGCTCTGCCTCTTCAGCGCCCTGTTCCGCCCCGGCATCCGGCGTCTCTTCCGGCGCTGCCGCGGTTTCTTCCGTGCCGCTTTCCGCGGCAGCCTCCCCGGTTTCCGGTTCGGTATTAAGATCAATATCCTCCATCATCACGGGAGTCGGTTCCTCCGCGGCGGATTCTTCCGCAGCGCCGCTCTCCTCTTTGAGGATCGACGGACCGCACGCCGTCAGCGCAAGAACGACTGCCAGTGTCAGCGCAGGAACGACGTTCCTGAGATGCTTTCTTTTCATAAGTCTCTTCCTTTCCTGTCACCGGTTCATGAACCGGCGGGACACGATCGCCGCGATCCGGTACGGCAGCGGCAGAAGTGCCCTGTTCGCGTTTTTAAGTTCTTCGATAATGGAGATATGCTGCGGGCAGTGCTTCTCGCAGCGCCCGCATCCCACACACTGTGACGGGAACGCGGGATCTTTCCGAAGCCCCACTGTTTGGAAAAATTCGTGTCTGCCTTCTCTTTTTCCCTCCACATACATCGCATTATAGCTTCGAAAAGCAGAAGGAATATCCACTCCCTGCGGGCACGGCATGCAGTAGGCGCAGCCGGTGCACGGAACTTTGAGCTTCTCGCTGATGGCTTCCTTGACCTGCGCTATCATTTCCCGGTCGCTGTCCGTAAACATTCCCGGTTCCGCGGCCGCGGCGTTCCTGCAGTTTTCCTCGACCATTTCGAGCGAATTCATTCCCGAAAGGACGACCGTCACTTCCGGCTGGTCCCAGAGCCAGCCGAACGCAAGCTCCGCGGCGGTCCGGCCTTTGGGATCCTCTGCGATGATCTTCTTCGCTTTCTCAGGCAGAAGGTTCACGAGTTTTCCTCCCCTGAGCGGCTCCATGATGATCACCGGAATTCCCTTTTCGGCGGCAGCCTTGAGCCCTCTTCTCCCCGCCTGCGACACCTCGTCCATGTAGTTGTACTGGATCTGGCAGAAATCCCAGTCATAGGCATCGAGGATCTTCAGAAACATTTCCGTATTTCCGTGGAAAGAGAATCCGATCTGCCGGATCTGGCCGGCCTCTTTCTTCTGTTCGATCCACTGCTCGATGCCGAGCGCTCTCAGCTTGTTCCACGCCTCGACATCCGTCAGCATATGCATAAGGTAGTAATCGACGTGATCCGTCTTGAGGCGCGCCAGTTCCTCATTGAAATATCGTTCGGCGCCGGCGATGCTCCGGACGAGATACTGGGGCAGCTTCGTCGCGATATTGACCTCGCCGCGTTTCCCGGTGCGCGAGAGGATCTCCCCGAGAGCCACTTCGGAACCCGGATAAATGTAAGCGGTGTCAAAATAATTGACGCCCTGTTCGATCGCGCGGAGAATCTCCTCCTGGGTCTTATTAAGATCGATGCCGCTGCCGTTTCTTGAAAAACGCATGCAGCCGTATCCCAGGATGGAAAGCGGTTCTCCGATTTTATTGCTGCGGTATTTCATTTTCATTTCCTTTTCATCGGGAAGATTTTCACAGAGAAAATCTCGTTTCAGCAGTATTCGGTTTTAACTATAACACCGCATCCCCTGACTGGCAAGTTGTATAAATTTTCAAGGAAAACCTGAATTATATTCACAATTAATGCCAAATGGGATACAATGAGATTGTTCTTTTTTACTTTTTAGTCTTATCGTTTGCAAAGGAGGGAATCATATGCAGAATTTTCTGAATAAGCTTGTTGATATCGCCACCACGGCGGGCAGCAAGATCATTCTCGCTCTTCTTATTTTCTTTATCGGCAGAATCATCATCGCGAGGATCCTGAAGATCGTCGGCGGGAAGCCCACAAGAAAGCTGGAGCCGACGGTTCGTTCCTTTATTCTGAATGCCCTGAAGGCGGTCCTCTACGTCGTCCTCGTGATCTCCATTATCAGCGTGCTCGGCGTTCCGATGGCCTCCGTCATCACCGTACTCGCGACTTGCGGCGTCGCGATCGGCATGTCTTTGCAGGGAGCCCTGAGCAACGTGGCGGGCGGCATCATGCTCATGATCTTCCGTCCGTTCCGCGTCGGCGACTATGTTTCCGCGGGCGGCGCGGAAGGTGTGGTCAGGGACATTTCCCTCTTCTATACCACGATCACGACGACCGACAACAAAGTCATCACCGTTCCGAACGGTGCGCTCATGAACGCGAATGTCACCAACTTCTCGCAGGAGGAGCAGCGGCGCGTCGACCTGACATTTGCCTGCGCGAAGGGTGAAGATGTGGCGGCGATCCAGGATCTGATCCTCGGCGTCATGAAAAAGAACGACCTTGTCCTGGCTGATCCGGCTCCGTTTGCGAGACTCTCCGGCGGCACCAACGAATCAATGGAATTCACGGTCCGCGCGTGGACGGAATCCGCAAATTACTGGGACACCTATTTTGCCCTGACCCAGGAGATCACGGAAGCGCTCGGCGCTGCCGGCATCAAGGCTCCGGCGGTACGGATCGTAACCGAAGCGAAATAAGTCCTGCATGGCAGAAAGCAGAAAACATCCGGGATCATATGATCCCGGATGTTTTTTGTACCACCTGTACCAGGTTTCGGCGGCTGTTCGAGATCCGTGTCCTCCGCTCTGCGCTCAGGCGTCGTCCCCCGGAGCCCAT
>DBVZ01000059.1:9253-10839 GCA_002308255.1 Lachnospiraceae bacterium UBA1251 | reverse complement strand
TCCATGCGGAAGGAACCGCTGAAACCTGGTACAGGTGGTTCAGCAGATCTCCCGCAGCGCCGCCGCGAGGATCTCATTTTCCTCATGCGACTTGACCGCGATCCGGAAGTATCCTTCCCCAAGACCGGGGTAGTCCGCACAGCAGCGGATCAGGATTCCCTTCTCAAGAAGCAGATCGTACAGCGGAAGATCGCTGCGAAGAAGCATATAGTTGGCATCCGTCGGGTACTTTCCGATCTTTGCCGCCACAGCGGGTTCCGAAAGGACCGACTGTAAAAAAGCGCGCTCTGCCGCGATCAGTTCCCGGGTCCGCCGCATCCACTCCGCCTCATCATACAGCGCCGAGCCCGCCGCCTGCGCGAAAGCAGACAGATTCCACTCCGGCAGCTGCTTTCTGATCTCTGCCCGCAGCGCGGCATCGGTGACGACCGCATATCCGAGCCGCACGCCGGGGATCGCACAGATCTTCGTATACGCCCCCGTGCGGATCAGATGCGGGCAGCGCGCACCCGCGAGCATCCTGCGATACTCTTCTATTCTTTCGGAAAAATCAAGGAAACATTCGTCAAGGATCAGATAGACGCCGTTTTCTTCACAGGTTTCAAGAATCTCTTTCAGAAATGCCGGCTCGATCAGCTTTCCGTTCGGATTGTTCGGGCACGCGAGGAATGCCAGCGGCACTTCCGCATTTCCGAACGCCCTGATCGCCTCGAGACATCCCTCATCCAGGGCAAAATCTTTCTTCCCGTCGAGCATCAGATAACGGATCCCGCAGTCTCCTGCACTTCTCACCGCGTACTCGTAGCCTGAAAATGACGGCGCTGCAAGAAGCGCTTCCGTCGGCCGGAGAGCGTGCACGGCTGCCATGAAGATCTCGGAGGCGCCATTTCCGGGAATGATCTCTTCCGGAGAAACACCCAGCCTTTTCCCGATGGCGTTCCGGAGCATTTCCGCTTCCGGGTCCGGATACGCGTCAAGGTGTTCCATGGCTTCCAGAACGGCATTTCTCATCTCATCCGGCATTCCGAGCGGATTTACGTTGACTGAAAAATCATATTTGACATGATTGCGGTAAATATCTCCGCCGTGCATACTGTACCTCTTCTGCTGCCGGGCAGCTTTCCGCCGCTCCGGCATTTTACGTTTTACCAGGAAAGAATCCAGACAAACCCGATCAAAAGCAAAAAGACCACAAGGGCCACGACTGATGCCGTGATCATCAGGGTGTTGGCCCGCGGGATGTCTTTCGCCTCGATCGGCCGCTTCCGGTCACCCATATAGTCTTTCGGCAGGAACCGGCCGGAATAGACCGCCCCGCCGCCGAGGCGGATCCCCATGGCTCCGGCGATCGCGCTCTCGGGATGTCCCGCGTTCGGACTGGCTGATTTTTTATGGTCCCGCCTGTAGATCCGGACGGCGTCTGCTCCGCTGAAGACCGGATCCCGCAGAATGTACGCCGCGGCGATGATACATAAGGCGCTGAGCCTCGCGGGAAGAAAATTGACGGCGTCATCGATCAGGGCTGCCGCGCGCCCGAAATACTTATACCGCTCACTCTTGTAGCCGACCATGGAATCCATGGTATT